>NZ_SKOG01000144.1 GCF_007120195.1 Aquisalimonas sp.
ACCATCTGGCAGTCATCGCAGCCGAAGACGCGGTTGCCCATGAGCGGGCGCAGGTGCTCGGGAATGCTGCCCTGATGCTCGATGGTCAGATACGAGATGCAGCGGCGCGCATCGAGCTGATACGGGCCGATGATCGCCTGCGTGGGGCAGACGTCGATACAGGCGCGACAGCTCCCGCAGCAGTCGGTGCCCGGGGTGTCCACGGGCAGCTGCAGGTCGGTGTAGATCTCGCCGAGAAAGAACCACGAGCCGGCCTGGTGGTTGAGCAGCACAGTGTGTTTGCCAATCCAGCCAAGCCCCGCCTTTTGTGCCAATGGCTTTTCCATCACCGGGGCACTGTCCACAAACACGCGGTAGCCGGACGAGCCGGTCTCTTCCTGGATGCGAACGGCGAGGCGCTGCAGCCGTTTGCGCATGAGCTTGTGGTAGTCGCGCCCCAGGGCATAGCGGGAGATGAACGCCCGGGCGGGGTCATCGAGCACGGCGTCGGCGTCCTCGGCCTGCGCTGCCGGGTGGTAGTCCATGCGTACGCTGATGACACGCCACGTCCCCGGCACCAGCTGCTGCGGCCGCGAGCGCTTGTGGCCATGGCGGGCCATCCATTCCATGTCGCCGTGCTGGCCCGCCTCCAGCCACTGATCCAGCCGGGCTTCCGCCGTGCGCAGGTCGGTGTCGGCGATCCCCACCGCCTGGAACCCGAGCTCACGACCCCACGCCCGGATACGCTCAACCAGCGCCCGGCGCGCGGCGTGATCAAGCTCTGCTGTAGCTGCGTGTTTCATAGACGCGTATTGTACAGCTGCGAGCGCCACCATCCCCAATGTACCAGTCGCCGATGACAGGCGGTCCATGGGATGGGGAAGGTGCGTATACTGGCAGAGTCAACCGGCAACCCGGATAAAGGCACACGCCCTCGACCATGGCCGAACTACCCCGAGAACTGTACCGCCCGGACCAGGTGGCCGAACTGGACCGCCGGGCCATTGAGGATTACGGCACCCCCGGCATCGAACTCATGGAGCGTGCCGGGGCCGCGGCGTATCGGGCCCTGCGCACGGCGTGGCCGGATCGGCAATGCCTGTGCGTGCTTTGCGGCGGCGGCAATAACGGCGGTGACGGTTACGTCATCGCGGAGTTGGCGCGCCGCGACGGCCTGTGGGTGGATGTGCTGTATCTGTCCGACCCGGAGCGACTGCGTGGCGACGCGGCGACCGTCGCGGCGCGCTACCGCGCGCAGGGCCGGAACAGCGCGTTCGCCGGGGAATTGCCGCCCGAGTGCGATCTGATCGTCGATGCCATGCTCGGCACGGGGCTGCAGCGTCCGGTGGAGGGGCGCTACCGGGAGGCCGTCGACGCGGTGAACGCTTGCGGTTTGCCGGTGCTGGCGGTGGACATCCCCTCGGGGCTGCACGGCGGCACCGGCGCCGTGCTCGGCGCCGCGGTGCGGGCGGATATCACGCCCACGTTCATTGGCCTCAAGGCCGGGCTGTTCACCGGCGCCGGGCCGCAGGTGAGCGGGCGGGTGCTGTTCGCCGGGCTCGAGGTGCCCGCAGCGGTGTACGAGGGCATGGTGCCCGTGGCCTGGCGGGCGGACTACGCCGGGCTTCGCCATCGGTTTCCCCGGCGAGAACGTGCAGCCCACAAGGGGCGGTACGGGCATGTGCTTGTGGTTGGCGGTGATAATGGCATGGGTGGGGCTGCGCTTATGGCCGCCCATGCGGCGGCACGTAGCGGCGCCGGTCTGGTCAGCGTCGTGACTCGGTCCGCCCATGTGCCGGGTTTTCTCGCCGCACGGCCGGAACTCATGGTGCATGACCCCGACGCGCTGCCCGGTTTATTGGATCGTGTCGATGTATTGGTGTTGGGACCCGGCCTGGGACAGGGCGAGTGGGGCGACGGGTTGTTCCGCGATGCACTGGCATTTCAGGGGCGCCTGGTGCTCGATGCCGACGCCCTCAACCGCCTGGCGAAGGAGCCCGTGCAGCGGGATGACTGGGTGCTGACGCCGCATCCCGGTGAGGCGGCGCGGCTATTGGGTGGGTCCACGGCGGAGGTCCAGGCGGATCGCTTCGCCGCCATCGCCGAGCTGCGTGCACGCTTCGGCGGCACGATCCTGCTCAAGGGGGCCGGTACCCTGGTGCTTGGCGAAAGCCCGCCAATTGGCGTGTGTACCGACGGGAATCCGGGCATGGCGTCCGGCGGCATGGGGGACGTGCTCTCCGGCGTGATCGGCGGGTTGATGGCCCAGGGAATGACGCCAGCGGACAGTGCGCTTGCCGGCGCCTGCGTCCATGCCGCTGCAGCGGATTGCGCTGCCGTGGACGGCGAGCGTGGTCTGCTGGCCACGGACCTGCTCGAGCCGCTGCGTGGTTTGCTCAATCCGCTATGAGCGGGGAT
The DNA here is from genome assembly GCF_007120195.1 of Aquisalimonas sp. Taxonomy (GTDB): domain Bacteria; phylum Pseudomonadota; class Gammaproteobacteria; order Nitrococcales; family Aquisalimonadaceae; genus Aquisalimonas. The sequence continues at coordinate 2,398 of NZ_SKOG01000144.1, forward strand.
ATCTCCGGCCTGGAACGGCCCGCACCCGTGCGCGTCATCCTGCCCGACGCCGACGCCACCGCGGCGCTCGGCGAGGCGCTATGGCACGCGTGGCACGGGGAACAATGTGTCATTGGGCTCGACGGTGATTTGGGGTTGGGCAAGACCACCCTCGTGCGCGGGCTGTTGCGAGCCGCGGGTCATGCCGGCAGTGTGCGCAGTCCAACGTACACCCTGATGGAGCCTTACGCGGTCGCAGGCCGCCGGGTGCTCCATCTCGATCTCTACCGCCTGGGTGAGCCCGATGAACTGGAGTTGCTCGGCCTGCGCGATGAACTTGGGCCGGGCTGCCTGATCCTGGTGGAGTGGCCATGCCGCGGGCGCGGTGCGTTGCCCCGTGAAGATCTGCGGCTGCATCTCGATGAGCGCGGGGACGGACGTGAGGCCCGGCTTGCAGCGTGTTCGGCGACCGGGCGCGCGGTGATTGCAGACATCCTTGCAGGCACCAGCCAATCGGCCAATCTATCGTTTCTTGAAATGTGAATTGAATCAAAAATTTGAGATTGATCCTTGATGTTGTGATTGCAATATCCAGGAGAATCGTTATATGGTCTTCGGCAAATAGTCGATAACGGCAGGGTGCCGGCCCATGGCACGTCTTGTTCTTGCAATCATGCTGCTTTGTTTGTCTGCAGCCCTCGCCGCGAGCCAGGTTGCGGTGGATAACGTGCGCACATCGGCAGGCTCGGACCGCACGCGGGTGGTGTTCGACCTCAGCGGGCCCGTGGACCACAAGCTGTTCACCCTCAAGAATCCGGACCGTGTCGTCATTGATCTCTCCGGCGCCCGGCTTGCCGAGACGCCGCAGGTGGGCGGCACGGGGTTGCTGAAGGGGCTGCGCAGCGCTCCCCGAGGTGAGCACGATCTGCGCCTTGTCATCGATCTCGAGCGCACGGCACGCACGCAGTCCTTTCTGGTCAAGCCGAATGACAAGTACGGTCACCGGTTGGTGGTGGACCTCCGAGAAGCCGACGAACGTAATCAGCCGGTGCGCACTGCCCGGGAGAGCGAGGCAGAGACGTTCGTCGTGGCCATCGATCCGGGGCACGGCGGGCGTGATCCCGGCGCCATTGGCCCGACGGGGCTGACGGAGAAGGCGGTTACCCTCGCGGTCGGGCGCAAGCTGCGCCACCTGCTCGACGAAGCCCCCGGGATCAAGCCATTGATGATCCGCGACGCCGACACCTACGTGCCGCTGGCCGAGCGGCGCGAGAAGGCCCGCTCCAGCCGTGCGGACATCTTCGTCTCCCTGCACGCCGATGCCGTTGAAAGCGGCGGCCCGCGGGGCTCGTCCGTGTATACCCTCTCCCAGACCGGTGCCTCCTCCCAGGCAGCCAGTGTGCTCGCCCAACGCGAGAATACCGCCGATCTGCTGGGGGAGGTGTCGCTGTCGGACAAGGACGATCTCACGCGCTCGGTGCTGGTGGATCTCTCCCGTGGCGCGACGCTGGAGGCAAGCGCGGATCTCGCCAGGCAGGTACTCCACGAGTTGGCCGGCGTTGGCCCGATCCACCGGGGCAACGTCGAGCGTGCGGGGTTTGTAGTGCTGCAATCCCTGGATATGCCTTCCGTACTCGTGGAGCTGGCGTTTATCTCCAATCCGGAAGAGGAGCGGCGCCTGCGCCAGGCCGACCACCAGTGGGACTTGGCCCGGGCTGTTGCCCGCGGTATTATGAGCTATGCCGAGCGTTACCGCCCCAGCAGCGCACAAATGACCTCATCGACTCGCGAGTACGAGGTCCAGCGCGGCGATACCCTCAGCGGCATCGCGCAGGAGCACCACGTCAGCGTCTCGGCGCTGCGTGAGGCCAATAACCTCGATGGCGACCAGGTCGCCGCGGGCGCCACGTTGCGCATTCCGGAATAGGGACGGCTCCTGCTAGCCGTCGGCGGGGTGATTGGGCCATAATGCCCGGTGTTCGCACCTGCCACCATGTCGTTGCTGCCAATGCCGCTGTTTCGTCCCATCAAGCCCCTCCCGGAGCAGTTGATCAACCAGATCGCCGCCGGCGAGGTGGTCGAGCGTCCGGCTTCCGTCGTCAAGGAACTGATCGAGAACAGTCTGGACGCCGGCGCGGACCGCATCGATGTGGATTTGCAGGCGGGTGGCAAGCGACTGATCCGCATCCGGGACAACGGCCAGGGAATTCCGCAGGCGGAACTTGCCCTGGCGCTCAGTCGCCATGCCACCAGCAAGATCGCCACGCTGGATGAGCTGGAGCACGTGGCCAGCCTGGGGTTTCGCGGCGAGGCGCTGCCGAGTATCGCATCGGTCTCGCGGCTGAGTCTCACGTCTCGTGCCCGGGATCAGGAACTGGCGTGGCAGGTGGAAACCGACAGCGACGCAGAACCCCCGGATCCGGCGCCCGCGGCGCATCCCGAAGGCACCACCGTGGAAGTGCGGGATCTGTTTTTCAATACGCCCGGGCGGCGCAAGTTCCTGCGGGCCGATCGCACCGAGCTTGCGCACATCCAGGAGTTGATCCGGCGGCTGGCACTGGCCCGGTTCGATGTCGGGATTCGCGTGCGCCATAATGAGCGCGAGGGCCTGCAGGTGGCGCCGGCAGGAGACCAGGCGGGTGCCGAGGAACGACTGGCACGCCTGCTGGGTGCGTCGTTCGTGGAGCAAGCCCTGGCGGTGGAGGTGCAGGCCGCTGGCCTCGCGCTGCGGGGATGGATGGCACTGCCGACATTCTCCCGCACCACCGCCGATCTCCAGTATCTGGTCGTCAACGGGCGCGTGGTCCGGGATCGCATGGCGGCCCATGCGATTCGCCGCGCCTACCAGGACGTCTTGTTTAAAGACCGCTACCCGGCCTATGTGCTCTACCTGGATGTGGATCCCAGGCAGGTGGACGTCAACGTCCATCCCTCCAAGCAGGAGGTCCGCTTCCGTGACGCCCGGTTGATCTACGACTTCCTCGTCCGGCACCTGTGCGAGGCGCTGGAGTCTGTGCGCCCCGCGCGGGATACGGCCACGGCGACGCCTGGGGGGGTGCCGGTCTCCGAAGCCCGCTCGGGTGGCATGACGCATGCCCCGGGGACGGGCGGTGATCACCGCGCCGCCAACACACACTCGGCAGCGCAGAGCCAAACCGGCTTCGCGTTCGCAGTTCGTGAGGCCAGGGCGCTGTATGGTGCACCCCCGGCTGGGGAAGCTGACCAGGCGTTGGGGCAAAGAGCGGTTGGGGAGGCCGTGGCATTGCGGGCGTCGGCCGACTCCAGCGTCGAAGACCACGAATCCGCCGGGGTGGCTGACACGCCGCCGCTCGGGTACGCACTGGCCCAGATCCACGGTGTATTCATTCTCGCGCAAAACGCCGAGGGCATCGTGCTGGTGGATATGCACGCGGCACACGAGCGCATTGTCTACGAGCGGCTGAAACGCCAGCTGGCGGAACAGGGCGTTGCCGCGCAGCCGCTGCTGGTCCCGATGAGTGTCCCCGTGGCGCCTGCCGAGGCGGAGCTTGCCGAGCGGCACCAGGAGGAGTTTCTCCGTATCGGCTTCGAGCTCGATCGCGTCGGGCCGGAGACGGTACTGGTGCGGCAGGTGCCCGCGCTATTACGGCACGCGGATGTGGCTGCGCTGGTGACGGACGTGCTGGCGGATCTGCGCGACTGCGAAGACGCCTCGCGCCTGCGGGCGCGGCTCAACGCGGTGCTCGGCACCATGGCTTGTCACGGGTCGGTGCGGGCCAACAGGCAGTTGACTGCGACGGAGATGAATGCGTTGCTTCGGGACATGGAGCGCACGCCCAACAGCGGGCAGTGCAATCATGGGCGCCCCACCTGGACCCGCCTCGGCATGGCCGAGCTCGATCGCCTGTTTCTGCGCGGCCAGTAATCGTGCCCGCACGCCAGGTGCAGCCCATTCCATGCATCATGGGGCCGACCGCCTCGGGCAAGACGGGTGTGGCGGTGGCGCTGGCGCGGCGCTTTCCCGTGCAGGTCATCAGTGTGGATTCGGCCCAGGTTTACCGCGGCATGGATATCGGCACCGCCAAGCCCTCGGCGGAACTCCTGGGGGAGGTTCCCCACCGGCTGATCAACATTCGTGACCCCGTGGAGCCGTATTCGGCCGCCCAGTTCTGTACCGACGTCCACCGGGAAGTGGAACATGCCCGCTCGGCGGGGCGCCTGCCATTGCTGGTGGGCGGGACCATGCTGTATTTCCGCGCCTTCGAGCACGGCCTCGCGGATCTGCCCGGGGCGGATCCGGCGCTGCGCCGGCGAATCGAAGGCGAGGCGGCCGAACGCGGCTGGGCCGACCTGCACACGGAACTCGCCGGCGTCGACCCGGACGCGGCCCGGCGCATCCATCCCAATGACGCGCAGCGGATCCAGCGCGCCCTTGAAGTCTACCGCCTCAGCGGGTGCGCAATGACGGCCTTGCTGGCCGACAGCCGGCGTTCCCGCACGCGCCCGCCGCTGGCAAAATGGGTGCTGGCCCCGCGCGAGCGAGATGAGCTCAATCGACGCATCGCGGGGCGCTTCGAGGCCATGCTCGAGCAGGGCTTTGTTGCCGAGGTGGAGGCCCTACGCCGTCGCGGTGATCTGGGATTGAACCATCCGTCCATGCGCGCTGTCGGTTATCGGCAAGTCTGGCATTATCTCGACGGGGACTACGACGGCGGGCGGCTCAGGGAGAGCGGGATTGTAGCGACCCGGCAGTTCGCCAAGCGTCAAATGACTTGGCTGAAGAGAGAGCGGCAAGCTACATGGAGTGATCCCGGCCACGATGACACCCTCGGGCGGCTTGCCCGCTGGATTGCTGATCACGTGTCTTGATGATGAGGCTATGGGTGTGTGTCTGGCGGGCTGCGGGCGTCGCGCGGCATTGGCTGAACGGCCGGGAAGTCGTCGACATCGGCTGTGCTAGACTAATCGCGGGGTGTTGTGAACGACGCTCGGCCAGGGAGTCTGAGCATGGCCTTGCGATAAAAACAAGCTCAACGGGAATTTGAAGGGGTCAAAAATGTCCAAGGGACAGTCGCTGCAGGAACCATTTCTCAATGCGCTGCGCAAGGAACGGATTCCGGTGTCCATCTACCTGGTGAACGGCATCAAGCTGCAGGGACAAATCGAATCCTTTGACCAGTTCGTGGTCTTACTGAGGAATACTGTCAACCAGATGGTCTACAAGCACGCCATTTCGACGATCGTACCTGCCCGGAACGTGAAGCTTCCGCCGGCAGAGCAGGATCGGGGTAGCCCGGATCTTGGGAACGCCTAAGCTGACCGGGGCGGCAGCCTCTGAAGTGCAGCTTTTCCACCGGCCCACAGGTGGCGAGCGCGCTGTCCTGGTTCACCTGGACACCGATGGGCGCGGCGCTGGGGATGCCCTGGATGAGCTGCATTCGCTCGCCGAGTCCGCCGGCGCTGAGGTGACGGATCGTTTCGTCAGCCGGCGTGAGCGGCCCGATCCGCGGTATTATGTCGGTCGTGGCAAGGTTGAGGAGCTGGCGGCGCTGGTCGCTGCGGGCCAAGCCGATTTGGCGCTGTTGAACCATGCGCTGTCGCCGAGTCAGGAGCGCAACCTGGAGGCCGCGCTGAAGTGCCGCGTGCTCGACCGCACCGGGCTGATACTCGATATCTTTGCTCAGCGAGCGCGCACCCATGAGGGCAAGCTGCAGGTCGAGCTTGCGCAGCTGCGGCACATGGCGTCCCGCCTGGTTCGGGGTTGGTCGCATCTGGAGCGTCAGAAGGGCGGCATCGGCCAACGCGGACCGGGTGAGACACAGCTGGAAGTGGACCGACGCATGCTTGGTGTACGCATCAAGCAGCTGGAGAGGCGACTGGCCCGCGTTCGCCAGCAACGCCAGCAAGGCCGCCAGGCCCGGCGTAAGCAGGAAGTGCCGACGGTCTCATTGGTGGGCTACACCAATGCAGGCAAATCCACCCTGTTCAACGGCCTTACCGAGGCGAGCGTCTACGCCGATGATCGCCTCTTCGCGACGCTGGATACGACGCTGCGGCGTGTGGATGTGGCGAGCGGTGACAACGTCATTTTGGCGGATACGGTCGGATTCATTCGCGAGCTCCCGCACGAACTCGTGGCGGCCTTCCGCTCGACGCTGGAGGAGGCGAGCGAGTCTCAGTTGCTGCTGCACGTGGTCGACGCGAGCGAAGACAACCGGGAATCGAGCATCGAGCAGGTGGAGGCTGTGCTTGCATCGATCGGTGCGGACGAGATTCCGCGCATCCGGGTGTACAACAAGGTGGATCGCACCGGTCGGCAGCCCGGGGTCGCCGTGGACCCGAAGACTGGAATTCGGGAAGTGTGGGTATCGGCGGCGGACGGGTCCGGGCTGGGGCTCCTGCGCAACGCCATCGATGATGCGGTGGCCGCCGAACGGGTGCAGGGCCAGCTCTGCTTGACGCCCGCAGAGGGCCGGCTGCGCGCGCGCCTGTTCGACCTCGGTCGGGTGCTCGATGAGGCGTGGACCGATGACGGTGAGCTTGTATTGAGCGTCGATATACGTCGACGTGACCTTGATCGATTGTACGAAAAGGAGGGTCTCACTGCGCCGTTGCAAGTCGCGGCTCAGTGACGTGTTGCGGGACAGCGTCAGGGGTCATTACACTTCGCCCCCTGGTGGGAGCCCGCGCGCGCATTTCAAAAGTAAGTCCAGTATACGGAGAATAGTATGTCCTGGAACGAACCCGGTCGTGGGAATCGGGACCCGTGGGGCGGATCGGGAAATCAGGGGCCTCCTGATCTCGATGAAGTCATCAAGACCGTGAAGGGCAAGTTTGGCGGGCTTTTTGGCCGCAAGGGTCAGTCTGGTGGCAATGGCCAGGGTGGCGGTGGCTCCGACGATGGCGGTGGCTCCGGCATGCCCGGAATGAGCGCAACGGCGATTGGCGGCATCATCGGCGTTGCCGTGCTGGTATGGCTCGCATCCGGCATCTTCATCGTCGACGAAGGGTGGCGTGGTGTGGAGAAGCGTTTTGGCGCCTATCACCAGACCAAGATGCCAGGACCCCACTGGCGGCCACCCCGGCCCATCGGTACGGTTGAGCACGTGAACGTCGAGCAGGTGCGCGTGCAGGAAATCGGTTATATGACCGGTGGCGGCGACCGCAGGCAACACGTCGCGCGGGAGGCGCTGATGCTCACCCAGGACGAAAACATCGTCGACGTACAACTCGCCGTTCAGTACCAGGTGGAGGACCCGGCGGCCTATGTGTTTAACTTCCGCGACCCGGATCAGTCGCTCAAGGATGTCACCGAGAGCGCGCTGCGCGAGACGGTGGGCAAGCGCCGGATGGACTTCGTCCTCACCGAAGGTCGCACCGAGGTGGCCCAGGAGACCCGACGGCTGTTATCCGAGGCGATGGAGAGCTACGGCACCGGGCTGCGCGTTGTGAGTGTGGACATGCAGGATGTGCAGCCGCCCGAGGAAGTCCAGGGTGCCTTCGAGGACGCGATCATGGCGCGCGAGGACGAGCAGCGGAAGATCAACCGGGCGAACGCATACCGCAACGAGATCATTCCACGGGCCCAGGGTGAGTCGGCCCGTATTCGCGAAGAGGCCGAAGGGTACCGCCAGCAGGCCATCGCCGAAGCCGAGGGGCAAAGCGCCCGCTTCCTGGCTTTGCTGCAGGAATACGGCCAGGCACCGGAAGTGACCCGCCAGCGCATCTACCTGGATGTGATCTCGGAAATCTACGGACGCAGCCAGAAGGTTTACATGACAGGGGATGCATCGGATTCATTGCTGTATCTACCGCTGGACCGGGCGGGTGCGCCCCGCGTCGATGGGGCTCAGGGACGGGACACCGGCGAACTCGATCCCGATGTGCTTGATCGTCGCCTGCGCCCGCAAGATGGCCAGCCAAGTGGTGACGCCCGTAGCCGGGGTAACTTGCGTTCCCGGGAGGCTCGTTGATGCAATCGCTTAAGTCAATTGGTGGAATCGCCCTCGTCGCTGCCGTGGTTCTGGGCTACTTTTCGGTGTTCACCGTGGATGAAACGGAGAGGGCCCTGAAATTCCGCCTCGGTGAAATCCTGCGGGCCGACTACGAGCCGGGCCTGCACTTCAAGATGCCGTTCATCAATAACGTCCGCAAGTTCGATGCCCGGGTACAGACGCTCGACGCGGAGCCCGAGCGTTACCTCACTGGTGAGCTCAAGAACCTGATCGTCGATGCCTTCGTGAAATGGCGCATCAGTGACGTGCGCGAATACTACACCACGGTGGGGGGTGATCCGGTCCGCGCGAATGCACGCTTGAATGAAAACATCAAGGACGGCCTGCGCAGCGAGTTCGGTCGCCGTACCATCCAGGATGTCGTCTCCGGCGAGCGCGGCCAGATCATGGACATCCTCAGTGAAGAGGCGAACGAGTATGCGAGCGGGTTGGGTGTCGAGGTGCTGGAGGTCAGGCTAAAGCGTGTGGACCTTCCTCCCAACGTCAGTGATTCCGTGTTCCAGCGCATGGTCGCCGAGCGCGAGCGCGTGGCGCGGGATATCCGGGCGAGCGGTGACGAAGCCTCCGAGCGCATCCGCGCGGATGCCGACAGGCAGCGTACGGTGTTGGTTGCGGAGGCCCGTCGGGACGGAGAGGAATTGCGCGGTGAAGGGGACGCCGAGGCGGCGGCGATCTTTGCCCAGGCGGCGGAGCAGGACCGCGAGTTCTTCGGTTTCGTTCGCAGTCTGCGTGCCTACGAGCGCAGCTTCCAGGGTGAGAACGACGTGCTGGTGCTGACCCCGGGGGCGGATTTCTTCCGCTACCTGGAGAACCAGAATCCCGATGGCGAGGCGAATCAGCGCGACGGTGATGATGAGTAAGCCCCGGCACACGACTCCGGTGTAAGCCGGTCACGGGCTGGCGCAAAGCGTGTATACCGGGCGGTTGAGGGATACGAGACAACCTCGTATCACCTCGGGACCGCCCGGATTTTTTTGGAGTCGGAATGGGATCCTTTGAGCTGCTGATGACGGCAATCGCGCTGGTCTTGGTCGTCGAGGGCATCCTGCCGTTTCTGAGCCCCCGGTTACTGCGGCGGTATCTGGAGCAGGTGCAGGCCATGGATGATCGTAGCCTGCGCATGGGCGGGCTGGCAGCGATGCTCAGCGGGCTTGGATTGTTGTACCTGTTTGGTGTGTAAGGAGCGGCACGCGCCATGAAGGAAGCCGAATTCTCCAGGGCCAACCGCTGGCTGCTGCCTGACGGGGTCGATGAGGTGCTGCCACCCCGCGCAGCCGCATTGGAGCTCCTGCGGCGGGAGCTTTTGGACGCCTGGGAGAAGTGGGGCTATGAACTGGTGATGCCCCCGGTTATCGAGTATTTGGATTCGCTGCTAATCGGCACCGGCCCCGATCTCGATTTGCAGACGTTCAAGCTGACCGACCAGCTCTCCGGTCGAATGATGGGCGTGCGCGCGGATATGACGCCCCAGGCCGCACGGATCGATGCGCATCAGCTCAGGCGCTCCGGTCCCGCGCGCTTGTGCTACCTGGGTACCGTGCTCAATACCCGCCCTGAGGGGCCAGGGCGCAGTCGTAACCCCCTGCAGCTCGGTGCCGAGCTCTTCGGCCATGCCGGTGTGGAGAGCGATGTGGAGATCATCGCCCTGATGATCGAGACGCTTCGTATCGCGGGGCTGCCGACGCCGCACCTGGACATCGGCCACGTGGGTATCTTCCGGGCACTGGCCAGCGAGGCGGGGCTGGATCCGGACACCGAGAACCGCATGTTTGACTGCCTCCAGCGCAAAGCCGCCGGGGAGATCTCTGAGCTATTGCAGGATGTCGCCCCTGGCCTCGCCCGCGATCGGCTCGCGGTATTGACGGAACTCAACGGCAGCGTCGAGGTGCTCGGTCAGGCCGGAGAACGGCTAGCTGGGGCCGGGGACGCAGTGACCGCGGCGCTGCGCCACCTCTGGGCGCTGTCTTCTGCCGTGGAGCGGCATATTCCGGAAGTGACGCTGCATTTCGATCTGGCCGAGCTGCGGGGGTATCGGTTTCACACCGGCGTGGTCTTTGCCGCCTTTGTCCCCGGGCACGGCCAGGAAGTGGCGCGGGGCGGGCGTTACGATCGCATCGGTGAGGTATTTGGCCGGTCGCGGCCTGCCACCGGGTTTAGCGCGGATCTCAAAACGCTGCACTCTCTGGGTGCACGGGAACCGCAGACGAGGCCCCGCGGCATTCTGGCGCCTTGGGGCTATGCCGCGGATCTGCTCGCGGCGATCAGGGACTTGCGCGAGCATGGCGAGCGCGTTGTGGTCCAGCTGCCGGGACAGACCGCCGATCCGGGGGAGCTGGATTGCGACCGGCAGCTGTTGCAGGAGGGGGGCGCCTGGAAGGTTGGGGCGCTGAATGGATGAGCCGACGCGCGACCCGCGCGGATCGCGTCATTGGAGTTGGAACGCACAGCATGGCACACAATGTGGTGGTAATCGGTACCCAGTGGGGGGACGAGGGCAAGGGCAAGGTCGTGGACCTGCTCACTGCGCGTGCCGCAGCGGTGGCACGGTTCCAGGGCGGGCACAACGCCGGCCATACGCTGGTGATCGATGGTGAGAAGACGGTGTTGCACTTGATTCCGTCGGGCATCCTGCGGGAAGGGGTGCACTGCCTGATTGGCAATGGCGTTGTCGTGGAGCCCGCCTCCCTGCTCAAAGAGATCCAGGTCCTGGAGGGCAGGGGCGTACCGGCGCGGGAGCGGTTGCGTATCAGTCCCGCCTGTCCGGTGATCCTTCCGTCGCACGCGGAGCTTGACAGGGCACGAGAGACGGCGCGCGGCAAGGCTGCAATTGGCACCACGGGGCGCGGCATCGGGCCGGCATACGAGGACAAGGTGGCACGGCGCGGCATCCGCGTTGCCGATCTGCTTCGCCCGGAGGTGCTGGCGCCGAAGCTGCGTGACTTGCTCGCGTTCCATAATTTCGTCCTGACGCACTACTTTGGCGAACCGCCCCAGCCCTTCGAGGTGGTGTACGAGCAGTGCCTCGCCCATGGGGAGGCGCTGCAGCCCATGGTGGAGGACGTCATCAGCATCCTCCATGCCCATCGTCGCGCGGGGAACCGCATCATGTTCGAGGGCGCCCAGGGCGCGCTGCTGGATATTGACCACGGCACCTACCCGTACGTGACCTCATCCAACACGACCGCCGGCGGTGCGACGTGTGGGACCGGTGTGGGCCCGCGGGACATCGACTATGTGTTGGGCATCACCAAGGCCTACACCACGCGTGTGGGAGCGGGTCCATTTCCGACGGAGCTCGATTGCGAGGTGGGCCGGTACCTGGCGGAAAAGGGCAACGAGTTCGGTTCCACCACCGGGCGGGCCCGGCGGTGCGGCTGGTTTGATGCCGTGGCGCTGCGGCGCTCCGTGCAAGTCAACAGCATCTCGGGGCTGTGTATCACCAAACTGGATGTCCTCGACGGCCTGGAGACGGTGCAGATCTGTGTCGGTTACCAGTGTGCCGGTGAGTGGAAGGATGTGCCGCCCCTGGGGGCCGAGGCGATGGCTGACTGCCAGCCCGAGTACATCGAACTTGCCGGTTGGGGTGGCTCGACGGCCGGGCTGACGTCTTTGGAGCAACTGCCTGCCAATGCCCGTGCCTATCTTGACAAGCTCGAAGAGCTGGTCGGCGTGCCCGTGGATATCATCTCCACCGGTCCGGATCGCAACGAGACTATCATGCTGCGCCACCCTTTCGACGACGCCGTGTGAGCAAACCAAGCGCGCGAATCGTCGTCGCCCGCTGCGTCACCTGTCTGCGGGCGTCATGCGCGGGGTATGCGGTCACCGCGACCCGGCCAATGGCTGCCCCGCCTCAAGGCGCTCCGGGCGGGTCATGCTGGGGAAGGCCCGCAACTCCGGCGACGGCCGCGGCTTCGCGGGCACCCACCCTTGCGGGGGCGATGAACGGAGCGGCCCACCGCCGATCGGAGTTGACGTGCGTGGGTCCATAACAGACCGTACGCCCGCGTACTGGCTTTGCGTACGCGTTCTGAGGGATATCGACGAGTGAACATCTTAACTTGTCGGCAGGGAAGCCAACGTTGGGCTGGCTGGTGCCCAGGAGAGGACTTGAACCTCCACGGGGTTACCCCCACTAGCACCTGAAGCTAGCGCGTCTACCATTTCCGCCACCTGGGCTTTTCCCCGAGGCTGCGCCGCGGGTCAGGGCGCGTACTCTACCGAGGCCCCGAGAGCCTGTCAACGCCGCGCTGGCGCCGCGGCATTGCATGTCCGGGGTGTTCGCGTATCCTCTTGGCCCACATCGAGGCGAGAGCACCATCGGCATGCTGTCGCCATTCCCGGCCGGCAGTGTTGTGCACTTCAATCGAGAGCGATTCCGCAGTTATGGCCAAGAGAAAACAGCAGCGTGACGCGTCAACGGACCCGTACCGCGAGCGTGAACAACAAAAGTACGAGAATCCGGTGCCGAGCCGGGAATTCCTCATGGACCTCCTCGCCGAGCAGGCGCGGCCGCTCACCCGTGAAGAAGTGGCACAGGCCATCGGCCTGGAGAGCCCGGAAGAGCTCGAGGGCCTGCGGCGGCGATTGATCGCCATGGAGCGGGACGGCCAGGCGATCCGTAACCGTCGCGGCGGCTATGTCCTTGTGGACAACGAGGAACTGCTGCGCGGGCGCGTGGTGGGACACCAGGACGGCTATGGGCAGCTGGCGCCGGATGTGGGTGGCGATCGTGTCTATATCTCGCCCCGAGACATGCGCATGGTGATGCACGGTGACCGCGCCGTCGTCCGCGTGACCGGGGTGAACCACGAGGGTCAGCCGGCGGGCATTCTGGTGGATGTCATCCAGCGGGCCAACAAGACCGTGGTTGGGCGGTTTTTCACCGAGAGCGGTGTCGGTTTCGTCGTCCCCAGCAACAAGCGCATCCACCACGATGTGATTGTGCCGGCCGAGGCGCAGCAGAATGCCGCGAACGGCGAGTTGGTTGTTGTTCAGATCACGCAGCAGCCCACCATGCGCCGCCAACCCATTGGCGAAGTCATCCAGGTGCTCGGCGAGCATATCCGCCCCGGGACCGAAATAGAGGCGGCACAGCTTATCTACGAGATTCCCGTGACGTGGCCTGAGGCCGTGGAGAAGGAACTCGCACGGCTGCCGGACGAGGTGCCGGAGGCGGACAAGCAGGAACGCAAGGACCTCCGCGACCTGCCGCTCGTGACCATCGATGGCGCGGACGCCCGGGACTTCGATGATGCCGTTTACGCCGAACCCAAACCCTCGGGATGGCGCCTGGTGGTGGCTATTGCCGACGTCTCGCATTATGTGCGCCCGGGCACCGCGCTGGATCGGGAGGCGGGCAATCGGGGGAACTCCGTGTATTTCCCGCGCGATGTCGTGCCGATGTTGCCCGAGAAGCTCTCCAACGGACTGTGCTCCCTGAATCCGCAGGTGGACCGGCTTTGCACGGTCTGCGACATGCTGATCAGCACCAGCGGGGAGCTTCGCCGCTCGCGTTTTTATCGCGGCGTGATGCGCTCCCACGCGCGCCTGCTCTATGAAGAGGTGGCGGAACTGCTCGTGGACGAGAGCCCGGCGCTGCGCACGACATACCAGCATCTGTTGCGGCCCCTCGAGCACCTCTATGGCGTTTACGAGTCCCTGCGCAAGGCCCGTGAGCGGCGCGGCGCCATCGATTTCGAGACCACCGAGACACAAATCATCTTTGATCAGCACGGCTCGATCGAGACCATCCGGCCCACGCAACGCACCGAGGCCCATCGCCTCATCGAGGAGTGCATGCTGGCGGCCAATCAGGCGACGGCGAGGTTTTTGCAAAAGCAGCGTCTGCCGTCGTTATTCCGTAACCATGACGGCCCCGACGAGGACCGCCTCGACAACCTCCGGCGGTTCCTGGCGGAGACAGGGCTTAGCCTCGGCGGCGGCGACGATCCGCAGCCGGCGGACTACGCCAAGCTGCTGCGCAGCGTGCAACACCGGGCGGACCGGCACCTGATTCAAACCCTCATGCTGCGCTCCCTCAAGCAGGCGGTCTACCACCCGGTCAACACCGGCCACTTCGGTCTCGCCATGCCGGAGTATGCCCATTTCACCTCGCCGATCCGCCGCTACCCGGATCTGGTGGTCCACCGCGGCATCGGTCACGTCATCGACGGTGGTCAGGGACAGACCTTCCCCAAGAGGCAGGACGAACTCCTCAGCCTCGGTGAGCACTGCTCCATGACGGAGCGGCGCGCCGACGAGGCCACCCGTGATGCGGAATCGATCCTTAAATGCCAGTACATCCGGGACAAAGTGGGTGAGACGTTCAACGGCGTGGTCACCGGGGTGACAGGGTTCGGCCTGTTTGTGGAGTTGGATGATCTGTATGTGGATGGTCTGGTTCACGTGACGCAGCTCGAGAACGACTTCTTCCGCTTCGACCCCATCGGCCATCACCTCACGGGCGAGCGCACCGGGCGGGTCTACCGGCTCACGGATCGGGTGCGGGTTCGCATTGCACGGGTGGATCCCGATGAGCGCAAGGTGGACCTGACCATGATCGGCCCACTGGACGAGCGCGGTGAAGTGGTCGAGGCGGTCGCCACTGCCAAGAGCGCCCGCAAACGAGGCAAGGGTGCACTTGGCAAGCGTGGCGGCAACAGGGGACGACGCCGGGAGGCCGGAGGCCGCGGGCGTTGAAGGCCGATGAGCTGATTCACGGTGTCCATGCGGTTCGCGCAGCGTTGCACTACGACCCGACCGGGGTCGTGGAGGTCTGGGTCGAGTGCAACCGGCGTGATCAGCGCATGGGGCAGTTGCGCGACGCGCTCGTGCGTGCAGGCGTACGCGTTCAGGAGGTCCCGCGCCGCGAGTTGGACCGGCTCAGCGACGGCGCGGCGCACCAGGGCGTGGTCATCCGTTACCGCGGCCCGAAGCCCCAGGGGCTCGATGCGTTGGAGGGCCATCTCGACGCCCTGGACGAGCCGCCGTTTGTGCTCGTGCTCGACCAGGTGCAGGATCCCCACAACCTCGGTGCGTGCCTGCGCACGGCGGATGCCGCCGGTGTGCATGCGGTGGTGGCCCCGCGGGATCGGGCGGTGGGGTTGACAGCGACTGTGCACAAGGTCGCCTCCGGGGCGACCGCGAGCCTCGCGTTTTTCCAGGTCACCAATCTGGCGCGCACGCTGGAAGTCCTCAAGCGACGGGGCATCTGGCTCGCCGGTGCGGCGGCCGAAGCGCAGCACGCCCCCTGGGCGCTGGATCTCACGGGTCCCCTGGCAGTGGTCGTGGGTGCCGAGGGCAGTGGCCTGCGCCGGCTGACACGGGAGGCCTGCGATTTTCACGCGCGGATTCCCATGCGCGGAAGCGTGTCGAGCCTGAACGTCTCTGTGGCCACTGGCGTCATCCTCTACGAGGCGGTGCGTCAGCGCTACAGGGCCGAATGACCCCTGCTTCCCAATGGGCCTGTCCACACGGTATACTCGCGCGCTTGCTCGGAGACCATGGTTCCCGGGCACGTGGGGCATTGCACCCGCAACCAGGGCCCGCCACCCGGGCCCATCCCTGCCTTTCGGGATCGCGAAAGGCTTCTCCGGGCCCACCGCCCGAGTAACCAGAGGGAGTCCATTAATGAGGCACTACGAAGTCGTATTCATGGTCCATCCGGACCAGAGCGAACAGGTCCCCGCCATGACGGAACGCTACCGTGCCATTATCGAAGGCAACGGCGGAACCGTGCACCGTCTGGAAGATTGGGGCCGCCGCCAGCTCGCTTATCCCATCCGCAAGCTCATCAAGGCCCATTACGTGCTGTTGAACGTGGAGTGCGGCAAGGAAGAGCTGGAGGAGCTGACGTCCGCCTTCCGTTTCAATGACGCGGTCATCCGGAATTTCGTCCTCTCGCGCGAAGAGGGCGTGACCGAGGCGTCGCCGATGATGAAGGAAAAGGACGAGTCCAGGGAGCGGGGTCGGCGCGATGACAAGCCCGCCGCCGCGAGAACCGGCAGCGCAGCCGAGTTCTGACCCTGGCCCTGGAGACCGACTGCGGATGACCGATGGCAGCCAGGCGCCGTGGCCGGATAACCGGTTGGTGATTACGGGTTGCCTGGCGGATGATCCACATACCCGTGTGTCGCCGGGTGGCATACCGGTGAGCCGCTTCACGATCGGCCATGTCTCCGAACAGCCTGAGGGTAGCGGTCGCCGGCATGTTGGTTGCCGGGTTAGGGTGCACGCGCGGGGCGCGGCGCTGCAGTCAGTGATTGGCAAGTTGCGGGCGGGTAGCCCGGTCAGGGTCTTTGGATACCTTGGCCCCGCAGGTTACCGGTCCGACCAGCAACGGTTGGTTGTCGTCGCGCGGCGGATCCAGCTGGTACCGAATAGCGAAACGCAAGGAGTCGAGTGATGGCACGTTTTTTCCGTCGTCGGAAGTATTGCCGCTTTACCGCCGAAGGCGTCAAAGAGATTGATTACAAGGACCTCGCCACGCTGAGAAACTATGTGACCGAGACCGGCAAGATCGTACCCAGCCGGATTACCGGCACCAGTGCGCGTTATCAGCGCCAGCTCGCCCGCGCCATCAAGCGCGCGCGCTACCTGGCGTTGCTGCCGTATACCGATCGCCATTAGACGGCGGCCCGGGCGTCGCGGAGGGCCACCGTGAAGCCGATTGCAGCGTTTATTATGCAGGGTCGCTGGCAGCCAATCCTGTTCATGGCAGCTACGACTTTGTTGCCGCTGTTGGCGTGGCTGGGTGGGGCAGCGCTGGCCCTGGTCACCCTGCGCCGCGGGGCGGCCGACGGTCTCGTAACGCTGGCCGGCGCGACGCTCGCTCTGGGGCTTATCTTTGGCGCCATGGGCGCGAACCCGCTGGTCTCCGCCGCCGGTTTGCTCGAATACTGGGTCCCCGTTTTTCTGTTGGCCCTGGTGTTGCGTGCAACAGTTTCGCTGGCGCTGACAGTCATGGCCGGTGCGGCACTGGGTATGGTGGCCCTCGTCGTCTGGTACCTGCTGGTGCCGGATCCAGCCGCGTTCTGGGAACGCTCCCTGGCGCCGCTGATAGAAGGACAAGAGTCCGGGGAGTTGATGCAGGCGGTGCTGCCCGCCATGTCCGGGTTCTGGATGCTGGGGCTGTGGGCGATCGCCACGTGCAGTCTGCTTCTGGGCCGCTGGTGGCAGGCCGTGCTCTACAATCCGGGCGGTTTCCGCGAGGAGTTCCACGGGTTGCGGCTCGATTGGCGCATTGCCGTGGGTGCACTGTTGGTACTGCTTGCGGCGACGTTTACCGGCCCGGGCCTGATCAACGATCTATCGCTGCTGATCGCGGGGGTGTTCACGCTTCAGGCGCTTGCCGCGGCCCATGCCGTACGGGTGGCGAAGGGTTGGCACTGGGCGATCATGGTGCCTGTTTACGCACTGATGCCGTTTCTGTTCAAGTTGTACGCGCTGCTGGGCATCGTGGATACCTGGTTCGATCTGCGGCGCCGTGTGATGGCCGGAAATGGTGGGTGAGCCGGCGCTTGGCCGGTTCGGGATTTGCAAACCATTGGGGTTGGAGCGATGGAAGTTATTCTCCTGGAAAGGGTAGAGAACCTGGGCGACCTGGGTGATAAAGTGAAGGTCCGGCCGGGCTACGGGCGGAATTTTCTGGTGCCGCAAGGCAAGGCGAAGCCGGCGACGCCGGAGAACATCAAGTACTTCGAGGAGCGGCGCGCGGAGCTCGAGAGGGCCGCCGCGGAAGCGCTCGCAGCGGCTCAGGCTCGCCTTGACCAGGTTTCGGCGCTGTCGTTGACCATTGCCGCCAAGTCGGGGGACGAAGGTAAGCTCTTCGGTTCGGTCGGGCCGGCGGACATCGTTGAGGCGGCGCAGGAGGCCGGCGTGGAGCTGGCCAAGCACGAAGTGCGAATGCCGGAGGGTCCCATCCGTGCTACGGGGGAGTACGACGTACACGTACACCTCTACACGGACGTCGACACCACAGTGCGCGTCGTGGTCGCAGGCACCTGACGGCTCTGGTGTTATTCTGCGGCCCTGGTGGATACCCGTCCCGCATGGGGGGTATCTGGTTCCATGGACCGCGCACAAGTCTGCGGGTGTCCGTCGGCGCGATGTGACACGCTGGTTCAGCGTTCCCCTGATGACGGGCTTGCGGGTGATCCATGGCAGAAACGAATCCCGCGCAACAGCCGGACATGAACGCCTTGAAGGTGCCTCCGCATTCGCTGGAAGCGGAGCAGGCGGTCCTGGGTGGCCTGATGGTCGACAACGAGGGCTGGGACCGTGTCGCCGATCGGGTCGTCGAGGAAGACTTCTACCGTCACGATCACCGGCTGATCTTCCGCTCCCTGGGGCAGTTAGCGGAGGGTCAGCAGCCCATGGACGTGGTGACGCTGGCAGAGTCGTTGCGTAACAGCGGCCAGCTCGATGAGGCCGGCGGTCTAGGCTATCTTGGGACCCTGGCTACGGAGACCCCGAGCGCCGCGAACATTGATGCGTATGCGGACATTGTCCGAGAACGCTCGCTGCTGCGGCAGATGATTCGCGCCGGCACCGAGGTGGTCAGTTCCGCCTTTCAACCCGAAGGGCGCGACAGCAAGGATCTGCTCGAGGAGGCCGAGCGGCTCATCTTCCAGATCGCGGAAACCAGTGGCCGCTTTCGCCAGGGATTCGTGGGCGTTCGCGACATCTTGCCCAAGGTTGTGGAGCGCATCGATTTGCTCTACAACCAGGACGGTAGCGTCACAGGTCTCCCCACAGGCTTCACCGATCTGGATCATATGACCTCCGGGCTGCAGCCGGGGGATCTGGTGATCGTCGCCGCGCGTCCCTCAATGGGCAAGACCACCTTCGCCATGAACCTGGCCGAGCACGCCGGGCTCAAGGCCGACGCCCCGGTGGCCGTATTCAGCATGGAAATGCCCGCCGAGGCGCTGGCCATGCGCATGCTGGCCTCGCTGGGGCGCGTGGAGCTGCAGCGGATCCGCACCGGGAATCTCGAGGACGAGGACTGGCCGCGATTGACCTCGACCATGAGCCTGTTGTCCGCCGCCAAGCTGTTCATCGATGATTCGCCGGGACTGTCGCCCCAGGACATGCGGGCGAGGGCGCGCCGCCTCAAGCGCGAGCACGGCCTGTCCTTGATTGTCGTCGACTACCTCCAACTTATGCAGCTGCCCGGGTTCAAGGAGAACCGGACCGCGGAAATTTCCCAGATCTCCCGTGGCCTGAAGTCCATGGCCAAGGAGCTCGACGTGCCCGTCGTGGCGTTGTCGCAGCTCAACCGGAGCCTGGAGCAACGCCCCAACAAGCGCCCAGTTATGTCCGATCTGCGTGAATCCGGTGCGATCGAACAGGATGCCGATGTCATCGTGTTCATCTACCGGGACGAGGTCTACAACGAGGATAGCCCGGACAAGGGCAGCGCCGAGATCATCATCGGCAAGCAGCGCAACGGCCCCATCGGCACCTGCCGCCTCACCTTCCTCGGTCGGTATACGCGCTTCGAGAACTACATTCACGAGGTCTACGGCGGTGGGGGCTGGCAGTGAGCCGGGAGACGCGGGCAGTGATCAACGTGTCAGCCCTGCAGCACAATCTCGCCGTGGCGCGGGCAGCGGCCGAGGGTGCCCGGGTCATGGCCGTGATCAAGGGCAACGCGTATGGACACGGGCTGTTGCGCGTGGCCTATGCCCTGCGCCAGGCCGATGCGTTTGCGGTTACCTCCGTGGAAGAGGCGATTCCGCTGCGAGAGGCCGGGTTCGCCCATCCCATCCTCCTGCTAGAGGGGCCGTATGAGCCCGGAGAAGTCCACCTGGCCAGCCGTTACCGCCTGGACATCGCGGTGCATTCCGAATGGCAGGTGAGCGTGCTCCAGGGGGCGCGGCTGTCCCGTCCGGTGAATGTCTGGCTGAAGGTGGATTCCGGTATGCACCGACTCGGCTTGCCGCCGGAACAGGTCCGTAGCGCGTATACGCGCATGGCGAGTCTCTCGGCCGTCGCACCCCACATTCGGCTGATGACCCACCTTGCCCGGGCCGATGAGCTTGCCGCGGAGACGACCTGCAAGCAGATGGCCTCCTTCGCCGAGGCGGTCGAGGGCCTGCGGGGTGAGCGCTCGATTGCCAACTCCGCCGGTTTGCTGGGCTGGCCGGAGACCAGAACCGGCTGGGTCCGCCCGGGCATTATGCTCTACGGCGCCTCGCCGTTCGGTGCCGGACCGCCGCCCCACGCGCGGCTGCGCCCTGCCATGAGCCTGACCACCCGAATCAATGCCGTCTACGAACACCGCGCCGGGGACGCCATCGGCTACGGTGGGGCCTGGATCTGCCCCGAGAACATGCCCGTGGCGGTGGCCGCCATCGGTTACGCCGACGGTTACCCGCGGCATGCCCCCTCGGGAACGCCGGTGCTGGTCAACGGCCAGCGCGCTCGGCTCATCGGCCGCGTGTCCATGGACATGATCTGCCTGGACGTGCGCGGCCTGCAGGAGCCCGCAGAGGTCGGGGATCTGGTCACACTGTGGGGTCCGGGGTTGCCGGCCGAGGAAGTGGCCGAGCACGCGGGGACAATTGCCTACGAACTGTTTTGTACCGTAACCCAGCGGGTACGTTTCCAGGAACAACGGGATCCGGATGGCCAGGACCAAGAGCCTCTATAGCTGCAGCGCCTGCGGGGCCCAAAGCCCCAAATGGGCAGGCCAGTGTTCCGAGTGCGGCGCCTGGAATACGCTGGAGGAAGCAGTCGCGACCCCCGAGCGTCACGCGCGGGTGGCGACGGGTATCCACTACGCGGGTGATGCCGGTGTCACCACCCTGGGCAAGGTGGCCCTGGAGGAGGATACCCGCTTTTCCACCGGGCTGCAGGAACTGGATCGGGTGCTCGGCGGCGGTCTGGTCCACGGAGGCGCCGTGCTGTTGGGCGGCGACCCTGGTATCGGCAAGTCGACCCTGCTGCTGCAGACCACGGCCCATCTCGCGGCGCGGGAGCGGGTGCTGTACGTCACGGGTGAAGAATCCCTGCGCCAGGTGGCCCTGCGCGCGACGCGACTCGGGGTGTCGGCGGAGTCGCTGGAGGTGCTGGCCGAGACGTGTGTGGAGGCCATTCTTGAACATGCCCAGCAACGCCGGCCGCGTGTGCTCGTTGTGGACTCCATCCAGACCGTATTCACGGAAGCGCTGCAATCGGCCCCGGGTGCCGTGGCCCAGGTGCGTGAGAGTGCGGCGCGGCTGATTCGCTATGCCAAGCTATCAGGCACCAGCGTCTTTCTCGTCGGTCATGTCACCAAGGACGGGCAGCTCGCCGGCCCGCGGGTGCTCGAGCACATGGTGGACACCGTGCTGTACTTCGAAAGCGATGGTGGCAGCCGCTTCCGGCTCCTGCGGGCGGTGAAGAATCGCTTCGGTGCGGCCAACGAGCTCGGCGTCTTCGCCATGGGCGAAGCCGGACTCAAGCAGGTGAAGAATCCATCAGCCATCTTCCTTTCCCGCCACCATGAACCGGTGAGCGGCAGCACCATTATGGTGACCCGGGAAGGGAGCCGGCCGCTGCTGGTGGAGGTTCAGGCACTGGTGGCGGAGAGCCCCTCATCGAGCCCGCGTCGCGTCGCCGTGGGCCTGGACGCGAACCGGCTCGCCATGCTGCTGGCCGTCTTGCTTCGCCATGGCGGCGTTACGACGGCGGATCAGGATGTCTTCCTGAATGTGGTCGGCGGTGTGCGCGTGGGGGAGACGGCAAGCGATTTGCCGGTGCTGCTGGCGGCATTGTCGAGTTTGCGGGATCGTCCGGTGGCGGCGGAGTGCGTAATTTTCGGCGAGGTCGGGCTTGCCGGCGAGATCCGGCCAGTGCCCAACGGCGAAGAGCGCCTGGCGGAGGCGGCCAAGCACGGGTTCCGTCGCGCCGTGGTTGCGGCCAAGAATGCCCCGCGTGGGGGGCACGGAATAAATGATGGCCTGGAGGTGGTGCCGGTGCAACGACTCCAGGACGCCATTGAGGCGGTGTTCCGGGGCTGAACGCCGCCCAGCGAGTCGGCTCTGGGGCTTGCCCCGTCTCCCGCCATGTCTGCGACCCCACTACCGTGAGCAAGGGACGTCGCCTGCATTCAAGCGCGCCCGTCGAGCCTGGAAAACGTGGGCGAGGCCGTTCAGACGCACACTACGCACTCGGTGTGTTCCTCAGCGGGGATCCCGCGCCTGGGCGGCCTCAAGGGTGTTGGCGAGCAGGGTGGCCACGGTCATTGGCCCGATGCCGCCGGGCACGGGAGTAATCCACCCGGCGCGGTCGCGTGCGGTCTCGAAGTCGACATCCCCGGTCAGTTTTCCGGATTCCAGTCGGTTGATGCCGACATCCACGACCACCGCGCCGTCTTGCACCCACTCGCCCGGGACGAAGTGCGGCTGACCGACGGCGGCGACCAGCACGCCGGCTCGCCGGACCTTGGCCTCGAGATCGCGGGTGCGGCTGTGGCAAACGGTGACCGTGCAGCGGGCATTGAGGAGTTCGAGGGCCATCGGGCGGCCCACGATGTTCGACTGACCCAGGATGACGGCGTCGCACCCGGCAAGCGAGATACCCGCATCGTCGAGGAGTACCATGATGCCTCGCGGCGTACAGGGGCGCAGCCCGGGCAGCTTCAGCACCAGACGCCCCATGTTGACCGGATGAAAGCCGTCCACATCCTTGGCGGGGTCGATGCGGTTGATCACGCGCCGCGCGTCCATGTGTGGTGGCAGGGGCAACTGGACCAGAATCCCGTCGACGGTCGCGTCTGCGTTGAGGGAGTCGACCAATTCGAGCAGTGTGCCTTCCTCGGTTTGCGCCGAGAGGTCGTATGCGCGGGAGATGATGCCGACCTCTTCACACTGTGCGCGTTTCTTGCGCACGTAGACCTGGGAGGCCGGATCCTCACCGACCAGAATCACGGCAAGCCCTGGTGCGCGCCCCCCTGTTCCCGTGCGCCGAGCGACGCCACCCGCAACCGATTGACGCAGCCTGAGGGCGGCCGCCTTGCCATCGAGGATCTCTGCGGTCATTGCGGCTCCTGAAACTGCGCGGCGCGCGGGGTGGGCGTCGCGGTAAGCGCTCTCACGAGGGCGAAATTCTCGCACGCGCCATTCCGGCCCCACAAGCGCACAATTGACGCCGTTATACTGGCTGAGTATCATGCTTTGCTCCGCAGCCGGGTAGTCGTTCGAGGCTGGCTGGAGCGACTTTCGGGGTGTGGCGCAGCCTGGTAGCGCGCCTGCTTTGGGAGCAGGAAGTCGGGGGTTCGAATCCCTCCACCCCGACCAGACACCAGGCGTCAGGCCGCGACAGGATGTAACCGAGCGCCCGTAGCTCAACCG
Source organism: Aquisalimonas sp. (assembly GCF_007120195.1). Classification (GTDB taxonomy): domain Bacteria; phylum Pseudomonadota; class Gammaproteobacteria; order Nitrococcales; family Aquisalimonadaceae; genus Aquisalimonas. The sequence continues at coordinate 25,712 of NZ_SKOG01000144.1, forward strand.
GATAGAGCATCGGCCTTCTAAGCCGAGGGTTGCAGGTTCAAGTCCTGCCGGGCGCGCCAGTCCGCTTGGTGGCGCGGGTCTAGTCGACAGACAATGGTGGACGTAGCTCAGTTGGTAGAGCCCTGGATTGTGATTCCAGTCGTCGTGGGTTCGAGTCCCATCGTCCACCCCACCACACACGCCGGGCCGTTAGCTCAACTGGTAGAGCAGCTGACTCTTAATCAGTAGGTTGAAGGTTCGAGTCCTTCACGGCCCACCAATAAAATCAGGCGGTTACGGAAAATGACCGCTTGGCTCCTGCCAGGTAAGTCACAGCGTCGTCACAACGACAGAAGGGAAGGCTGTGTTCCCAATGTTCCGTAACGTAGCTCCGTTGCCAGGCCCCCACGGTCAGGGCGGCACCCGACGCTGAACTCTCCACGGCTGCTACCCGTAGAGGGACCGCGAGATTCTGGTCTGCCACCGGCACAGCAGGCCGAATCTCGATAGACAACCTAAGATGCTCGACAGCTTCGGAACTGACGCGATACCCAGGTGGGGACTCGCGCGGTTCTGTTCAGCGGACGCTGCCTGAGGGTCGCAACCGTGCGACGTCGTCCCCCGCTCTCGATGACCGCGTACGGTATCGCTGCGGAACCGGGGCCGTGCTGGGTGACAGGAGGAGAACAAGGCAGGAAGAGCAGTGCAATGCGCTGTCTGCAGCCCCGCAGTAGCCGGTGCACGGCTCTCGTACCTCCGGTTGATCGTCGGCGTGGCCAGTTTCGTGTGACCGGCGCATGCTGCCCTGTGCCCGGGTCGCTCGGAGGCGCCGACCCTG
>NZ_SKOG01000280.1 GCF_007120195.1 Aquisalimonas sp.
GGAGTCTCCCCGGGACACCCATACAACGGTGCAGTCTCCCCGGAGTCTCCCCACGGAGTCTCCCCGGGGGCGGAGTCTCCCCGGGACGCCCACCCATACAACGGGGTCTCATGGGTCTCATCGGGACATCGATGTCGCGCGATCCATGCAGGACGCGCACTAACTCGATGCCATCGGAGTTGTCCCGATAGAAGAGCACGTCGCGTTCGAACGGAAAGCTCTTGATGTCTGCGGCCAGCTCCGGGCGCTGGCGGCCCATGTCGCGGAACTCGGCCAGCCGCTCGGCAATAACAGCAAGCCGGTCAAGGAACCGGTCGGCTTCTCCGGACTATCCTCGGCGATGAACAGCCAAGTCTCTAGCAGGTCCTGGTCGGCCTCCGGCGATATCCGCACGTGTGCCATCTAGCGCTGCGTCTGTGCCCCACGCCCCCGGGCCTTGATGGTGTCCACATCGAGCGCTCGGCCTTCGCCCCGCCCCAGTGACGCCCGGCCGGCCTGGATATCGTTACGCAGGGCTTGGAGCTTGGCCTCTTGCATGGCGTCGTGCTCCTCCAACAGACGCAGCGCTTCACGCACGACTTCGCTGACCGAGCTGTACATGCCAGTGTTGACCTTCTGCTTAACGAAGGCTTCGAGCTCTGGGGTCAGGGATACGTTCATCGGTGGCACCTCCCGTGGCGATTGTTTCATTATGACGATTTTTGCTAACAACTGCTATTCCACGGTGGAGGTTCCTGGCCCGTCCTTGCGTACCTCTTCGCTACCAGCGTGACCGGGGCACCCATCTTATTTCTGTATCCAGGAGTCTCACCGGGAGGAGTCTGACCAGGAGTGGCACCGGGAGGCACCGATAGCACCCACGCAAATCTCACTGAGACGCAAATCTCACTGAAATCTCACTGAGACACCCACACAACATATTGACTGCTCTCCAAGCCTGTGTAAAATATTAGTAGTTATAAATACAGCCTCGGAGCGCGTATGACCCAAGCCAGACGGACCCTGGTCAGCCTCAGCGACACACCCTACTACCACTGCCTTGGCCGCTGCGTGCGCCGCGCCTACCTCTGCGGCCAGGACTTCGCCACTGGCCGGGACTACGAACACCGCAAGCACTGGGCCGTCGAGCGCCTGCGCACCCTCGGCGAGGTCTTCACCATCGATGTGGCCGCCTACGCGGTAATGAGCAACCATTACCATGTGATTGTACGCATTGACGCCGAGCGCGCCGCCGAACTCACCGATGCCGAGGTCATGGCCCGCTGGAATCGGTTGTTCTCACTGCCGCTGCTGGTGGAACGCTATCGCACGGGTGAGACAGCCGCGGCAAGCGAGACGGAAGCGGCGCAGGCGATGATTGCCGATTACCGCCGTCGGCTGTGTGATCTGTCCTGGTTCATGCGCTGTTTGAACGAGCATATCGCGCGCCGGGCCAACGCCGAGGACGGTTGCGCGGGCCGATTCTGGGAGGGGCGATTCAAAAGCCAAGCGCTGCTCGATGAACGTGCCCTGCTCACCTGCATGAGCTATGTGGACTTGAATCCCGTTCGTGCAGGCATCGCCCGCACGCCGGAGGCGTCGGATTTTACCTCCATCCAGCAGCGTATTCGGGCTATGCAATCCAGTGAGGGCGGCAAGACCAAACGGGACGAGAAAGACAGGGACACGCCACCTGTGTCCCTCATGGCCTTCAAAGAGGCCAAGCGCCACGACAGCCCTAATGAGCTGCCGTTCTCGCTCAAAGACTATATGGAACTCGTGGACTGGACTGTCCGGGCGGCGCTCACCGGCAAGCGCGGGGCGATCGCCGAAGACTGCCCGCCCCTCTTGAAGCGTCTGGGCATTGATGAACACGAATTTCTCGCCACTATGACCCCGGCAGGTAACCGCTTCGGCAAGGCCATGGGGGCCGTGGACAAGCTCCGAGAAGCAGCACAACGCATCAAGCAACGCTCCATCCGCGGCATGGGCCAGGCTCGACGGCTCTTCCCACCCGCGCAAGCCATTTAGGCCTAATCACGTCTAACCCATACCGACCCATGGCCCCCGGCTAGTATTCGCACACGCCGGTGGCGCCCAAAAAACGGCCCGACGTGCCTGTGCAAGCTCAGCGCGGCCGAAACTGAAGCTCTTTGCCTGGAAGAACAAACGAACAAGCCCGCGCTGCGACTGCCCCTCTCAATCGAGTGGGTGTCCTCACCTAACTCAATCGAGTGGGTGTCCTCAGCTAACTCAGCTAATCGTCTTCCTCGTGGCGAGCGACTTCCTGTGGGTGTCACTCCCTGTGGGGGCATCACTCCCTGTGGGGGCACTCCCTGTGGGTGTCCTCAGAGAGAGAGGTTGGGCTGGGACCGGATTGGGCCAGGGGGTCGAGGAATGGTGACAGGCCAGGCTGGTGCCCCGCGGAAGACCCGCGAGGCACCAGCACGAGCTGACGGCGAATCAGGCGAGATCGAAGCGATCCGCGTTCATCATGTTATTCCATGCCGCCACGAAGTCATGCACGAACTTCTCCTGTGCATCATCCTGGGCATAGACCTCGGCGTAGGAGCGCAGGATCGAGTTCGAGCCGAACACCAGATCCACCCGGGTCGCGGTCCACCTGACCTCGTCGGTCTTGCGGTCACGGATTTCATAGGCGTTGTCGCTGGTCGGATGCCAGCTGTAGGCCATATCCGTGAGATTGACGAAGAAGTCGTTGGTCAACTGTCCGGGCCGATCCGTGAACACTCCGTGACGGGTGCCACCGTGGTTCGTGTCCAGCGCCCGCATGCCACCGACGAGTACGGTCATTTCCGGTGCCGTAAGGCCCATCAGCTGGGTCCGGTCGAGCATCATCTCCTCGGGCGCCACCGCATAGTCCTTCTTGACCCAGTTGCGATAGCCGTCGGCCAGTGGCTCGAGGAACTCGAACGACTCGGCGTCGGTCATTTCGTCGGTCGCATCGCCGCGCCCCGGCGAGAACGGCACGGTGATGTTGTGCCCGGCAGCCCTGGCGGCCTGCTCGATGCCAACATTGCCGGCCAGGACGAGGACATCGGCGACGCTGGCGCCGGTGTCCGCGGCAATGCCCTCGAGGACACCCAGCACCTTCGCCAGACGCTGCGGTTCGTTACCGGCCCAGTCTTTCTGCGGGGCCAGACGAATGCGGGCGCCGTTGGCACCCCCGCGCTTGTCGGAGCCGCGGAACGTGCGGGCGCTGTCCCAGGCGGTGGCAACCATCTCGCTGACAGGCAGACCGCTGTCGGCGATCTTCGCCTTGACCGCATCCACGTCATAGTCGCTGCGCCCTGCCGGTACCGGATCCTGCCAGATCAAGTCTTCCTGCGGCACTTCCGGACCGATGTAGCGCGACTTCGGCCCCATGTCGCGATGGGTCAGCTTGAACCACGCACGGGCGAAGGCATCCTCGAGCGCCGCCGGGTCGTTGTAGAAGCGCTCGGAGATCTTGCGGTACTCCGGATCCATCTTCATCGCCATGTCGGCGTCGGTCATGATCGGCTTCAGGCGGATCGACGGATCCTCGACATCGACCGGCTTGTCCTCCTCCTTGATGTCGACCGGCTCCCACTGCCAGGCACCGGCGGGGCTCTTCTTCAGCTCCCATTCGTATCCGAGCAGCAGACGGAAGTACCCGCTATCCCACTGCGTGGGATTCGTGGTCCAGGCTCCCTCGATACCGCTGGTGACGGTGTCACGGCCCACGCCGCGGGTGACCTTGTTGTTCCAGCCCAGGCCCTGCTCTTCCACATCGGCCGCTTCCGGTTCCGGGCCGAGGTTTGCGGCATCGCCGTTACCATGGCACTTGCCCACGGTGTGACCACCGGCGGTGAGCGCGACGGTCTCTTCATCCTTCATGGCCATGCGGCCGAACGTGATGCGCACGTCCTCCGCGGTCTTCAGTGGATCCGGGTTGCCGTCCACGCCCTCCGGGTTGACGTAGATCAGGCCCATCATGACAGCGGCCAGCGGGTTCTCCAGCGATTCGCGATCGTCGGAATAGCGGCTGTTCTCGCTGTCGCTCGGCGCCAGCCACTCCTTTTCCGAACCCCAGTAGGTGTCCTTCTCCGGATGCCAGATATCCTCGCGGCCGAATGAAAAACCGAAGGTCTTGAAGCCCATCGACTCGTAGGCCACGTTGCCGGCCAGGATGTACAGGTCGGCCCAGCTCAACTTGTTGCCATACTTCTTCTTGATCGGCCAGAGCAGGCGGCGCGCCTTGTCGAGGTTGGTGTTGTCCGGCCAGCTGTTGATCGGCGCGAAGCGCTGGTTGCCGGTAGCGGCACCACCACGGCCATCGGCAACGCGGTAGGAGCCCGCAGCGTGCCAGGCCATGCGGATCATCAGGCCGCCGTAGTGGCCCCAGTCTGCCGGCCACCAATACTGGCTGTCGGTCATCAGCGCGTGGAGATCCTTCTTGAGCGCATCGACATCAAGCTTCTTGACCTCCTCGTGGTAATTGAAGCTCTCCCCCATGGGATCGGTCTTGCGATCGTGCTGATGGAGGATGTCGAGATTCAGGTTGTTCGGCCACCACTCCGTAACCGAGCCGCCGGCCTCGGTATTGGCGCCGTGCATGACCGGGCATTTGCCCATTACCTCGGATTTCTTGACTGCCATTCGTGCTCACCTCGTCTGGATGGTTCGATCAGGCCGGTGGCCTCCACGGCTGCGCGGCCACGATCCACACTTGTACCAGACCTACATTATCAGATATATTCGCATTAATTGATTGCTCTGATAAGTAAATATGATGAATGATCCTTCGCTCCGCCAGCTCCGTTACTTCGAGGCCGTGGCACGGTACGGACACTTCGGCCAGGCGGCTGACGCCTGCGCGATCTCCCAGCCCGCGCTGTCGATGCAGATCAAGGCACTCGAGGAGACGCTGGGTGCTGCGGTGTTCGAGCGCAGCTCCCGGCAGGTGCGGCTGACACGCTTCGGCGAGGAGTTCGCGCTGCGTGTGCGCGAGATCCTGCGCGCAGTCGATGAGCTCGGCAACCTTGCGCGCGCCTCGCATGACCACCTGAGCGGCCCCCTTCGCCTCGGTGTGATCCCGACCATCGCCCCCTACATGCTGCCGGCGATCATCCGCGACGTGACCCGGTTCCGCCCCGAGCTCGACCTGCATGTTCGCGAAACCGTCACCGCCACGCTCATCCGTGAACTAACCGATGGCCGCATCGATGCAGCCATTGTCGCCCTGCCCGTATCCGAACCATCACTGACGGAAGTCGCGCTCTTCCAGGAGGAATTCCTCCTTGTCCGCCCCGTTGCCGACGCCGACCGCCCGATTCCGGACGCCGAAACCCTGCGCCACATGCGACTCCTGCTCCTTGAAGAGGGCCACTGCTTTCGCGAACAGGCACTCGCCTTCTGCAACCTGCGGGCCTCGCGTCCGCGCGAGATGCTCGAGGGCAGTTCGCTGTCAACGCTCGTGCAGATGGTGGGCGCGGGTATCGGTGTCACACTCATCCCGGAAATGGCCGTACCGGTCGAGACGCGGTCGACGGCCGTCGCGGTCAGCCGTTTCGGCGCACCGCAGCCCTCGCGGACCATCGGCATGATCTGGCGCCGGACCAACCCGCTGGCCAGCAAGTTCGAACAGATTGCGCAGGTCGTGCGGGCATGCTCGACAGCAGAAACCCACCGTGACCCTACCCGCGCGGCCGAACCGTCCGATGATTCACTGCATTCACGCTCCGCCACCTGAGCGCCATGAAAAGGCCCGACGAAACAACGGCAAGAGGGTATGCACTCTCACCGGCAGTCTGTCCTAGTCTCACTAGTCTCACCGGAGGAGTCTCACCGGGACACCCAGGAACCCACCTCGCCAGGAACCCACCCTCGACACACCACGGTCGGGAGTTCTTTCCCCGGCGAGCACGCGCCGGTACCCTCTGGCGAACAATGAACGAGCAAAAAGGAGGGTGCAGCTTCGCTACGAGACGGGGCTCACCGGCCAAGACCACGTTAGCCAACAGGCCTGGGGTCAGGCGAGCCTTCCCCAAGGCGCTGCTGCCGAATCCACTGTAGAGCGCACCGACCGCGGCAAGCCCCGGCGCCTACCCGATGCCGCAGCGGAGGCGCTGATCGCGATCAAGAAGCAGCACCCGGCTGTGAAGCAGCGCCGGGGCTTGGGGCGCGATTCTGTGACGAATCCGCTCCTCGTTGAAGTTCGCCCGCAGGTCCTCCAGCACTCCGATGGGATAGGCTTGCAGAGCCGAGAGAATCACTTTATCGAACCCTGCCAGGCGCATGAGCCCTCAACGATCGTCGCCACAACGGACGTTGCGCGGAAGCGCTGACAGGCCTTTAAGGACGCTACGCTGCGCCCGCGGAACCTACGAGTTGAACTTGCCACCATTGGGTGCCGCGCACAGCACGCCCATAACGAAGCTGGGGTCGGCGCTCTACACTTAGCGGGAGGGCTCCCGAATAGCATACGGTGCTAGCAACGTTGGGAGGATGCGCGTCAGTGCGGCTGACACCCCTGCACAAGACGGTAGCTGGCACGTCTTGCTCATGCCCCTACTCAAGTCGGACCGATATAGGACGATGGACTGATGACTGTTTACCGCATCACCCTGGGTGGTCATCGCCACATTTTCGAAGGCCTGCCAGAGCTACTCGCCAAGGCGACCCCCGAACGCTCGGGGGATCAGCTCGCCGGCGTCGCCGCCACGTCGATGCAGGAGCGGGTCGCAGCGCGGGCGGCGCTGGCGGACACCCCGCTGTCGCGCTTCCTGGAAGAGCCGGTGATCCCCTATGAAGAGGATGAGGTCACGCGGCTGATCATCGACAGCCACGACCGCGAGGCATTCGCCCCGGTCGCGCACATGACCGTGGGAGAATTCCGCGACTGGCTCCTGCGCTATGAGGTGAACGGTGGCACGCTCGCCAGCCTGGCCCCCGGCATCACCCCGGAGATGGCCGCCGCCGTGTCGAAGCTCATGCGCAATCAGGACCTCATCCTGGTGGCCAGCAAGATCCGCGTGGAGACGCGCTTCCGCAACACCATCGGCGCTGCGGGCACGCTGGGAGTGCGGCTGCAGCCCAACCACCCCACCGATGACGCGAAGGGCATTGCCGCCTCCATTCTCGACGGCCTGCTGCACGGTGCCGGTGACGCCACTGTCGGCATCAACCCGGCCACAGACAGCGTCCAAGCCTACGTGGAGCTGACCCAGCTCATGGACGAACTGCGCCAGGCCTACGCCATTCCCATGCAGTCCTGCGTGCTGGCCCACGTCACCACGGCGCTGGACGCCATCAACCAGGGCGCTCCCGTGGACCTCATCTTTCAGTCCATCGCCGGAACGCAGGCCGCCAACAGCGCATTCGGTATCGATCTCGCGCTGCTACGGGAAGCCCATCAAGCGGGTCTCGCCCTGGGCCGGGGCACCGTCGGCGAAAATTTGATGTACTTCGAGACCGGTCAAGGCAGCGCGTTGTCTGCAGACGCCCATCACGGTCTTGATCAGCAGACCTGCGAGGCCCGCGCCCACGGCGTGGCGCGCGCGTTTGATCCCCTGCTGGTAAACACCGTGGTGGGCTTCATCGGCCCGGAGTACCTCTATGATGGCAAACAGATCATCCGCGCCGGGCTGGAGGACCACTTCTGCGGCAAGCTGCTGGGCATCCCCATGGGCTGCGACGTCTGCTACACCAACCACGCCGAAGCAGACCAGGACGACATGGACGTGCTGCTGACCCTGCTCGGCACCGCCGGCTGCAACTTCATCATGGGCGTTCCAGGCGCAGACGACATCATGCTGAGCTACCAGAGCACTTCATTTCACGACGCCAACTACGTGCGCCAGCTGCTCGGCAAGACGCCCGCACCGGAGTTCAACGCCTGGCTGCATGCCATGAACATCATTGACGAGCGCAACCACCTGGTGCGCCCGGACACCAGCCAGCCGCTGCTCACCCACGCGCAATCGCTCACCCACTCGGCCCCGGAGGACCCGGCCTAATGACCCAACTTGACCTCCCCGCCGCCTACCGCCGCCTGCGCGGGCTCACCGACGCACGCGTGGCCCTGGATACTACCGGCAGCAGCCTGGCGACCAGCGAACTGCTGGCCTTTCAGTACGACTGGGCTCAGGCCCGGGATGCCGTGCACTTCGCCGTGGATTTCCCGACCCTGGCGCAGCAGATGAGCACGGCCGGCTTCGACTCGGTACACGTCGCCAGCGCCGCTTCTTCCCGCCCCGTTTACCTGCGCCGGCCGGATCTCGGGCGCCGCCTCTCGGATGACGGCGCTGCGCAGCTCGCCCCGCTGGAGGGCAGCGCGCCGGACGTCTGCCTGGTGGTGGCCGACGGCCTTTCTGGCCTGGCAGTGGCGGAGCATTCAGTGGAACTCGTGCGTGCATTCAGCCAGCGCGCCGAACGCCAAGGCTGGCGCCTGTCGCCGGTGATTCTCGCGGAACAGGGGCGGGTGGCGATTGGTGATCCCATCGGCAGCGCCCTCTCCGCCCGTCTCACGGTGATGATCATCGGTGAACGACCCGGACTGTCCGCCGCCGACAGCCTCGGCGCCTACATCACCTATGCACCCAGGCCCGGCCGCACCGACGCGGAGCGCAACTGCATCTCCAACATCCGCCCCGGCGGTCAGTCGCCCGAAGCCGCAGCGGACACCATGACGTATCTCATCCGCCACGCCATGGTGCAGCAACTCACCGGCATCGGCCTGAAGGATCAAAGCCATACGCTGATCGACCCGTAAACCACCAACGCCAGGGCGGGTACTGGTGACAGCCGCGAAAATTGCCCCTTGGCGCCTGGAGGAAACGGCGCGGGGACTGGCGGACACCCCGGAGGTAGTCAGCCTGTACATAATGAATGACATGATGAAACCAACCGCGCCCGGCACCGAAATGATGGTACCAGTGGCGGCAGCCGTTACCGATGGAACGGCGAATCGGGTAACCCAGGGCGTCCAGCGTGGGCACGCTCAAGGTTCCCCCGCCAATTCCCATCATGGTCGACACACTGCCGATGAACGCACCAATGCCGTGCCGAAGCGCACCGCGCGGGGGCGTGCCCGTTATCCTGGGCGGACCACCGGTGCGCGCCATGTTGATCGCTACCAGCACGGCCATGATGCCGAACACCGCAGTGAGCAATCGCCCGGAGACCATCGCGCTTAGTGCTACGCCCAGCAATACGCCAGCGAGCAGGGAGAGGCCCAGGTCTCGCAGCAACCCGGTATCCACCGTGCCCGCATGGTCATGACTGCGGGCAGAACGCAGCGAAGTGGGCACGATGATCGCCAGGGACGTGCCCACCGCCAGGTGCATA
>NZ_SKOG01000140.1 GCF_007120195.1 Aquisalimonas sp.
AATCAGCATGTCCACCTCCATTGCCTGGTGCCCGGCGGTGCACTGACCGACGACGGCCCCTTCGGCAGGGGACGCGCCTTCGCTCGGGCCGAGGCTGGATTTGCCCACCCCTGGCGCGCTGGTTTGGATGTCAAAGGCAGCAACAAGGCCCCAGTCCATGGACACAACTCGCGCACTCACCATCGCCGGCTACGCCGCGCCCGAGTCTACCGGAGCGTCCCACCGCCTCCCGAGCGATACAAAACCCAGATAGAACGTGCGCCAGCCTGATGGGCGGCTCAATACCAACAGGCATGTCTTCGCCATGCTGCGCACGGGGAAGACATGCTTCACTTTGGGCCCCTGTGACAGGATGGAGGGCCCGAACGCGCTGGCGGAGTACGTATCCGAGCGGATACAATAGAGCAATGAATGCCTTCCTGCGCTCAAAGGAGTTTGATGCCTGGCTTTCGAAGTTGAGGGACAAGAAGGGGACGGCCCGGATCGTCCACCGGATCCGGTCAGCTGAACAGGGGAACTTCGGAGACTGTAGTTCTGTTGGCGAGGGGGTCTATGAGGTGCGTGTCCACGTAGGTCCTGGATATCGCATCTACTTCACGAGGCGTGGGGGGTCGTTGTATCTGCTTCTGCTGGGGGCGACAAGTCCTCTCCGAAGCGAGACATCAGGCGCGCGATCGAGAATTGCGCGCACATATGGTGAGGACTGACATGAGCGAGTTTTCCCCCTTCGATGCCGCCGATTATCTCGATGAGGAAGAGACCATTGCCGAGTATCTTACGGCCGCTCTGGAGGACCCTAATCCGGACGTGTTCCTGGTGGCGGTTCGCGATGTCGCCCGAGCTCGAGGCATGACGCAGCTGGCCCGAGACACGGGGCTTGGCCGTGAAAGCCTGTACAAGGCACTCACGCCCGGAGCGAAGCCGCGATACGACACGGTGCTGAAGCTGCTGCACGCCTTAGGCGTGAAGCTTTCTGCTACACCGCTTCACGAGACTTGAGAAAACGCCTGGCCCAGGGGCCCAACAAGGCGCCGCAGCGATCCATGTCAATCTGGCACGGCGCTTGCCTACGCAACTGCCGCGCCAGCTCGCCATGGTCGCTGAGCTTGGTCGGTTCGTTGCGATACGAAGTCGCATAAGTATATGTTGCCAAGCACTTTTTGTGTTGGTGCGGTCGCAACCTGGAGTTCTGCCTACAGTATCCTGCCAGCCATGCGACAAGGAGGTGGTATGAAGTGTCTGGGACAACGTACCCTGTCAAGAGGAACCGTGAGGGGAATCGGTAACTAGGAGTGTCACGCGGTGGGGGCCGGGATCGATAAGGCAAACGCAAGTGAACCATCGTCGATTTGCCCTGTGTGGAGGACATCCCCTCCGTCGAGGAGCTGCGCGATGTACCAGGCAGGGATACCGAGCGCGAATCCCTATAGCGTGCTTACTGGTACAGAAGACCCCTTAATTTACTTCCTCAACGGGAACACCAGATAGCCGACAAGCTGTTGGCGTGGGCACCCGCAGGATATTGGATCCTATCTATTGCGCTGTACGAGTTACAGGTGGGGATCGCCAAATCCCTTCCCGGAAAAGCGCTTTCGGCAGCGTGCGACCAAGGGCTGATCGCCGTGGACGTGCGACGGAAACTCCGAACCTTGCTTAAACTGCAATTGCACGCGCCGGCTTTTGTGTACATAATTCGTGTACATATATGGGCGGAGTTTATTCATGAACGAGGTCAGTGTGCGCGAGGCGCGAGAACGGATCTCCCAGCTTCTGGAACGGGTGCAGGCGGGCGAGGAGGTATTGATCCTGCGCCGGGGCAGACCGGCAGCGCGGCTAGTGGGCCCGCCTTCTGGCGAGGTGGCATTCCGGTCGCGGGCGTCGCTGCGCGACGAGCTGCCGCCCATGCGGGAATCGGCCGGAGCGGCGGTCCGGCAGCTTCGGGAAGCCGAGCGCTTTTGATGCTCTATGCCGATACCAGCGCGCTCTTGCCGTATTACCCGGGGGGAGCCGGCCAGTGCCGCGATCGAGTCGCTGCTGTTGGCGCAGACACGGCCAGTGCTGATCAGTGACCTGACTCGGGTGGAATTTGCCTCTGCGCTGGCGCGTTGGGTACGCATGGCGGAGTTGACGGAATCACAGGCCAACCGGGTGGAATCCGCCTTTTACGAAGACGTCTCCGAGGGGCGATTCCAGGCGGTGGCCATGACGCGCGCGCAATATGAACGGGCGACGCACTGGTTGCTCCTCCGGCGCACCGGCCTGCGGACACTGGATGCCCTGCATCTGGCGTGTGCCGAGGCGAACGCGGCCCGTTTGTTGACCCTGGACGATACCCTGTTCGACGCGGCCGAGTTCCTGGGCGTGGCGACGCATGCCTTGGATTCGTGAGGGCGTGAAGGATCCGCACGGCGTAGTTGTGTTGCCGCATGGGGGGCACCACGTGGTGCAGCGAGGGCACAACCGCCAAGTGGTATTTGCGGGTGAGGACGATTGCCGCCGGTATCTGGAGGATTTCCAGGAGCTCGGTGGTGCGTGTGATGTGCGGGTCTATGCGTATTGTCTGATGACGAACCACGTGCACCTGCTGCTCGGTCCAGGGGACGAAGTGGCGAGTATGGGGCGATTGATGAAGGCGGTGGCCGCACGAGCAGGGCATGCATGTGCGTTCGGACGGTGCATTGGTCGGACAAGCTGATGGTGCAAGCGGGTTATCGTTGTCGAGCGCCGCGCTCAAGCGCGGTTTCGATTGTCTGGGGGCGGCAGCAGGATTGGTACTGACGTTCTGGCTGATTGCGCTTGCATGGCTCGTTGCGACGATCGACACCGGCGCCAATGGTTTTTTCATGCAAGAGCGCGTCGGGCGTTTGGGTCGGCGGTTTCGAGTGATCAAGCTGCGCACCATGCGCGTGGATCCCGCATTGCGTACCACCGTGAGCACCGCTGGTGACGCACGCGTGACCCGAGCCGGTCGGTTGGCTACGCCGCGCCAGGCTCGATGAACTGCCTCAGCTTTTCAATGTGTTGAAGGCCGACATGAGCTTCGTCGGCGCCCAGGCGGACGTGCCGGGTGTCGCCGGCACGCTCGAAGGGGCCGATCGCATCATCCTGACCCTGCGCCCCGGCATCACCGGCCCGGCCACGCTCAAGTACCGCGACGAGGAAACCCTGTTGGCCGAGGCAGACGACCCACAAGCCTACAACAGTCTGTCGGTTGATAGACTCGTGCGAAGTTCGCCGATGTAACGCCCTGGCCGATTGTGGCCGGGGCGTTTTTTCGTTGTGTCTTCGGCGGTTTGTTGCCGTTGCGCCTGCCGATGCACCTTGTCCGGGTTGTGCGCCTTTGGCGCGGTGGGCTTAACGGTGCATTACGCGTGCGCTAATGCACCTACCGTTTGCGTGTTGGGACCTTTTCAATACGCTGTGAGAGCTGGCAATTGCCCGGTCAGCGCCCAAGTACGTAGGCGTGCCTGGGTCCGATGGCCTGCCCTTAGCAGTAGGCCGAAGAGCGACCCGAAGCGGTCAGCGAGGTCCAGTGGTCCGGTGACTGGTTCGGAGATCGGTCCATCAGCTCGCCTTGTTCCCTTGTTCGATAGAATGCTCCTGTGGTGTACGGAGATAATCCATTGGATTACAATCCAATTGCGTGATTACCGTTGCTGAGGTTCCGGAATACGTTCGCCGTGCGGAGAAACTTCTGAGCGCCCAGGAGCGGCAAGAGGTTGTTGAGTACCTCGCTGGACACCCCAAGGCGGGTGACCTCATGGAAGGCACCGGCGGAGTACGGAAGCTTCGCTGGCGCAGAGGAGAGGCTCTGGCGCCGGGTAGATCATGTTTGGAAAACTCGGGGGCGCATGAGTCAATCAGCGCTATTCACGCGGTTAGGGGCGCCGCTTAGGGTCGTTCGCCGGTCCTGGGGAGGTGTCAGGGAAAGTGACGGCACGGTCTTCTTGCGTGTGTGTGGCAGGACAAAACCATCCGTGTGGATGGAAGAGACTTCATGCAGCTCACCGCGAATGGGTTTTTTCAGGCGAACGACCCCGGTAACTTTGGCTATCTTGAGCGGCTTCAGCATGTCGAGCGGGTGAAGAGCTCGCACCTACATGGTTATGTGCATAGCCGTGGATCCATCTGCCCACCCCCGTCAAGTCGCAAGCTTCAATGGCAAGAGCCTGCGCCTCGGTGGCGAGCTGCTTGAGTCCGATGGTGAAGTCTGGCTGGAACTGCTGGATCGGGTGCCGGTTGAAGAGCTTGCGCCACAAGAGAGCTAAACCCTCGTGTCGCTCTTCCTTGGCGTCGATCAAGGCGAGTTGGCGCGGCCATGCCACTGAGAAAACAGAAGAAGCCTAACGAATGGCATTGAGCGCGACGGCTCCTTCACAGCCGCGGCTCATGCCAAGCGTTTTCGCGCCGAGCAAAGCTCGGCGTATCTTGCGGGGTGGAACATAAGGCAAGGGGCGACCCGAAGCGGACCTCCCGCCAGCGTCTGGCCACCGTTCGCAATGGCAGACTGGCCTCGACACCTGCTCCGTTCGTAGTTCCAATAGACGCAGCAGCATGGATGCACGGAGGGGCAACGTTGAATCCAAGGCACTTGTTTCGCCACGAGGTACCGGCGATGCACCGAATCATCGAACAGCATGTCCCCGAGCTTCAGGGCCTATGCAAACGGCACGGTGTAAAGCATCTTGTACTGTTCGGCTCGGGAGTTCGGGATGATTTCAACCCCGAGCGCAGCGATATCGATCTGTTAGTCACGTTCGAGGATATGGATCCTGAGCGTTTAGCGGATGCGTATTTCGGATTGAAGGAAGGAATCGAAGCCCTGCTGGAGCGCGAAATCGATCTAGTGACCGAGCGAAGTGTCAACAACCCTTACCTCCGACGCGAAATCGAGCGAAACAACGCTATTGTCTATGCGGCGTGATCCGAAGAAGTACTTATACGATGTGTCCGTTGCGGCGGACCGTGTTCAGCGTTTTCTTGCAGGCAAGAGCTTCCCTGACTACGACGTTGATGAACTCTTGCGTGCAGGCGTCGAGCGGCAGTTCGAGATTATGGGGGAAGCCCTGAATCAACTATCTCAAGTCGCACCGGAGATCGCAGCCAAGATCCCCGAGTACCGGCGGATCGTCGCCTTCCGCAACATTCTCATCCACGCTTATGCTGATGTGGACAACGCCATCGTCTGGGGTATCGCATCAGGCAAGCTTCCCAAGCTGCGACGTGCCGTCGCCCATCTGCTTGATGACTCGGATGAACTCGACTGACCCAGCACACTTTGCGGCGACTCCTGATCTTGCCCGGCAACAGTGGCAGCCGGTAATGCTCGGCCACTCGCGTTGTCTCCGCGACACTGGCCCCGCCAGTTCGCTCAGTAGACGTTCAAAACTGAGTTCAGCACGCGCGTGAGTTAGCGGAACATGACGGTGATGTCGTGGAGGCGCCGCAGGCCGCGCCAGATGCTCTGCGTACCGTACCGGGCTCGCCGTCGCCCTTGCCGCCCGGGTGCGCGGCGAAATCGCGGCTCAGCGATGACCCACTCGCGCAGCCGCCTGTCGCAGCGCAGCGCCTGGGCGAACTCGTGCCTGGCCCAGTCATCCGCATCCGGCGCCAGTCCCGTGTCAGCGGGTAAGCGTAGATGGCCTTGATGGAGCGCGTACCGGCATGCGCCGTGTCGTCTCTCCCGCGTCCGCGGGTGTCGCCGACATACTGCCAGTTGGCGGCGCGGTAACAGCCGCCCAGGTGGCGGCTGCGGTCGATGAATGTCTCCAGGAGTACCGGCGCCTCGCCGTGGCGCGCCTTCCGGTCGCGCGGCAGATGGCGCTGGCAGCGCGCGAGCACCTGCGAGGTGAGTTCCGGGACACGCATGCCGGGGCGGCTCAGAAAAGCGGCTATTGCACACCACCCGCTGTGCGCTGCCGCGGCGAGCAGATCCTGGTACTGTACCGCCGCCGGGGCAAGGCCGAAGCGCACATGGGGGAGTTCAAAGACGTCGTCGGTGACTCCCAGCTGTGCACCTCCCGCGGCGCGGCGGCCCCGGCGACGGTGCTTGCCCGCAGCCAGGCGCTGCTCGCCCTGCGGCTGCTCGCCAATGAGCTCATGCATGTGCTGCGTGCCCACATGGAGGCGGCCACCCAGCGGGGGCTGGAGTCTGCTCGGCGTGCGCGAGCGCCTCCTCCAGGTCGCCCGCCTGGGTGCAGCACCACGCCCGCCGCCTGGTGGTCATCCTCGAGCGCCGCGCCGCGCCGCAGCGCAGTGGCGGGTACTGCTCAAGCGGCTCACACGGCTCAAGCTCGAGCCTGGATAACGCGGCGCAGCACTCCGCGACAAGGGACACAGACTGCGCTGGATCCGACCGGCACCATGCACTCATGCCTGCGTGCTGCCGGAAGCCCGTCGATCAGGCCGATGCTGCGCCGCGGCATCTACACCCGGCCGCAAACCACACGGCAGCGGGCTGTCGCGCAGGGAAAACGCGCGTACCGCCGCCCGGCACCCGACTACGTCGACCGACTACCAAGTCCTGGTGAATAAGGCAGGGTGCTGAGCCCAGAAATAATGTATGCCGCACGCGGCATAATCGTCATGCCTATGCCACGCATGTCCTGGAACAGGGCCTGCCGGTTCACCAGCTCCAACGGCTACTGGGTCATCGCAACGTCCAGTCGACGATGCGCTACATGCACTGGCTGCCGGGTCAGCAGTGGGCGTGTCAGGGCCATGCCGATGTGGTGGCCGCACTGGAGGTGGGGCATGACTGAGACCGCTACCCTCCAACAGGTATTTATCCGCCATGCTGCGCACGGCGAAGAAATGCTGCACTGTTTGTTGGGCTCAGGCTCCGCGTTGGTCATGCGTACGGCTTTGCCGTATACTTAGCCAATGTACACGATCAAGGAAACCCGTACCTTTGTCGCTGAGGCCAAGAAAGTATGGTCTGAGGCAGAGCGGCTGGAGTTCTTCTCGTGTTAGCGGCCAACCCCGAGGCGGGCGACGTGATCCCTGGCAGCGGCGGTTGCCGCAAGGTCCGTTGGGGCCGCGCCGGCGCGGGAAAACGTGGTGGCGTGCGGGTTATCTACTTCACCCGGCTAGCCTCTGGCGAGATTTGGATGCTGCTCGTGTACGCAAAGTCGGTCAGGGACAACATCCCGGCCCACATCCTTCGAGCCATCCGGGAGGAACTTGAGCATGGCTAAGCGAGTTCAGTCTAAGCAGCAGTCCTCGGGCGAGGAACTGGGTCTTAAGCTTTTGCAGTCCGTGCGGGAGATGCGTGGCGGTCGGGCTGAGCGGGTCACCAAGGTCGAGCCCAATGAAGTCGCCCTTGCGCGGCAGCAGACCGGGCTCTCACAGGCCCAGTTCGCCGAGGCGCTGTGCATTTCTAAGCGCACGCTCCAGGATTGGGAGCAAGGTCGACGCTCGCCTTCGGGCGCGGCGCAGGCGCTGATCCGAATTGCGAGGCGTCATCCCGAGGTGGTTCGCGAGGCGCTGCGGTAGGCCTACTGGCAACCGACGAGTTTGCAGCGCACTAGCCCTACCAGAGCGTGGAGCGGACCGCGAAGACGCGGCCGCTCGCGCTTGTCGTCGTTATGCAGGCATCGCGTGCTGCTTGACGTACGTACGAAAAAGCGTACCATATCTTCAAGTAGCCGAGTGGAGGTGTGCCATGACTGCAATCACAGCCAGCGAAGCCCGCGCTAACCTATATCGCCTGATCGACGAGGCCGCCGCCTCGCATCAGCCGTTGCTGATATCGGGGAAGCGGAACAACGCGGTGCTGGTATCCGAGCAAGACTGGGAGGCGATCCAGGAGACGCTGTTTCTGCTATCTGTCCCTGGTATGCGCGAATCGATCCGGGAAGGCATGGAGACGCCCGTTGACAAGTGTGCCGAGGATCTGGATTGGTGAATTGGCAACTCGTCTATACGAAGCAAGCACAGAAGGACGCGAAGAAGCTGGCCTCAAGCGGGTTGAAACCAAAGGCGCAGGAGTTGTTGGCCATCCTTGCTGAAGACCCATTTCAGAGGCCACCCCCTTTCGAAAAGCTCGTTGGTGATCTTGCAGGGGCCTATTCGAGGCGAATCAATATACAGCATCGGTTGGTATTCCAGGTGCTGGAAGAGGATAGGATCGTTAAGGTGTTGGGGCTATGGAGCCATTACGAATAATGCATAACAGCGCCAACTCGGACGGCATCACCCTGCGCGTTCGCTTCGGGTAAAGCTGCCGGATACGCTGGACGTTATGCACCAACCGGGGCAGTGGCGGCCTGCCGGGTGTATAATGTAAAAATAGGAAACTGTCCGGAGCGGAGACATGACATCGAGAGGCGCCATCATCCATAGCGATCCTGAGATCCTTGGTGGTACGCCGGTTTTCGTTGGTACACGGGTTCCGGCGCAGACGCTGTTCGACTATCTCGAGGGTGGTGAGACCCTCGATGAGTTCCTCCACCAGTTCCCCTCGGTCAAGCGAGAGCAGGCGTTGGCTGCGCTCGAGTTAGCCCGCGACTCTTTGCTGACCGATGCGCGTTCTGCTTGACGAGAACATCCCGGTGGACTTCGCGGCCTTGATGATCGGTCATGATGCGCATACGGTGTCGGGGATGGGTTGGGATGGTTTGAAGAATGGCGAGCTTCTGCGGCGCATGGCGGGTAGGTTCGATGTGCTCGTCACCATGGATGCGAATCTTCCACACCAGCAGAACTTGACTGCGCAACCCTTCGGCGTGGTTCTGGTGCAAGCTGCCTCCAATCGACTGGTCCATCTGGAGCCTCTCGTGCCAACCATTCTTGCCGCGGTCGGCGATGTCGGTGCTGGTGAACTCCGGCGGGTTGGTGCATAACATGTCGCTGCTCGTGCCGAGATAAATCCGAAGCCTCGGGAGGAATTTTAAAAGTCTGAAATTGGCTAATGTTACCCAGTGGGTGCAGATCACGGGAAACTCCATGATCCCAGTCCCACCACGACCAAAGCCTAGCCAGCAGGTCGGTAGTGAAGCCGGGTGCGATCTTGGTAACAAGGTGTGCGGAGCAAGGGTGGAACGAGAGTGTAGGCCATCTATTGAACCCCGAAATATTGTAGAGTGGCGGTCTGTGGATAACCATCGAGGGATGGGAAAGCCGACGGTTTGCAGTGTACCGGAAGGCAGTAGTCTCAGCTGCGCCATGGCAAGTAGCTGCGACACCGCCGGGGTCTGAGAACATGGCATGCGCTTACAGGGGTAGCTCGGGAACTCGGGAGATCCGAACAAGTCCTGGCTCAAGCAACCGGCCTCGGTGTG
>NZ_SKOG01000260.1 GCF_007120195.1 Aquisalimonas sp.
CCCAAACCCGTTCCTTGGTAAATGTTCTGGTGCATGGTTACTCCGCTCGCATGACAGTGGTGGATGACAGGTTGATGCCGCCGCCCATCCCCGCGATGAAGCCGGGGACGATGAGGAACTGGTACGGGTAGGTGACGGTGACCGTGAGCTCCTCTCCGACCCCGAAGGTTCCAACGGCACTGAGGGTGCGCTGGATGTCGATCTCCATCTCGGCCGGTCCGCCCAGGGAGATGAGGTAGTCCTCGGCGTACGCCTCGATCCTCTCGCGAATGATGGTGTCTTCCGTGTCGAGGTTGCGAGGCTCGGGACGGAACAGAATGCCGGTCCGCGCGCCTTCCCGGCCGGCGTTGGTGATGGTCGCCTTGTCGAATAGCGCCACACTGAACTCGATGGTGCCGAACAGGAGCAGGAAGAGGAGCATCGCCGTAATGGCGAACTCCACCAGCTCCGCGCCCCGTTGCTTGTTCCGCATCCCGGTGATCATTGCCGTGACTCCTTTTTGGTTGATGGGACGCGCCGGTTGCGCCGGCGTTAGCCGGCTGCTAATACGCCTGGCGCGAGGCCGAATTCCGCCGGATCTGCCGTTCCGCCTGGCGCACGTTCTCGCTGGCTGTCAGGTAGAACGTCGGCGAGCGTTGCATCGCCTTCTCGAAGAAGAACTTCGCGTCGGTATACCGGCCCTCGAGCATGGCGACGTAACCGATGTCGTTGTAGGCCTCGGCGTCGGTGCCGCTCCTGCCGAAGGCTTCCAGGGCGTCGTCGTACGCTTGCTCGCGGACATGGACGAGCCCCAGGTTGCGCCAGGCCATCTCGTAGTTGGGGTCGCTGCGGAGCGCCCGGCGCAGGGCATCGCGCGCACCCCGCCAGTCGCCTGAGAGGTAACGGGAGTAGCCCAGGTTATTGAGGACCGTCGCATTGTCCGGGTCCTTGCGCAGCGCCCGCGTGTAGTGCCGGACGGCTTCGTCGGCGTTTCCCTGAAGATCGGCGAGAACTCCCAGGGCGTTGTAGGTGCGCCAGTTGGCGTTGCCCTCGTCCGTGACGGCCCGTAGCTGCGCTTCCGCCTCACTGTACCGGCGCCTTTGCAGCTCCATGATGCCGAGGCTGGTTCCGGCCTCGGGGTGGGAGGGGTCCACCTCCAGCGCCCGGCGATAGGCCATCTCCGCGAGTTCGTGGTTGTTCCGCTGGTCGTGAATGGAGCCGATCCTGTACAGCGGCTCCGCCGCTGGTTCGTCCTCCATTTGCAGCCCGCGGATGTACTCGAACAGGGCGCGGTCGTAATCGCCTGCCCGGGCTGCTGCCTCCCCGTGGCGATAGGCTTCTTCCGGGGTTGATACCGGGGACGCCGTTCCATGGGCGGCCCCAGACTCTCCGTCGTAGAGCATGCTGTAGAGGTCCGGTTCCTGCATCTGACCGGTCGTGGCACAGCCCGCAAGGCTCACGCTCAACGCCACAGCCGCGAGTATCGTTCTTTTCGGGTGAATCGGTTTCATGGGTCGGTCCCTCGACAGGATTCCAGGTCATTGCTCAGAGGCCGCTGAGGGCCTCCATTGCACCCAGTAACGGTGGCCCCAGGGCCACCACGAAAAAGCTCGGGAACACACAGAAAACGAGTGGGAACAGCATCTTGGTGCTCACCTTCGCTGCCCGCTCCTCGGCCTCCTGCGTGCGCTTGTCGCGCAGCTCGGCGGCGAATATGCGCAGCGTGGCGGCGATACTGGTGCCGAACCGCATGCTTTGCAGCAGCGTCGTCACCAGGGCGCGGATGTCCTCCACGCCGGTGCGTTCCTCCAGGTCCCGTAGGGCCTCGCGGTTGTCCATGCCCGCGCGGGTCTGCATGTTGAACAGCAGCAGCTCGTCGGAGAGCTCCGGGTGACTGATCTCCAGATCTTCCGCGACCCGCTGGATGCCCTGGGCAAGCCCGAGCCCGGCCTCGCTGCAGACCACCAGCAGGTCCAGCGCGTCCGCCAGGCCGCGGCGCAGTGCCAGCACGCGTCGGCGGATGGCCCGTTCGAGCCAGAACGTCGGCAGCAGGTAGCCGGCAAGCGCGGCGGAGGCGGCGAACAGCACGGTGGCACCCAACTCCAGGCGGAAGAAGGGCAGGATCACTGCCAGCGTCATCCCGGGCAGGAGCACGCCCAGTGCCAGCTTTGCGCCATAGAAGGCTCGCAGCGCAGTGGCCGAGCGTATGCCCGCGTGGCGCAACCGCAAGGCCGTCCTGGATCGCGCCTCGCGATCGCTGGGCATCAGGTAAGCGCCCACGGGGGCGAACAACCGCAGGACTGCCGAGCCCCCGCCCTTGCCGTTGTCCTCCGGCTCCAGGCGCTGCAGGCGGCTGCGCAGCGGGTCGGCCAGGCCGACGGCCAGCAGCACCAGCGCCATCATCAGGGTGAAGGCCGCCAGGCCCAGCATGATCGCGAACCCGAGCTCCGCCGCCTGCGGGTTGGCCATCAGCTCGTCAAGCAATGCGAACAGGTCATTCACGATTTCCACGGCATGCCTCCATTCATATGTCGACCCGCACGATCCTGCGCATCCAGAGAATGCCGATGACCATCAACACGAAGGCCACGAGGACCAGTTGCCGGCCTGTGGGGTCCTGGGTCAGCATCGGCAGAAAGTTCGGGTTGGCCACCGAGAGTACCCCGGCCAGCGCGAAGGGCATGAGCGAGAGCACCCAGGCGGCCATTTTCCCCTGGGCGGTGAGCGTGCGCAGTTTGCGGTGAAAGCGGAACCGGTCCCGGACAACCTCGGCGAGGCCGTCCAGCAGCTCGGCCAGGTTCCCCCCGGTGTCCTTCTGGATCAGCACCGAGGTCACGAACACCATGGCGGTGACGCTCTCCACGCGATTCAGCAACCCGGCCAGGGCCATGCGCACCTCGCCGCCGTAGTTGATCTCCGTGAACATGGTGCGGAATTCGCTGCTGATGGGATCCTGCATCTCGTCGGCCACCAGGCGCAGCGCATCGCTGAACGGGTGGCCGGCGCGCAGCGCCCGCGACATGATGATCAGGGCGTCCGGCAATTGCTCCTCGAACCGGGTCAGGCGCCGGGATTTGTCCATGGACAGGCGCACGAACGGATAGGCGGCCACCACCGCGCCCGCGGCCAGGGCCATGGCAGGATGGGGGAGCAGGTACACGCACGCCACACCGCTGACGCCGCCCAGGAGCAGGGCCTTCAGGACCACCCGGTAGGCGGGGGTGTCCCGGCCCGCCTGCTCGATCAGCCGTTCGAGGCGTGCCATCCCGGGCAGCGCCTCGAGCCACCGCTCCACCGGCGAGAGCTCCCGCAGGAAACGGCTGCGCACCAGGGACACCTGCCCGGCCCGGCCCTCCATGCCGTGTACGTCCCGCAACCGCTTCTTGAGGCGCTTGCGTGCGCGCCGGTTCTCGCCGAAGGCCGGCACCATGAAGCTTTGTACCAGCAGGAACGCCGCGGCGAACACCATGATGATGAAGATGGCCTCGTCGGAGATATTCCAGGACATGGCTAGACCCCGCGCCCGGGCTGGAACACATCAAGCCCCGGGTCCATGTCCCGGCGCTTGAGGTGCTCGTAGAAGTTGGGCACGATGCCGGTGGCCTTGAACTGGCCGCGCACATTGCCTTCCTGATCCAGCCCTTCGCGCTCGAAACCGAAGATCTCCGACATGGTGATGACCTCCCCCTCCAGGCCATTGATCTCCTGTACGCTCACCAGCCGCCGCTTGCCATCCTCCTGGCGCTCCACCTGCAGCACCACGTCGAGGGCGGAGGCGACCTGGGCACGCAGCGCTCGCGCGGGCAGGTTGAAGCCGCTCATGGCCACCATGCTCTCGATGCGGGTCAGCGCATCGCGGGGGGTGTTGGCGTGGATCGTGGTCAGCGAGCCGTCGTGGCCGGTGTTCATGGCCTGGAGCATGTCCAGCGCCTCACCGCCGCGCACCTCGCCGACGATAATGCGGTCCGGGCGCATGCGCAGGCTGTTGCGCACCAGGTCGCGCTGGCTCACCTCACCCTTGTCCTCGACGTTGGGAGGGCGGGTCTCCAGGCGTACCACATGGGGTTGCTGGAGCTGCAGCTCCGCCGAGTCCTCGATGGTGACGACGCGCTCGCGGTGCGGAATGAAGCTGGAGAGCACATTGAGCATGGTGGTCTTGCCGGCGCCGGTGCCGCCCGAGACCAGCACGTTCAGGCGCGCCTTGACCACCGCCTCGAGCAGCCGCGCGACCGTCGGGGTCAGCGTGCCGATCTGGACCAGGTTCTCCACCGTGAGGCGATCCTCCGGGAAGCGCCGAATGGAGAGCATGGGCCCGTCGATCGCCAGGGGCGGGATCACGGCGTTGACCCGGGAGCCATCCGCCAGGCGGGCGTCCACCATGGGGGAGGATTCATCGATCCTGCGCCCCACGCCGGAGACGATGCGGTCGATGATGGTCATCAGGTGGCGGTCGCTGTCAAAGCGCAGGGAGGTGCACTCCAGCTTGCCTTGCCGCTCCACGTAGACCTGGTTGGAGCCATTGACCAGGATATCCGTCACCGTCTTGTCCGCCAGCAGCGCCTCCAATGGCCCCAGCCCCAGCACCTCGTCCTGCAGCTCGGCGACGATGCGCTGGCGGACCCCGGCGTTGAACGGCAGCGCCTCCTCGGCCATCAACTGTTCGCACACTTGCTGAATCTGAGCCCGTGCCTCTTTGTCATCCAGGCCGCCGAGCAGCGACAGGTCCAGCATCTTGACCAGACGCTTGAACAGCCGCTGCTTGCATTCCTGCTCCGCCCCGGTGAGGCTCGTCATGGCGCTGCGCTGGGCGCGCTGCGCCCAGCCCGCGCGGGTGCCTTCGGTCGCTTCCATGTTTCTGAATCGTTCCATGAGTCCCATGTCCCTCTCTCCTTAAGTCAGCTCGGGCGGCCCCAGCCGAACAGGCTCCAGCCACCGGTTTTTTTACGGCTATGCTGTGTGTCCTCGCGCAACTGCCCGGCCAGTTTCACCAGATCCCGGGTTACCGGGGCCTTGTGTGCCAGCTCCGGGAGTGGCGTGCCGATGTTGATGCTCTCCGAAACCCGGCGAAAATCATTGGACAGCGTCACGATCTCGTGGTCCGGCAGTGCGTCGCGGATGTCACTCAGCTCCACCGCGTTGCCCTTGCCGTAGCGGTTGACGACGACAGTGATGCGCGCTGCGCCGACGTGGATCTCCTGGCGGAGAATGCTCATCAGACGCTTGGCGTCGCGCAGGTGGGCGACGCTTTGCTCCAGCACGAGCAGGATCCGGTCGGCGTGTTCGAGCACCGCGGCGGTGGAGCCGCCAATCCAGCGCGGCAGGTCCACCACCACATCGTCGTACGCCTGGCTCATCACCTGCAGCAACAGCTCGACGCGGGATTCGGGTACGTCGGCGACGCTGACCAGTTCATCCGGTGCGGATGCGAGCAGATCCACGCCGCTGCGGTGGGGCTGGACATAGCCCTCCAGCGCCACCGTATCCAGGCTTTCAACCTGCTCCAGCGCGCGTACCAGGCCGTTGCGCGGCGGCAGGTTGAAATACAGCGGCAGGGCGCCGAACTGCACGTCCATGTCCATGAGCGCGGTACGGTGCTCTGACCCAGTGGCGAGGATATGGGCCACGTTGGCGGCGATCATGCTGGCCCCGGAGCCGCCCTTGGCATTGATGACCGCGGTGAGGTGCGCGGTGCGCCGGGCGCATTCCGCCAGCTTGTCGCGCATGAGCTGCTGGAGGAACTGCGCGATCTCGGCTTCCGCGATGGGCGGTGTGAAAAAGTCCCTGGCCCCGGCGCGCATCGCGGCGCGGATCAGGTTCTCATTGCCTTTGTACCCGATGAGCAACAGCGGCGGGCGCTGTGTCGCGGGGCGTTCCGTGAGGGCCGCAAGTTCCGCCTCCCAGTTCTCGCTGGCCACGAGCACCAGGGCGTCGGGGAGCGGATGCACGTTGTGCAATGGATCGGAGTGCCCGTTGACGATGTGCCGGACACTGATGTTGACATCACCCTGCTGGTGCAACAGTTGCTGCAGGGGAGCGAGTTCCTGTTGAGAACGGCCTGCTACCAGGATTTCCAGTCGGTAACGCATAATGTCTACTCGCCTTTAGTGACCAGGATCGGCACGGCGCCTTGCGGCGCGCGCGATGCCCGCATCAAAGCCCATCCGTCCCTCTGCCGAAGCGCCGGGGATCACCCGTATCGGTGCGATAGCGCTCCATGGCCGCGGCCGCCTTGTCTCCGCTCAGGGACGGCACCTCGCCGTCGGACTCGTACGTCTGCGCCTCGATCACGTGCCGGACGCTCGCGCCGAACTCGGGGCGTTCGCCGCCGGGGGTCGCACAGGCCGCGAGCAGCGGGACGAGAAGGGCCAGTGTCACAATTGGAAACGTGTTCATGGTTTGCTCCTGGTGGTCGCCATCAAGGCTTACATGTCGTGGCCGAAACGCCCGGCCGCCCCGCCGCCCCGCTGCGTGAATACGGGATCCGTGCCGCCGTCGTCGTCCATGGGTGTGCCACGGCCCGGCCGCGGGTACCTGCCGAGCAGGTAGAATTTCAGGTCGTTGGGTGCAACGAAGCTTCCCGTGGGCAGGCGGGCCTGTGCGGGTTCGATGGGCCGGGCCAGCCGAGGTGTCACAAAGATCACCAGCTCGGTCTGCTCCTTGTTGAAGCTCTGGCTGCGGAACAGCTGGCCGATGACGGGCAGGTCGCCCAGGAACGGGAACTTGTCCACGCTGTCCTGAATGCTCTCGTCGATCATGCCGGCAATGGCAATGGTCTCGCCGTGGCCCAGCTCCACCGTGGAGCTGGCGCTGCGCTTGGCCAGCGCCGGCACGAAGAACTCGGTCGCGATCTCCTGGTTCGCGCCCGCGGCCAGCCTGAGACTGCCATCCAGCACCAGGTCGGACACGGACACGTCCACCTTGAGATTGATCTTGCCGCTGTCGAGCACCACCGGCAGGAAGCGCAGACCCACGCCGAACTCCCGGTGCTCGATGGTCACCGCGCCCTGGTCCTGGGGGACGGGGATGGGGAACTCGCCCCCCGCCAGGAAGTGGGCCTCCTGACCACTGAGGGTCGTGAGATTCGGTTCGGCCAGGATCTTGGCGACGCCTTCCCGCTGGGCGGCGTCGATGAACATGTTGAACAGGAAGTCCGTGCCCTGGTAGGCGGCAAACAACCCGGTGTTCTCGATGGCTGCCCCGGCCGGGGAGAAGTTGCTGACCATGCCCTCCGGGAACGTTGCCCCGCCCTGCACGGCGCCGATATCCCAGGGCGCTCCGGAGTCGAAGGCGTTGAAGCGAACGCCCATGCGCTTGATGAGCGAGCGCGAGACCTCCGCGGCCTTGACGTCGAGCATCACCTGCTGGGCGCCGCCGACCTCCATCATGTTGAGCACCGAGTCCTCGCCCCCGTGTGCAAAGCTCCGGGCCACCCGCAGCGCGTAATCCATGCGCGCGGCGCTGCTGACCCGGCCGCCGAGAATGAGATTACCCCGGGCCGAGCGGACCTCGATGGGCTCGCGGGGCAGCATCTCGTGCAGCTTCGCCTTGAGGGTCTCCAGGTCGTGGGTGACCTCGACATTCAAGACCCCTTCGATCTCGTTGGACTCATCCCACAACACCACGTTGGTGGTGCCGAGGGATTTGCCGAGCACGTAGATCTGCCGGGCGCGCATCACCAGGACGTCGGCGACGTCCGTGTCGCCGACGGAGACCACTTTGACCGGGCGGGGGAACTGCAGCACGCGGGACTTGCCCGCCGCCACCTCGATCGTGCGGGTGGTGCCGTCCTGTGGTATCGACACCGTGGCCGGGGCGCCCGGTCGTTGCATGCCGGCCCACCGGCCCGCATCATCCTGGTTCTGCGCCTGGGCGGCGAACGCCCAGGAGAGCGTCAGCCAGGCCCCGAGCGCGATCATGCTGCAACGCCCTGTCAGTGTTGTTGTGCCTTCCCTGTTCATTGCCCACCCTCCGGTCCTTAGTTTGTGTCTCGAGCCCTGCGCGGCGTTACTCTCTGACGTTCGTGGTACTGCTGTCGGTCCCGCGGATCACCGTGACGTTGACAATGCGAGGCCGTGGCGGCGGTGCCGGCCGCGCCCGCACCGGCTCGGGTCGGGCCGCCGGCTGCGGTTCCGGCTCTGGTTCTGGTTTTGGCTCCGGTTCGGCGACCTCGCCGTTCGCACTCTCCCCTGCGTCCAGCGGGTTGCGCAATGTCAGCTGGACCTTGCCCTCCTGGGTCGCCTTCACCAGCCGCTCCGCCTGCGGCGGCTCCACCTCCAGGGTGACCGCGCGCACGATCACCGGGGCGTCGCGCTCCGGCGAGGCGGTCTGGTCCACCGCCAGCACCTTGATGTTCGTGAGGATGGTCTCCGACTCCACCTCGCGCGTGCCGCCCCGGCGCTGGGTCGACAGCACGTCCACCCGGTTGCCCGGCAGCAGGAAACCGGCGACCCCGACCACGTCGTCGACGCGCACGGTCATGGCGCGCTTGCCGTGCTCGAGCACCGCCGCCAGGGCGCTGCCGCCGAGGTGCTCCGCCACCCGCCTTTCGAGAACCACTTCGCCCTGGTAGATGGTCTGCGAGGTGACGCGGCCCACCACGTCCTCCAGGTGGTTGAAGCTGCCCTCGGGGATTGCCTCGGGCGGCAGCTGCATCAGGCGCAACTCCGCCGCCTGCACCGTCCGGCCGTATGGGATCTCCATGGCTGCCACCACCACGGACGTCTCGTCAGAGCCGTCCCCGTCCCCGGCAGTCCGCTCCGCCATCCAGCTGCGCGCCAGCAGCGTGGCACCCAGGGCCATCATCAGCGACACGCCCAGCATCAGCACAATTCCGCTCTTTCTCATGACTGCATCTCCCCGGGCTCAGCGAGCCCCACAAAGTAGCTCTCCCAGGCCCAGCACAGGGCCTCGGTCGAGAGTGTTGGCTGGTCCATATAGCGGCTGTAGTCCACCGCCAGGTCGATCAGATCCCGCGGATGGCAGGGCAGCAGGGGTACGCCGTGGCGCGCATGCAGCTCGTCGACGGCGAAGCGGGCCAGCGCCGGGTCGTGCTCGAGGCCGCGCCGGTGGCACTCCCGCTGCCAGATGGTGGTGTAGGCCGTCTCGTCCAGGCGCTCGAAGCGGATCTTGTAGCCTATGCGCCGCAGGAACGCCTCGTCGGCCAGCTCCAGGGGGTTGCGGTTGGTGGAGAGCACCAGGGCCACGTCGAACGGCACCTCGAAGTGCTGGCCGTTGCGCAGGGTGAGAAAGTCCCGATGCTCTTCCAGCGGCACGATCCAGCGATTGAAGA
>NZ_SKOG01000001.1 GCF_007120195.1 Aquisalimonas sp.
CTACGGCGAGGAGGCGCAACGCCGCCAGGGGCCGTCAGGGCCGCGACAATCGTAACGTTATTTGCGGGACAGGACACTAGTGTACTGAGTACATCCGGGAGCCCCCCAGCCGGGGATACTTGCTGTCCTGAGCCAACCGAGAAGGCCGACGTCCGGGGTTGATGTGTTTCAGTTCGGAAAAGCTATACAAGACTAATACATTTTGTGGCAGACTCCTGTTCGTGCCGGCATGACCGACACGGTATCCGTGAAGCATCAGCAGGGAGAACACTATGCCGCTGCCCCGTCTTCTGGCCGTCACCTGTGCCGCAGCGCTGCTGGCGGGGTGCCAGAGCCGACCACCCATGGACACCGTTGACCACGTCGATCTTCAGCGCTACATGGGCGATTGGTATGTGATCGCGAACATTCCCACTTTCCTTGAACGTGACGCTCACAACGCTGTCGAGCGATACAGCCTGAATGACGACGGCAGCATCGATACTGTATTCACCTTCCGCAAAGGTGGCTTCGACGGCGAGGAGAAACGATACAATCCGACAGGCTTCGTGCGCAGCAGCAACAACGCCGAATGGGGCATGCAGTTCATCTGGCCGATCAAGGCGGAGTTTCTGGTGATCTATCTCGACGATGACTACGAGCACACCGTGATCGGGCGAACGCGCCGGGATTACGTGTGGATTATGGCCCGCAAGCCAGAGATGCCGCGGCAGGATTACGAGCGCATACTCGCCTTCTTGGATGATCGCGGTTACGACACCGACGAAATTGAGAAAGTGCCGCAGCGCTGGTGAAAACCTCTCGAGGAACGAAAAGCTAGCGTCCTGTAACCGGTTTTCGGTTACAGGACGCTAGAGGGGTGAAAGAAGCTCCTGGAGGAAGTGCGGGACCAAGGCGGGTTCCAGGCCGATCATGAACACCACGCCCCAGGCGGCACCCCATAGATGGGCACTATGGTTGATGTTGTCCTGGGCCCGGCGCTCGGCCCAGAAGGAATACGTGACATACACGAGTGCGAAGACAATGGCAGGCACCGGGATGACAAAGACCAGCAGCATCGCCCACGGCTGGATGAGGATATAGGCGAACAGCACTGCGGCGACCGCGCCGGAGGCGCCCAGGCTGCGATACGCCACATCATGCCGGTGGCGGTACTGGCTGGGAAGGGCCGCAATCATGATCCCGGCGATGTAAAACAGTACAAAACCAAGGGTGCCGATGTGGGGGACGAGCACCTGTTCCATGACCCTGCCGAAGAAAAACAGCGTGATCATGTTGAACAGCAGATGCGTGGTGTCCGCGTGGATAAAGCCATGGGTAATCAGTCGCCACCACTCGCCACGCTGGACCCCCGGCGGCCAGTGGATCAGCGTGTGAAACAGGCTTGGTTGCTGCCAGGCAAGGAACGAGACAGCAACGGTGACGGCAATCAGTAGCAGCGTAATCGTCATGTTGTGCCCGGGGTTTGCGATAATGATGCTGTGATGTCATTCAGGCCGTGCCTGGAGGACGCCTCCATACGCTCCAGCCGCCAGTGTGACGCACGCGGTGCCCGATGGGATAGTCACGCAGCGCGGGTGCACCAGGCCACACGGCCCTAAACGAGGACGGTCCGACACCATGAACGCTTTCCGGACGCTTGCAGTAACCGAAGCCGACCGCAGCCAATGGCGTCAGCTCTTCGACGGTTATGCCGATTTCTATGGGATAGCCATGGATTCGGGGACTGCTGAGCGGGTCTGGCGGTGGTTGATGGATGACAGCCACGCACTGGAGGGCCTGATGACACGGAGCGCGGATGGCAATGCCGTCGCCATCGCCCACATTCGGGCCTGCCCACGGCCCCTCGGCGGCTGCGAAATCGGCTTCCTGGACGATTTATTCGTGGCACCCCATGCGCGCGGCAGTGGGGCCGCGGACGCTTTGTTCGAGGCCCTGTACGCACTGGCCAAAATCCGCGGCTGGCCATCCATCCGCTGGGTGACCCAGCACTCCAATCACCGCGGTCGGGCCTTCTACGATCGCTACACCGGTGGCCCGAGTGACTTTATCATGTACCAGTGGACGTGGCCGCCAGTTGACGGCCAGACAGTGTCTGGGAGGCCGCCGTTGGCAGAGTGAACCGGAATGTCGTGCCGCTGAGTTCCGGCCGATCAAGCCAGATACGGCCCTGATGGCTATCGATAATGGACCGGCAGAGGGACAGCCCAATCCCCATACCGCCTCGTTTGGTACTGAAAAACGGTTCAAAGAGGCGTGCTGCACGCTCTGGCTCGATTCCGGGGCCCGTGTCTCTGACGGTGATGACGACATTCCCGGTGTGGTCGCGTTCGGCGCAAACCTCAAGTCGGCGTTCGGTAGACGAGTGCTGCAACATCGCCTCGGTGCTGTTGCGTGCGAGATTGAGAATCACCTGCTGGATCAGGATAGAGTCGACCTCGACTTCCGGCAGGCCTTCAGCGACATTGATCACCAGTTCCACCCCGCTATGTCGGGCATCGGCGCGCAGCAAGATGGCGGCATCATGGATGAGCTGCGCGACCTCGATGCGCCGCCGTTGCGGTTCCCCGCTTGTCATATAGTCGCGCAATCGCGAGACGATATCGCTGATCCGCTCCGCGCTGTTGAGCGTTGCCGAAAGACCCTGCTGCAGACGTTCGAGGTCCGGCTCTCCCTGTTCGAGCATCCGCAGGCAGCTCCGCCCGCGTGTGAGCATTGCGGTTAGTGGCTGGTTGATTTCGTGCGAGATGGCGGAGGCAAGTTCGGTGACTGATGCTTGCCGGGATACCCGGGCCAGCTCGCTTAGGTAACGCCGCGCTTCGTCCCGCGAGCGAACCTCCTCGGTGATGTCGCGTGAGAAACTGACCAGCGTCTCTTCGAAGCCGTGCTGGACCAGCTGCACAGTCACCGTCGCCGGGAAAACCGTGCCATCGCCGGCCAGCATCCTGCGCTCGAAACGGATCCGTTTACGCTTGCGGAACTGTTCAACCTGGCGGGGGAATTCTTCCGCGCAGGCATCCACGTCGATGTCCCAGATCCACATTGCCTCGAGGCGCAATCGCTCGATCCCGAGGACCTCGGACGCCGTTTGATTCGCATAATACACCCTCCCGGAGGTCGTCACCCACAGCACCATCTCCGGGGCGTGATGGATAAGACTGCGCGTCGTGGCCAGTTCATCTTGTAGTGCGCGATACTCAGATCGACGCACTGGCTGGCCGCCGTCAAATGACGGCTCCTGGCGGAGGTCGCGAACGACGGCCAGCAGATACTCCTGGCCCGAGGCCATCACTGCGCTGGCCGAGACTTCCGCGGGGATGAAAACGCCACTGCGGTTACGGCAGGTCAGCGCCCGGGTGCGTGCGCCGCCCTGAGACAATACCTTTGCCTTGAACGCGTTGAATTGATTCATCTCAAACGGATGAATCTCCGCCATGGGTAACCCAACCAGCTCCTGGCGGGACAGCTCCAGCAGCTCTGCGGCCGCATCGTTGACCTCGCGTATGATCCCCTCATGCGGGTCAAGCACAAATACCGGTTCATTGATTGCACGAAAGAGTTGCTGGAAATCCACATTCAGCTCCCGTCAAGGTAAACGGCCTCGGCAAAGACGCCTGCGTTCGAGCTTGACTGACCTGTCAAGTCTGGGGACAACACCGGGGTTTCTCTGGAGTCCGACGCACCAATGAACTCTGTCAAGCAGCCTAAGTCATTGCTCAGACACGGTCCAGCGCTGGTGCTGGTTTGTGCGGCCGGCATCGTCGCGCTGAGTCTGGGCATGCGCCAGTCATTTGGCATCTTCATGCCGCACGTGAGCGAGCTCCTCGGCGGTAGCCGTGAGGTCTTTTCGCTGGCCATTGCCTTGCAGAACCTGATTTGGGGGCTGGCACAACCCGGGGTGGGTATGGTGGCCGACCGTTATGGCGCGCGCATCGTCGCCGGCGCCGGGGGCATGCTGTATGGGCTCGGTCTCGCGGCAACCGCCCTGGTCTCCACCGCCCTGGCCCTGAATATCAATTTCGGCCTGCTGATCGGACTGGGGCTGAGCGCGACGAGTTTTGTAGTGGTGCTCGGTGCGGTGGCCCGGGTTGTGCCGCAGGAGCGCCGCGGTCTGGCTTTCGGGGTGGTCACTGCCGTCGGGTCGTTCGGCATGTTCGCGGTTGTGCCTTTAGGGCAAGGGCTGGTGGCGGGGCTGGGCTGGCAGGGCGCCTTTTTGGCGCTCTCCGGGTTCGCCGTACTCATGGTGCTGATGGCGATGGGCTTTCCGGGCGCCCCGACTCAAGCGAGCGCATCCGGTGGACTAACCCTGGGGCAGGCGCTGCGCCAGGCCGCCGGCCACCGTGGATACTGGCTCTTGAACGCAGGGTTCTTCGTCTGTGGCTTCCACGTCATGTTCATCGCCACCCATCTACCTTCCTATCTGGTCGATGCGGGCCTCCCGGCAGCTGTGGGGGCCATGTGCCTTGCGCTGATTGGGCTGTTCAATATTATCGGGTCGTTTACTTTCGGGATGCTCGGCGACCGCCTGCGCAAGCCCCTGCTGCTCAGCGGCCTGTACTCTGGGCGGGTGGCTGTGATCACCGTCTTTATGCTTCTGCCGCTGACGGCGCCGGTTGCTTTAATCTTCAGCGCGGTGATGGGATTCCTGTGGCTGGGTACCGTGCCCCTAACCAGCGGCCTGGTGGCGCAGATCTTCGGTGCACGCTACATGGGCAGCCTGTTTGGTATTGTCTTTCTCAGTCACCAATTGGGGAGTTTTGTCGGTGCCTGGCTTGGCGGGCGAGTGTACGATGTAGCTGGTGACTACGGCGCTGTGTGGGTGCTCGCGATCGGCCTGGGTGCGGTGGCAGCGTTGCTGCATTTGCCGATTTCCGACAAGAGCGTTGTCAGCGAGGCGCCGCAACCAGGCTGAGTGGCGTTTGCGCGCGGGGAGCGCCAATGGCGTGTCGTGGGTGTGCTCCAGCGCATGCCGCTATTGCAGAGCGCGGAAAGCCGTTCACACTTCACAGGAGAAGGTCTGCTTGCGGAGGGGGTGCCATGGTGGCGCGTATCGTAGTTCCGGTTGACGGTTCCGACCGCTGTCTGGCGGCGCTAGGCCCCGCCCGCGCCTTGGCCGAGCAACTCGGGGTTCCACTGCGCGTTCTGTCCGTGGTTGCCGAGGGCAAAGAGGACACGGTTCGCCGCAATGAAGTCAATGCAGCCATGCATCGGCTCGGTCTCGACGCCGCGGAAGTGCAGGTCGTCAGCGCTGACAGCCCGGCCCATCGCATCCTGCTTGAGACCCAGACCGAGGAAGGGATCCTGGTTTGCATGACCAGCCATGCGCGCGGCGCGCTCACCGAGCTCGTGCTGGGGAGTGTCTCCAGCGAGATTCTGCGTCGGGCCCATCGTCCGCTCGTGATCACCGGGCCTCGCCTCTCGGTTCACTGGCACGGACCGGTGCGCTCGCTCGTGGTGTGTCTCGACAGTTCCACGCAGGCGGAGGTCGCACTGAATCATGCACTGGATCTGGGCCGCCAGCTCGGGGCCTCCATTCACCTGCTGCACGCTTCCCTGGAACATATACACGGGGGGCCTGAAACGGGTGAGGATGGCTCGGACTGGCTGACGGGTTCCGATTGGCATACCGGCGCATTCGGGGAAGTCCCGTCGGTTGCATCGGCGGAGGAGGACCCATATTGGGAGCGCCTTCGGCAGCGCGCGGAGCAGATTCGGGCGGAGTCCGGTCTGGAGACCGAGTGGCAAGTCGTTTATCGCCCCAACGCACCAACGGCCGTTACCGATTATGCCGATACGGTTCCCGGTGCGATGGTCGTAACCGGAACGCATGGTCGCTCAAGCCTGGAACGACTCGTGCTAGGCAGCTTCGCCACGGCCCTCATTCGCGGTGCAGGGTGCCCGGTCATGGTTGTTAGTTCCTAAGACTGCCGCCAGCATCCGGTGCGCAGTCGCAGTGACGGATTTCGTGTAGATTGAGGATCATTGGTCTGATTGTGACTGGGGAGATTTCGAATTATGGCCACTCCATCATCGGCAAGGCTCGACCTCGGGGGCGAGCAGCCTCTGTTCATCCACAGGATATCCATGGAGCAGCCGTGGGGCTGGGTGCAGGCGGGTTGGCACGACTTAAAACGCTGTCCCGGCACCAGTATTGGCTATGGGGCGATCTGGGTCATCGTGAGTCTGGCCCTGGTGGGCGGTCTCTGGGCGGCCGGTCAAGGCGCCTGGCTGCTGCCGCTGGTGGCGGGTTTCATGATCATGGGGCCTGTCGTCGCCATCGGCCTCTACGACATGAGCCGCCGCCTGGACAGTGGCACCAGGCCGTCGCTTCAGCAGTCACTACTCGCTTGGCGGGCGAATGCGACACAGATCGCCTTGTTGGGTGTGCTGCTGATGGTTTTCTTGCTCGCATGGATTCGCTTCGCGACATTGTTGTTTGCGTTGTTCTTCGGCGTCGAGATCCCCACCGCGGAAACCACGCTGGTGTACACGGATCTGCTGCTGACGGGTACAGGTGTGGCCCTGATTATTGTGGGCACAGCCATCGGCGCCGTGCTCGCTTTTACCGCGTTCGCCCTGAGTGTAGTCGCCATCCCACGCCTGCTGGACGAGCCACAGGCAAGCGTGCTTGAGGCGGTGATCACGAGCCTCGCGGTCGTCAAGCATAACCTGAAACCGATGCTGCTCTGGGGCGTTATCTTGAGTGCGATCACCTTCGTTGGCCTCGCCACCGCATTCATCGGCTTGGCCATTGCCCTGCCCATACTCGGCCATGCCAGTTGGCATGCGTATAAGGACCTCGTGGCGACAGAGGCCTGAGAACCCGCGTGACCGTCGGCTGTCCATGCCGATGGCGGGCAGCTTTGTGGCGATGTTCCTCGTGGACTGTGCTCGCCGGCATCGAGGTGGCGGGCTTGCCATCCGGAACACTGCGTCGGCTCCATAAGCGCGATCCGTCCCCCGCCTGGCGGCGGGTTCACGATTGGCCCGTGGCACACCCCTTGCCGCGGGGCGGGTTACGTTCCCGGCGGCGTTACCGATGTCCATCTGGCCGCATTCGACACGGCTGTTGGAACTAACCCCGACCCTCCCGCGTATATCCCCCGAATGCAGGCCAACACAGCGCGTTGGGCGGCTTTCAGAGATTCAGCCTTCGAGTGCGTAGCGAGGCTGAATCGGATTTGTAAGTCAATGGTAAGGAGATACCAATGAAACGAATGACAGCGACCACACTGAGCGTGATGCTCGGCTCAGCAATGATGCTGGGAATGGGCAGCCTTGCCGCCGAGGACCAGGCAAACGGCATGGATGACGACAAGTATATGTCGAGCAAGCCAGAGGGCGCCTTCCACGCGAATGACCTGATCGGTAACACCGTGAAGGGTGCGGAGGATGAGGAAGTCGGCTCCATTAACGACCTGATCATCGACGAGGACGGACAAATCGTCGGTGTGGTCGTGGGAGTTGGCGGATTCCTCGGCATTGGTGATAAGGACATCGCCATGTCTTGGGATGAAATCGAACTCACTCACGACGCGGAAGATGACGAGTACATCCTTCGCACAGATGCTGACGAAGAGATGCTCGATTCCGCACCTGAATATGACGGTGGCGAAGGCGGTATGCTCGAGTAACGGCGCACGGATCTGTGTCGTTCCTTACAGAGACGGATCTCTGGCAGCAGGGGCGTAGTACGCCCCTGCTGTTTTCGCGCTCTTACGGTGGGATCCTGACGCCGGAGGCATGCCTGCGCCCGGTCAAGTCGATTACAAACATTATGCCGGACCATGGCCCGGGTAAAAGTTCGGAGTAACGATGGACGACCCCGAGAGCGCTGAGGACCGGCAACTGCTGGACTTGAGCCCCGGTGAACGGCGCCTGGTGCGCTTTACGCTCGTCGCGTTTACTGCAGTGGCACTCGCCGGCCTTGCCGTGGCCGGGATCTGGGTGCTTGGGCAGATCATCTCTGCACTCCACCTGCTCGTTTTCCCCCTTGCGGTCGCCGGGGTGCTGGCGTTGGTCTTCTCCCCCGTCATCGCCGTATTGCAACGGTATGCCCGTTTACCACGTCTTGCCGCGGTGGTGACGCTGTTCGTGCTGCTGTTCCTTCTGTTGGCAGGCATCCTGCTGCTCATTGTCCCGACTGCTGTCAACCAGGGTGCCGCTTTCGTCAACGCCATACCGGATATGGCGGAGCGGGGGTACACCACGCTCTCCAACAAGCTTCCGCGACTCCTGCCGATGATCGAGGATGCCGCCGCAGGTCTTGATTTTGCGATGTTCCTGCCGGAGGCCGGTGAGGCGGCTGACGTGACCATGGACTATGTGGGACTGGTCGTCGGTATGGGATTCGTGCCGCTTTATCTTTTCTTTGCGCTACTCGTAGGCAGCAGGATCAATGAGAGCTTCAAGAAGTCCCTTTTTCTCTTCAATCATGAAACGCAGAATGAGGTGCTTTATCTCGGCCAGGTATTTGTTTCTTATGTGACGGCTTTTTTCCGCGGGCAGCTCGCCATCGCCTTGATTATGGGAGTCATCATGGCGACTGGGTTTACAATCGTCGGACTGGAAGGCGCCATATTCTTCGGCTTGGCCTTGGGGTTGCTTAATATAGTCCCCTATCTGGGGACAGTCCTCGGTATCGCGACGGTCTTGCCGATTGCATACATTCAGCCCGATGGTGGGCTACAGCTGGTCGCGCTGGTCGGTCTTGTGATCGCCCTGGCGCAGGGGATTGACGCGATCTTGTTGACGCCGAAAATCATGGCTGACCGCTCGGGGCTTCACCCCGTTGTTGTCGTTGTATCGATCCTTTTCTGGGGAACTGTCTTGGGTGGTGTGGTCGGCATGATTCTAGCGGTCCCGTTGACTGCCTTTCTGTTGACGTTAGGCCAACATATTAGAATGCGTTACTCCAAGACGATTCATCCGGACCGGATGCACAAGGAGTGGAAAACGTGAATAGGTAGTGGTTACAGTTGCATTTCCGCAAGACAATTGCATTATCCGTAAAAGTGTCTAGAGGAGAGTGGAATCATGGCAACAGAATCAAGTGGCCGTAGAACGACCGAGGAAGTTGCGGGAAAGGCCCATGAGACAGTGGATCGGGTCGCCGAGGGAGCTGGCAGGGCCGAGGAAGCGGCGCGGGAGCGCTTATCCGGGGCCGGCGACGAGGTCCGCGAAAAAGTCCAGTACGGAAAAGAACGTGCCGATGACCTCTTGGGATCGGTGAGTGGTTACATTCGCGACTATCCGTTGACAGCCATTGGCCTCGCGTTCGTGGCAGGCACACTCTATGCTTCCCTAAAACGTCGTCGCTAACCGGGGTGATACGGTAATGGGAGCTGTCCATGACGATCCAGTGAAGGATGTGACGGAGCTGGCTTTCATTATCGGTGCGGCGGTGAAGGACCTGGCACGGCTACTGGGCCTGGAGACGCAGCTGGCGCTCAGGACGATTGTCGTGATGTTAGTGCTGAGCGTGTTTCTCGCGTTAGTCCTGATTGCCGTATGGGGTTCGCTCGCGGTCGCTATCGCCGTAGGTCTGTATGAGTACACCATCCTCAATGTAACGGGCAGTGTGCTGGCTGTGTGTCTCTTGAATGTCGCGCTGGGAGGCGCAGTGGCCGTCACGTTGCGGCGGATGGCCAGGCGTCTTAGCTTCCCGGAGACGCGGATGGCGTTGCGCGCGCTGTTGTCCGCGGGGGCAAACGCCGAAGAGGGAGGGCAGTGATGGGCTACGTGTCCCTGCACCGGGAGATCAAAACGCAGCGGGGGCTTACGCTCACGCGCGCGGTGGAGGTGCGGCGTCGGTTAAAACGCGTCCACAGCCGTCTCCAGACACCGACAGTTGTACTCCCGGCATTTGTTTGCGGTGTAATCGTGGGCCGTTTGTGGCCGCAGCTGGTGCCGGTGCGGGAAATGGTCGCGACCCTGGTTGGCCTGTCCGCTGATGTGCGGCAGGTCAATGCCGCCCTTGGCCACCTGATGATGCTATTGCGGTGGCTCGACAACGGTCGCGAGTTGGACCGGCGGTCCGGGACGGTCGAAGTCGCACAAGACCGCTTGGCTTAACGAACGGTACTTAAGTATAATTTGGTATCCGACGTGCGTCATTTATTCTGGGATGTGGTCGCGTATGTCCCTTGGACAAACGGGGGCGACGGATGGTTAAGGCCGTCCGCCCTCGAAGCCAAAGGCTTTGCAGTTGCGCTACGGGATACAGGCGATGGTCACAAGGTGTAGCGAAGTCACGTCGAGTGCAAGACCGACCCCGGAAGGTGCCTGCGATGGATGATCTTCGCTCGCGGCTCACGGAAGAAATCCCGCACCTGCGGCGTTACGCCAGGGCGCTTGTCAGGGGTAACCGTGATGAGGCGGACGATCTCGTCCAGGAGTGCCTGGAACGGGCGCTGAGCCGGGCGTCGCAATGGGACCCGACCAAGGGCACGCGGTCTTGGCTATTTGGTATTATGCATAACAACTTTGTGTCATCCGTGAGGAAGCGCAACCGGCAGAGTGAACTCCAGCGCCGTTACCCGGCGGAGGACACAGTGCAGGCCAACCATGATCAGTCTTGTGAACTCGATCTGGTCCAGGAGGCTTTAGACAAGCTCCCGGCTGATCAGCGTGATGCCATTATTCTTATTGCCGTCTCAGGACTCTCCTACGAGGAGGCCTCGGAGGCGCTGTCGGTACCGGTGGGTACGGTTCGCTCACGCCTCTCCCGGGCCCGGGAGGCGCTGCGGTCCCGGATGTCCGCCTCCCCCGTCGACGCGGGCGCTGACGCCCGAGCAGTAGCGGCCGACAGGGGCATGTCATGACCGGAACGCATTCTAAGCTTGGCCTTGATGTCTTAAGCGACTATGTCGCCGGTGAGCTTGATGAGCAAGCCCGGCAGGAAGTCGAGCGGCAGCTTGCACAAAGCCCGGAAGACCAGGCGCGCGTGCGTGCCTACCAGCTCCAGTCTGATGCGCTCTATCGGGCCTACGAGCCGGTGCTCGATGAGCCGATCCCTGATCGACTCCTTGCCGTCCTGACACCGACCGAGCGCGCTGACGTTAAGCCGTTACGCTCATCCCGCTCCCGGTCCAGGGTCATCTTCAGTGGTGCAATGGCGGCAAGCCTGGCGCTTGCAGTCGGTGGCCTCGCCGGTTGGCTCGTTCGCGGGCACCTGATTGAGCAGGAGGCGCAAGAGCTGGCCATGGCCATTTTCCTGGACGAAGCGTTCAGCTCGTACTCCCTATACGCGGCTGATGATTCCCCATGGCGAAACGCTGGCGCCCAGGACGATCCCAGCGCGTTCGGTCAGTGGTTCCAGGAGGAATGGGAGCTGGAGGTGGCAGTCCCTGACCTTTCCGAAGCCGGATACACCTTCGTCGGTGGGAGGGCGTTGCCAGAATCCCGCGGCTCGACAGGGCAGGTGGTCTATGAGGATGCGGATGGCAACATGATCGCCCTCTATTTCCAGTACGCACAAGATGACGCTCCGATCAGGGTGGCCCGGGGGGGGCGTGAGGGCAGCCTGTTCGAGTATGAAGACGACGTCTTCGCCTATTACTGGGCCGCCGCGTCGGGTCAGGCCAATTATGCCGTTCTGGGACGCTTGGGTTCAGACGACCTGACGGCGCTTGGGGAAAAGCTTGTGGGACAAGTAGACTGAGCGCTTGCAGCCGCTTGCGAGGTCATGCCGCCAATGGCTCACCCTTCAACCAAGATTGCCCGAGTCGAGGTTACTGTTGCGCCTTGCCTCCTCGACTGTTTCACACGGCTTGGCTGTGCGGGGCTTTTGCTGATACATGGCCTGGTCCGCGGCGTGAAGGAGTTGGCTCGCCGAGGGCGCGTCAATGGGGTAGAAGGCAATGCCGACGGAGGCCGTTACCCTAAGCGACAAATTCCCGATGCTAACAGGTTGGCTTGCCACGCGCTGCACTTCTTGGCTAACCCGGGCCGCCTCTTGACTGCTCCTTAGCCCGTCCAGAATAATCCCGAACTCGTCGCCACCGAGTCTTGCCACCGTTTCATAGTGGCGTACACAGCCGGCCAACCGGCTCGCAATAATCGCCAGCAACTGATCGCCGATGAGGTGACCGTGCTGGTCATTGATTGCCTTAAAGCAATTCAAGTCGATAAACAGCACGGCGACAATCCGGTTTAACGGCGCCGCTCGCCGAATTGCCTCTTGCAGGCGGTCCATGAGGGCGTTGCGGTTCGGCAGGCCTGTCAGGGCATCGCGGGCGGCGGCGATCGCGGGCGCGTGATTCGCGTAAGCAGGCCTTATGACGAGCATGCCGGCCTGGCTGCCCTCCGAAAACGCGCACCCCCCGGAAACCATAACCCGTTGCCGGTTCTCCGCGCGGTCAATGATGTGACTCTCGAAGTCGGCGACTTGTCGATCGACAACCAACCGCTCAAGGATGCGCACCGGGTCGCTCGCCTGGCCGAAAAACACAGCCAGGTCCTGTCCGATAAGCTCTGAAACCGCCACCCCGAAAAGCGCTGCGGCTGCCGCATTGGCATAAAGGCATTTCCAGTCCGACACGCGGATGACCACCACCGGGGTGGGTACGGCATCGAGCAGTTCCTGCGTTACCGCGACTTCCGACAGCGCGCCACGAACACATTCCCCCTCGCGATCACAAATAGAGCCGTGCCCGTCGTGCTCGCCACGCAGTTTATCGCCAGTTGCGGTAATTGGTAAGGACATCGTGTCATCTCCCGGGTCAGTGCCTGATCAATCGCCCCTCCATGGGTTCAGGCGGAATGGTGCTTCACTCCATGCGGTGACCGTCCTAGGCCCAGAGTCCATTGGCATGCTCGCATGGCGTCTGCAGCAAAACCCCTGACCAAAGTTGTACCGCTTGTCCGTTTGCGTAGGTACGCCGCGGTGGAGATGATGGTTCCATCGCACCCTTCAGTACGCCGATTAGGCCGCTGCATACTCGTCGGAACTGGAACGGCCTCCATGCCGTACTTGGATGCATGCCAAAACGACTGCCGGTAGAGCGAGACATGACGCGCGTTGGGACCGCGAACACAACCCGGAAGCTGCCAGGAGGTTCAACCCTTTGCATACGCGGATCGACGACGGTTTTTGGTTCTGGCCGGTGCTCTACAACGCGCTCGCCGCCGTTGCGGCCCTACTCACGGCGGCCAGCGATGTCCTGCTGGATAGGCAGACTCCGCTCCTCGGCGTTGTGGTCATGCCCATTGATCTCAGTATGGAGATCCTGAGTACGCTCTCCGTCGCGATCCTGACGATGACGGCGATTACCTTCTCCACCATGATGGTTGTGCTGAGCACCTATTCCACGCAGTTCTCACCGCGCGTGCTGCAAAACTTCATCGCCGATCGTTCCACACAGCACGTGCTTGCCGTCTTCAGCGCCGGGTTCACGTTTTCCTTAATTGCGCTCTTTTTCACCAACGAGACGTTGACCGGGGAGGTATTGCTCAGTCCACTTGTGGGGGTTGGCTGGGGATTGGCGGGAATCGCTGCATTCGTCTACTTCATCCACCACTCGTCGGTATGGATGCGGGTGAATAACCTGATCGGCACCCTCGCCCTGGAGACAGAGAAGACAGTCGAGCGGGTGACCACGCGAGCGATTTCCGACCTGCGTGCACCCCTTCAGGATGAAGACCGCAGCCGACTGGAGCGACGGGGGGGTACCCCAATACACGCACCCACCTCGGGCTACGTCATCTTTGTGGATATGCGGCGGCTCTTCGAGCAAGCCCGGCGAGACGACGCCATCGTGGACATGAATACCCGTATTGGCGCGTACATCATGGAGGACGTCCCGGTGATGACGGTTTACCCCGAACACGCGGGTACGGTTGACGCACCAGTGTATCGCGACGCCATCAGGATCGGCGACGAACAGATGGAAGCCCAGGACGTGGCATTCGGCTTGAGGAAGCTGGTGGAAATTGCATTACGGGCCATCTCGCCGAGTGTGACGGATCCCTATACGGCAGCAGCGTGCGTGAACCGGATGACGCCCATTTTGGTCATGTTGGCGCAGCGCGACCGACGCATGTCGGCCTTCTACGATCAAGGCGGGGCGCTTCGGCTGGTTGCGGTCGACCTTTGGTTCGAAGATTATCTTTTCAGGGCGTTTCACGAGATACGCCACTACGGGCTCCGTGACGTCACAGTGATCACCTCAATTGTTGATTCACTGACCCTGGTGGCGCGCGCCGACGACCACGACTGCCACGAAACGCTGTGGCAATTCGGCCTACAGACCGCTGC
Organism: Aquisalimonas sp.; assembly: GCF_007120195.1. Lineage (GTDB taxonomy): Bacteria > Pseudomonadota > Gammaproteobacteria > Nitrococcales > Aquisalimonadaceae > Aquisalimonas. Next base: position 14,258 of record NZ_SKOG01000001.1, read on the forward strand.
CGCATTCGATGAAGCCGCCACCATGGAGGCCAGCCGGGAGTACGTGCGTCACCGCATGGCGCTGCTGGCAGAGGCGACGGGACGTACGGAGGCGTACAGGGGAATGCAGATGCTGACCCCCCTGCGGGATGGAAGTTGACATGCATGGGTGAAAGGGGAGTGCGACATATGGATCTCTTCGAGGATGCACGATCCAGGCTCTACGAGGTGCTCGAGCGCCTGGAGGTCAGCGACGACGTTCGGGAGCGGTTGTCCCAGCCCGTTTTGTCACTACAGGTCAGCATTCCGGTCCGCATGGACGATGGTCACTTGTGCGTCTTCAAGGGCTGGCGTGTGCAGTACAGCAACATCCTCGGGCCCACCAAGGGCGGTATCCGCTTTCACACGAATGTGAACCAGACGGAAGTGACCACCCTGAGTTTCTGGATGGCTGTGAAATGCGCCGTGGTCGGGCTGCCGTATGGCGGCGGCAAAGGCGGTGTGGAGGTGGATCCGAAATCACTCTCGCTCCTGGAGCTCGAGCAGCTTGCCAGAGGCTATATCCGCGCCATCGCCGATGTCATCGGGCCGGATCGGGATATCCCGGCGCCGGATGTGAATACAAACGCCACCGTGATGGGCTGGATGGCGGACGAGTATGACCACATTGTCCGCAGGCAAACCCCTGCCGCCATAACGGGAAAACCCGTCGAGCTCGGCGGCTCCATCGGCCGGGTGGCCGCCACAGGCCGGGGGGCGCTGCAGGTCCTCGATCTCTGGGTGGAGCGTGAAGGGCGGTCTCCGGAAGATCTCACGGTTGCAATACAGGGGTTTGGCAACGCCGCCTACCATTTCGCCAGCCTCGCCCACCAGAAGGGGTATCGAATCGTCGCTCTATCGGATTCTCAAGGGGCGATTCACAGTGAGAAAGGGCTTGAACCCGATCCGATTTGGGAGGAGAAAACCCGTAACCGCGACCTCACGGGCATGGTGTATTGCGACGACTCGGTGCGAGGCCAAGCGGATCGGGTGCAGGAGATCCCTCAGGATGCGTTGCTTACGCTCGATGTGGACGTCTTGGTGCTCGCGGCGCTGGAAGACCAAATCCACGAAGGCAATGTGGATGACGTGCAGGCCGGTGCGATCCTGGAGATCGCCAACGGCCCACTGACCAGCGCCGCGGACGCTGCGCTGTGGAAACGCGGCGTGCCCGTGCTGCCGGACGTGCTGGCCAACACCGGTGGGGTGATCGTGAGCTACCTGGAATGGATTCAGAACCGCACCGGGGATTACTGGGACGAAGCGACCGTGAATCAGCGCCTGGCCGAGCGCCTGGGCAAGGAAACGGGCCGCGTCCTGGACCGGGCCGAGGAGGAAGGGGTCAGCTATCGAACGGCCGCCTACCTGGAGGGGGTCGAGCGGATCGCGACTGCGATCAACCGGCGGGGGAACCGTCAGGACTGGGATTGAACCCCGTCTGGCAAGCGGTGTTGGTGCCTCAGCCCGCCTGAGTGCTTGCTGCTGCAATCACGATGATCAGCAGCAGGAGTGACACGGCGACTGCGGCACGACTGGCATACACATGGAGCATGGGGCGGTTCCTTCAGAATAGATCGAAGCGATCGGAGAAGAGTCGGGTCGGGGAGACGCCTTGCCGGATCAATGCCTTTTCAACGGTATCCATTAACGGGTCTGGCCCGCAGATGAAATACTCCACGCTGCTGCTATCCTCCGGCAGTCTGCGCTCCAGCAGGTCCCCATCGATATACCCGGTTTCGCCGCTCCATTGTTTGGGCGGTTTCGAAATCACATGAATGACCTGCAGCGGCAGCGTCTCGGCCAGTTCATCGAGCTCCTCCCGAAAGGTGACGTCCTCCCAGTGTTCGTTCGCGTAGAGTAACCACAACGGCGTGCGCACACGCCGCTCGTCAAACGTGCGCAGCATACTCATGATCGGAGTGATGCCGACGCCGCCGGCAATGAGAATGATTTTGTCCACCCGGCCGGGGTTCGGAATGAAGGCGCCGTAGGGGCCCTCAACCCAGGCCCGGGTGCCGGGCTCCACACTCGGAAGGGTGGCCGTGAAATCCCCAACATGCTTGGCCGTGAAAGCGATTCTCCGTGGCTCCGTGGCCGAGGATGCGAACGAGAACGGGTGCTGCTGCAGGGAAAACGGCGTCTCGCCCAACGTCACCCAGATAAACTGCCCGGGTTCAAAGTGCAAGCCGTCATGACCCACTGCCTCGAGTGTGATGGTGGTCGAATCGCCGCGTTCAGCCTGCGTCCCCGCCACTCGCCAGGGCCGCCGGCGCATCCGCAGCGCCCGGAGCAGGCGTGTATCAACCAGATAGCCCAGAGGAATCAGAACCACGCCGGCAAGCACTACTTTGGTTAACGCCCCGGCTGTGTAGTGGTCCGCCATCAATGCATGGCCCAGGCCGCCGGTGACAATGAACAGGGCAAGCCCGCCGTGGAGCACCCGCCACCACTCGTAGGGCAGACCAATAGTAACCCGCCACAGGGAACTGCAGACCAGGATGATTGCGCTCGCCACCATCATGGCGAGGGAGATGGCGCGCAGCGTGTCTTCCCGGGGATCCAGATAGGCCAGGTACTTGGGATCGGCCAAGATCAGCGTTGTGGGATGGGCCAGCACGAGCAGCAACGCAAAAATGCCTACCTCGCGATGGAACTGCAGCGTGTTATCCAGTCCGAGCTCCGGAGCAAACCACCGATGCCGGCCGGTAATCAGCATCTGCACGGCCAGGACCCCAAGGCCGAGAAGCCCGAGCATCGCCCCGAGCTCGACCCAAAAGCCTCTTGCCTCGGTGGGCTGGTGGACGAGGGCAACCCCGAGGGGCACTAACGCGAGTAGCACGTAGACAGACAACCAGAGCAGGGCGCGCGGGATGATAGGACTCAATCTCCGTCTCCGTTTTGTCGCAGTGGGGCTGCCGATGGCTCAGGGCACGTAATCGCCGTGCTCACCGGGCTCATCGCTGTCAAGCAGTCCTTCGAAATCGAACTCCACTTCCAGGTCCACCAGTGGACCGTGCAGGTTCAGCGGCAGCGTCACGCCGTCCAGGAGCTGCAGCAGCTCCTCGCTCTCGGTCTGGAAACTCTCCACCAGGGTAAGCTCCAGCTTGTAACCCAGCTCGCCGGTCTTCATGTCCAGGGCGCCCTCCCCAACAACGGAGAAGTGCTCGGACACAGCCTTTGCCGCGGCGTTGTCAAGCTTTCCATTAGCCGCCGTAAATTCGCCGCTCACCGAGGAAAACACTGTGGACGCGTCCTCGCCGAAGGGTTCCTTGTCCGGACTGCCCAGAGCCTCCGGTACCGCGTCTTCGATCATGTTCTGGAGGTCGAAGCCGTTGATTGTGCCATCGCGTAGATAGAGCTCGCCTTCGGCTTCGAGAGAGTCGCGTATCTCGGGCCAGCGTAACCCGTTAAACGATCCCCTCCATCGTGTGTGTCCCTCGCTGTCGAGAAAGGCCCGCCCGAGCAGGGCTTCAAACGGCTCAGCCAAATTAATCGACTCCAGCCGTTGGTCGAACGAGAATCGAGGCGACTCATCCGTCAATGTCACTTCCAGTTCCCCGTGGTAATTGCCGCCGTAGAGCGACGCCTGCAGTGGCACGAATTCGAGCGTGTCCCCTTCGGAGTGAGCCCGCGCGGAGACCTCGGTAAGCTCGAGGCCATTTGTCTTCAGTGCGCCGATCGCCAATGACCCATCCACGCCCATGCCTGCCAGCTCGTCGAGGATCACACCCAGCGCGCGTTGCGCCGGCTCCGGGTCAAACTCCTCCCGGCCACCGTACCGGTCCAGATCGACCTGATCGACCGTGATATCGAATTCCCACAGCGGATCGTCCGCCACTGCGATGGCGGTGTAAGCCTCAAGCCGGGTATCATCCAGCCGCGCGGTCAGGTCGCTGACAGTCAGACGCTTTGTTTCATAACGGAAGCCTCCCTGCAGATGCAATAGGCCGAGCGCGTCAGGGTCTTTTGTCTCGGGGTCGTCTCCCGTCACCCGGCGAAGTGTCTCCCGCAGCAGGTCGTCGGCGACGGTGAAGGTGCCGGTGACTTCTGGTTGGTCCCCATCGTATTGGACCTGCGCCTCCAGCTCAGCGAATAACTGGTGCAATGAAAGGCGAAACCCCGTCAACGAGGCAGTTTCAGCGGCCGAATCCAGTTCCAGCAGTGCTTCGATCTCGAGTGGCAGTTTCAGCTGGCCTTCCGCTCCAAGCGTGAGATCCGCTTGCAGGGCCTTCAGCTCGATTCGGCGCAACGCCATCTCATCATCCAGCTGCACTGCGGCGTCCAGCCTCCCGCGACCCTGCCCGATCCCTCCCAGATCGCCGCTCCAGTCGGCGCTCAACGTGGCCTCGTGATCTGCCAGCACGTCCTTGGCTAGAAGGTCCCGGAGTTCGAAGTGCCATGGAGGTGCTTCGCCATGTTCCTGGAAATCAACGCGCACGCCATCGAGCTGTGCGCGGCGCAGACCACTGAAAGTGAGCGCAAACCCGTCCTCTTCCTCATTTCGCGCCTGGATGGTGTCAAGCAACTGCCGCCAGTTGCTCGCGCCCTCGCTATCCTGTTCCATGTTGAGGGCCAGTTGACCGGCCCGGACATCTTCCAACACCAGCCGCCCGCGCGCCAGGGACATGGGGCTGATGGCAGCCACGACCTCCCTGGCCTCGGCAAAGGCCGGCGCACGGAAACCTTCCGCATTGGCCAGTGTCACCTTCTCAACCTGGATGGCGGGCTTGGGCAACAGGGCCAGGGCCACGCCACCCTCGACACGCACGGGATGGCCAACAGCGGCCGTGGCCTGCTGACTGATCTCCACTGTGTAGTCGCTGGGGTCAAGAAACCACCAAAGGGCGCTGAGCGCCACGCCGCCAAGGAGCAGCACGAGCAACAGTAACAAAGAGAGCTTGCGCAGCAATCCCACCCCGGGGACCCATATTCGACCAATTGACCCACTGGTGGCGGCGCGCCACTGCACAACCACCGCCGCTCCAGAACGTTATGGTTTACTTACGCACGCGAGCTTGGAAGTGTTCCATGCGGCTGTGTGTCTTGGTAGGGGATCGGCCCGGCATCAGGGGAAATGATGGAATTTTCCGGCGAGTATCCGGTGACGACGCGGTGGGATTGGCATTGCCCCGGGCGACGGATTACTGGAAGTGGTCCAGCAGCTTCTCGCCAATCGAGGCCATCCCACCCTCGTCCAAGGGTCCGACGACAGCGAAGTTTGCCGTATCAGACGGGTCACTCCAGTGGTAGATCGAGACGTCGTCTCGTTCAACAAAGGAGCCGGCCGCTTCGTTTGCCGTTGCCGCCGCGTGGATCGTATTGTCCTCGCCCCGGCGATCGAGGTAATTAAAATGAATGGCGAGCATGTTTCCGTCATCGTCACGATAGACCATCTGCCCCGCAGACCCCTGGGAAGCCGGCAGGGCACGCCCCCCCACAAAGCGAAAGCCAGCGTCCTCGAGTTCCGGGGCGGAGATCTCCAGCTCCCATTCCTTCTTGAACCATTGACCAAACTCACTGGGGTCTTTGCTGAGGCCGGCTTCCCTCCACGGGGAATCCTCGCGCGCGTAGAGCGAATACGAGCTGACTGCCTCGTTGAGAAACATTTCCATGGCAAGGTGCCGGGTTTCCTGCTCCATGATGTGTCCGCGGACCTCCCACCCGGCATAACCGCCAAGAGCAAGAGCGAGCACTGCACTAGCCGCCATGGCCAGCGTGCCACTCATGCGGCGGCGGGACCACGCGGAGCGTTTGCCCTCCTCACCACGGTCACCATGCACGGTATCGAGCAAGCGATCCGGGATCGGCTCATCAAGCACATGCGCGTACGCGCGATGCAGCGCCGCCGACTGAGCCTGATAGGCGCGCACCCGCTCCTCGTCGCCGGGGTTCTCCGCGAGATGCCGCTCGACCTTGCGGCGAGTCTCGGGGTCAAGCTCACCATCGACGTAGCGATTCAGCGCCTCGTGATCAATTGGCTTGTCCCCGTCGGTCATGGCTCACCCAAAACCCCTTATCCACCGTCACGCAACCACTCAGTGAGCCGCACGATAAGTTTGCTCCCCGATTTTGGTTACAACATGTCCTCCCAATCCGATTCTCGCACTTGGGCCTTGCGCTTCTCCTGTCCCGGTATGTCACCGTATGATTAACGTACGCGTCAAGGCCAGGGTTAGTTCCAACCGTGTGAAGCCACCTCCGGCCCCGTTGCAAACGCGTCGAACCGCCGGGGCCTGGATGCTCCGCCGCGGCCGGTTGCCTGTAGCTGCGTACTCGTAGGAACCGTCGACGACCGTCAAGCGTATGCTATTTTCTGGGCGTCAAACTGTTATCCATATCACGGTTTAACAATAGGGGCGGCAGAATGCTGTGGGTGCTTATTCTGCACGTGATTGCTTTGCTCTTCTGGTCGGCAGCGTTACTTTACCTCCCCGCATTGGTGGCAGGCGCAGACGCGCGACAAATCGAGATCGCGGACACCCCCACCCGGCACGCCACCGTGGCGCGCGTGGTTTGTACGCACGTCGCGACGCCCGCGGCGCTGCTGACAATCACCTCCGGAACGGCCATTTTTCTGCTCAACGCGACGGTTGAGGTCTGGTTGATCGCCAAGCTGACCTTGGTCGCAGGGCTGGTCGTGTGCCATGTATTGATGGGGGTGCTGATTCTTCGTGCGGAAGGGGAGAGTCACCGGCCGGTGCGACCCTGGTGCTGGCTGCTTGGCGTTGTGCTGTGTGTGCTCATGACGGCGATCGTCTGGGTGGTCCTGGCGAAACCCTCCCTGGAGGCCTTGCCATGGGCGCCGTGAACCCACCCGCCCGTGCTCGATTACGACGGTTTCGCCCGGGCGTGCTTATCCTTGGCCTGCTCGGTGTCCACGCCCACCGCGTATTCGTACACCAACTGGCCGCCCAGGATACCGGCGGCAGAGATCAGCACGGCAGTGAGCAGCGAGACGTACAGACCCCACGGCAGAATATACGCAGCCGGCTCGCCGAAGCGCAGCAGCCAGTTAAAGGAGGCGAGGGAGAGCAGCATGACCGCGACGATCGAGTGGCACCATGCGGTGATGAGACGGCGGATGCGAGCCACGGTGACAAGGTCGATCAGCCCGGCAAGTCCGGAAATCCAACCGCCCAGCGCGCCGACGCCGGCAAGCCACAGGCCCGCTCTGGCCCAAAAAAAATCGTCGGTGAAAACGTAAGCGATGTCCGTTCCCACCAGCATGAGCAGGGCTGCGACGGGGAAATGGATCAACATGGGGTGAATCGGATGGCCGAGAATCGACGCCCTACTGATGATGGGTTCGAGCTGCATGGCGCTCCCTGGAGGGTTGCTGGTGGCCGGGGCTTGTTCCCGCGGTTGCTTACCGCAAAGAGCGTAGCCATCTTTGCGCTGTTTATCATCCCCCTGTTGCTCGGCGGATGCGCCGGGCCACTGTCGACACTGGATCCGGCCGGCCCTGCCGCCACCGCCGTCGCCTGGCTCTGGTGGGCCATGTTCGCCTTTTCCACTGTGGTGTTGCTCGCGGTGGTGGTGTTGTGGCTGGTTGCCATGCGCCGGGATCCGGATGGGGTCAGTGAAGAGGCCGCGCGGCGGCTGCAAAACCGGTGGATCGTCGGCGGCGGGCTCATCTTACCGCTGGCGAGCGTCACCGTGTTGCTGGCTTTCGGAATTCCGGTCGGCCACAACATGCTGCCCGTGGCCGCCGATGGCGAGGATGTATTGCGCATCGAAGTCACCGGCCATCAGTGGTGGTGGGAGGTGGAATATCCGGGGAAGGACATTCGCCTTGCGGACGAGCTGCACATTCCGGTCGGCGTCCCCGTGCATGTGCACGTGACCAGCGAGGACGTCATCCACTCGTTTTGGGTGCCCCGCCTGGGCGGCAAGCTTGATGCGATCCCCGGGCGAGACAACGTATTGCGCTTAGTCGCCGATGAGCCGGGCACGTATCGCGGCCAGTGCGCGGAGTTTTGCGGGCTCAATCATGCCCATATGGATTTCACACTCGAGGCCCACTCCCAGGAGGCGTTCGAGGCCTGGCTAGAGGAAGCGCACAGCGATGAGTGACGCACGCACCGAGGAGGGGGGCACGCTGGAACAGCGCTTCGAGCGTGTCTGGTCGAATCTGCCGGGCTGGGGAACGCTCGCGGCAGTGAACCATACCTCACTCGGTCTGCGCTTCATGGTCACGGGGGTGGTGTTTTTCCTGATCGGCGGGCTGCTCGCGATGCTGGTGCGCACCCAGCTCGCGTTGCCGGAACAGGAGATCATCTCGGCGGACGTCTACAACCAGATCTTCACCATGCACGGCACGGTGATGATGTTTCTGTTCGCCATTCCCATCCTGGAAGGCCTGGCGATCTACATGATCCCCAAATTCATTGGTGCCCGGGACCTGGTGTTCCCGCGTATCACCTCGCTTGGCTACTACTGCTATCTCTTCGGCGGCCTGATTATCGCGTCCAGCCTGGTGCTGGGCGAGGCGCCGGACTCTGGCTGGTTCATGTACACGCCGCTGAGTGGCTCCGCGTACGCGCCGGGCCCGGGGTCGGACTTCTGGCTGCTCGGCGTTACCTTTGTCGAGATCTCCGCCATGGCGGCGGGCATCGAGCTGACGGTCTCCATTCTTCGCACCCGTTCCAACGGAATGTCGCTGCGCCGCATGCCGATCTTCTGCTGGTACATCCTGGCAATGGCGCTGATGATCGTCTTCGGTTTCCCGCCGCTGATTCTCGCAAGCATCCTTCTGGAGCTCGAGCGGGCTGTGGGAATGCCGTTTTTTGATGTGGCCGGGGGAGGGGATCCGGTCCTCTGGCAGCACCTCTTCTGGCTGTTCGGCCACCCGGACGTCTACATCATCTTTCTACCGGCGGCGGGGATCGTCTCCACACTCATTCCCGTATTTTCTCAGCGACCCATCGTTGGCTACCGCTGGCTCGTGCTCGCCATCATCGTCACGGCGTTTATCAGTTTCGGTCTGTGGGTCCACCACATGTTCACCATCGGCATCCCCAAGCTCGCCCAGTCGTTCTTCTCGGTGGCCAGCATGCTGGTGGCAGTGCCCACGGCGATCCAGATATTCGCCTGGCTGGCCACCCTGTGGACCGGGCGGGTGATCTACAGCCTGCCCATGCTGTGGATTTTCGGCTTTCTCGTTGTATTCGTGGCCGGTGGGCTGACCGGTGTCATGCTTGCCCTGGTGCCGTTTAACTGGCAGGTGCATGACACCCACTTCGTCGTCGCTCACCTCCATTACGTGCTCGTCGGCGGCATGCTGTTTCCCCTGATCGCAGGCTTCTACTACTGGTTGCCGCACTGGTCCGGACGGATGCCTTCGGCCGCGCTCGGTCGTTGGGGTTTCTGGCTAACGTTCATCGGCTTCAACGTCACGTTCCTGCTCATGCACCTGACCGGGCTGCTGGGTATGCCGCGGCGGGTGTATACCTACGAGGCCGGGTTGGGATGGGACTGGCTCAACCTGCTGTCCTCCGTGGGTGGCTTTATCATGGCCGCCGGGGTGGCGATGATTCTCCTCGACATTGCCCTGCACTTCCGCTTCGGGCGACCGGCCCCGCGTAACCCGTGGAATGCGGATACGCTCGAATGGGCGACAGATACACCGCCGGGTTCTTACAATTTCGTCAGTCTTCCGGATGTGCGTACCCGCCACCCCCTCTGGGAACACCCGGAGCTGCCTGAGACCATCGCGGCTGGTGAGCACGGTTTGGCGAGAATTGATCACGGGCGCCGCGAAACCTACGGCTCGGATGCGGTCACCGGCAAGGTCAGGGAGGTCATCCATTTGCCCTCCAATTCCTGGTTGCCGTTACTGGCGGCCTTATCCCTCGCGGTGGTGTGCATTGCACTGCTGGTACGTGTTTACCCCGTTGCGGCCCTCGGCGCCGCCGGCGCGATGGTTTTCTTGCTGCGCTGGAGCTGGGTCAATGGGGCTCACCCCCAGGCCGCACCACTTAAGGACAATGAGCCGCACCAGCCGCCCCTCCACTCGCGGACCTGCGACGGTCCCGGACTCTGGGGCATGGTGGTCACGTTGCTTGCAAACGGCACGCTTTATGTGTCGCTGATTTTCGGCTGGCTGTATCTGTGGACGGCCTCGCCCGGGTGGTCCGTCCCCGAGGGACAGCAGATTCCCCTTGTGCCGCTGATCGGCAGCGGTGTTTTGCTCACCCTCACGGTTTTGTTTTACCACCGAGTGGTTGAGCGCCTCAGGGGGCGGGATGCCACGGGGCTACAGGGGAAACTCTGGGGCGTGTCGATACTGGGGGGGGCGCACGTGGCGTTGCTGGTTTGGGTGCAGATGAGCGCCGCGTTGAGCCCGACGGAACTGGCGCATGACGCCTTGCTTCTTGTCATGCTGATCTATCTCTTTATTCACGGTGGCCTCGCGGTGATTCTCAGTGTGCTTCAGGCCGTGCGGGTGCGGCTTGGATATATCAATTCCGCTCTCCCCTATGAACCCGTCGTCCTGCGCCCGTTCTGGGTCTACACGCTGGGTGTGTTCTGGGTGAGTTTTGCCGTGTTTATTCTGCTCCCCATGGCCTGGGGAGGCGCATGATGCTCTCGCCGACGCATCCGTTTCAGCTGGTCCTGGGACTGGTCATCTGGAGTGTCTGGTTTGTCGCGCTGTACGGCGGGCTCTCCGTGGGGTGTGCCGTGGCGCCGCCGGACCCGGCGGCAGGTGCTCTGACATGGCTCAACGCCCTTCTGCTGCTCCTGACGCTTGCGACGACCCTGCTGCTGGTGCACTGGACGCTGCGTTGCTGGCGCGGTGCATCCGAAGCGGGAGGGGGGACCGTGAAGCGTTTCCTCACCTGGGTTGCCAGTGGTGTCCATCTGACCGCGGCCGGGGCCACGCTCGCGGTCGGCCTACCGGTGATCGTATTCCCCCCATGCGTCTAGTGCCCTGGCCCACAGGCTCGGACCACTCAGTGTGGGACAGAACGCAACGTCCGGCATATGCGTCACGGCTGGCCAGCGTGGCCTTACTGTCCTTGATGCCCTTCCAGTCGGCACTGGCCCATAATCCCTTGACAAGCCGGGGTCAGGATCAGGCAGCCGGTCTACTGGGCGCTGTATTGCTCGCGTTGTTCTGGGTCGCTTACTTGCGCGGTTCGCGCAGGCGTCTGCCTACCCTCCCGGCAGCATCCCTTTTCCATGCAACGACACTCCTCTGCGCGCTGGCTCTGTTCGGCCCGCTGGATGACTGGGCCCAGGCCAGCACCGCCGCCCATATGGTGCAGCACATGCTGCTGATAGTTGTCATTGCACCACTGTGGGTGCTGAGTCGTCCGCTACCGCAAATCGCCGCTGGCGCAGGGCGCATGCTCATCGGCATTTGGGGGCCCATCTTGCGCCTGGTCGGGCGCCCCATGGTGACTGCGTATCTGCACGGCGTTGCAATCTGGTTCTGGCACACCCCCTATTTCTACATGGTGGCGGTCAATAACCCCTGGTGGCATGCAGCGGAGCATGCGTGCTTTGTAGTGACGGCCGGGGTGTTCTGGTGGGCTGTGCTGAAGAGCAGCGAACGCAATGCACCTTGGGCGTTGCTTGCGTTGCTCCTGACGCTGATGCATACGGGGTTCCTGGGCGCTGTGCTCACATTCGCCGAGGCGCCGATGTATGGGGAAGCACGCGGCCTGCAGGACCAGCAACTGGCGGGGTTGATCATGTGGGTTGTCGGGGGCATCCCGTATATCCTCGCTTCCGCCTGGGTCGGTGCGCGCTGGTATCGCCAAATGCAACGACGCATGGACGCGGCGGGCCAAGGCCGCGGCGGTTGGGAAAACCGGGGCTAACCCTTGTAGCCTTGAAAGCCGTCTGGGCGGGCGGTAGGGACTGGGCCCAGGGCCTCCGCAGGAGCTGGAATGGCGGGAGCAGGGGCAGCCTGGACGGCGGCGCGTGCGCCGCATCGGTTCTCCCTGCGCCGTGTCGGGACCATGGGCTTAAATCGACGAAGGTATCCCGTGCCTAGCTGTGTTCGGTCGCTGTTGTTGTTGAGCCTGCTCATGCCCAGCCTGGCGGGGGCATTCGATTGCGATGAATTGCTTGCCACGGCCCGAGGCGCCGAGCAGTTGCAGGCGCGAACCCATGGACTTGAAAGGGCTTACGTCAACGACTGCCTGGGCGGCGACAAGGACACGTGGCCGCCCGCCCGGATGCTGGCGTTCGAACTCAACCTCAACCAATTCGCGACGGTGGCAGGGCTGCGCTCTGCGGCATCCCAGGTGGCGGAGCGCATTGCCGGAGACGCCCGCAACGCCGGGGGCAATGCTGCCACCGCGCAGTTGCGCGGTTGGTTCGAGGCGGTCTCGAAAAATGCCGACCGCGTCGGGGCACGGTTGGCCGGGCAACAAGGGCTGAATCGACCCCCGGCGCGTATGGACCACTGGCAGGTGGCGTTTGACCCGACCGGGCGCTGGATGCTGCCTGTCATCGACGACGATGACATAGGCGCTGAGGCCCTGCGCCCGGCATGCCGGGCGCCCGGACCGCAATGCGATGCGGTGACCGAAGACGTGATCCTGCTCCTGCGCCAGGTAAAACTGATGGAGCGTGTCGTGAATCTGAGTGTCGAGCGCCCGGCGACGGAGAATCTCCATCAGCGCCTTAGGGTTCATCACCGGCAATGGACCGCGTACCTCACCGAAGCGCGCAGCCAAATGCCCTGGGAGCTCGCGTTCAACGCCTGGCGGTATCGCGCGGCGCGCGACCATTACTGCGACACGCCCGGTGGGATGTGCGGGGCGCCGGAGTCCCAGTGGATCCTGCTGCACCCCGGCGTAGCGCTGGAATACCTGCAGGGGCAGGAATCAGGCGAGCGCGTGGAGCCGGCGCTAACTCTGGAACTTGTCGGCTACAACCGTTGGTCCTGGCGCAACGACGGCAGCATCGGCAGGGGATTGGGCGCATCGCTCGTCACCACCGCTTCGGACCGTTCCGGCAAATCCGTTCTCGGTTACGGCGTGATGTTTCACCTGAATCACCGCATATCGGTGGGTGTCACGCAGCGCGGCGATGAAACCGCATTTTTTGTCGGCTACGATTTGTGGCGGACCGCTCCGGGCCGCGTTGACCCATTGCGTGATCGTTTTCGGGGCCAATGACGCCGCGATTGGCTGATTGTTGGAACCCCTTAGCTGCTTGTACGAATAGCCAGGCAACCACTCCGCCAGTATATAGGGTGGTAACGACAGAGGAGTTCTGGGAGGTCCGCATGATCACTCTTGAGATCCAGCGGCGCCAGGGACACTCCAAGGCGTCTACGCGTCGACTTCATCCACGTTCGCCGCGACAGTGCTACAGCCTCGCCTTGCGCCTTCTGAAGCGGGCGGGAGTGCTTCGGTGCCAATGTCGCAACGGAGGCTTCGTGACGGAAATCGACCGCAACGGGTATCGAACCGTCCGGGATCTGTCCATTGGCATCGGTGAGTGAGGCTAACCGTCTCGCCGACGGCACATCGTATGGCTATCAATGATCGCACGAGGGGACGGTGGATACACTACAGTCAGCCGATCGCGCGCACGCTGGCGGGTCAATCGGGTTCACTCGGAGTTCCCACCTTTTTATCCGGCATCTATTTGCCGCGTCCAGAGGTTGTCCGGTTCGTGCCGCTTCAGAATACGCTCCACGTGCCCCCGTGCCGTGTCCGGCACGACCACCCTAACCTGACTGGAGTCCGTGTCCAGAAACAGCTGTTCTTGGGTAAACCCCTCCGCCACCAGTTCATGAAAGGCGTTGGTTGCCTTGTCGACGCGGTCATAGGCGGCCGTAACCGTCTGACTCATTGGCATCCTCCGCGGCGCGCTTGCACTTGTGCTGGAGGCCACCCCGGTGTGACCGGGCCAGCCCCCGGCAGGCCTGTCCGCGGGCCAGCGCTGCCATCAGAGATGGCGGGCAGTGGATGGGCTATTGGGGCGTGAACGGGCGTGCCCATACATCGCTCGGTTCGTGTCGCCTGAGAATTTCTTCCACTCCGCTTCGAAGTGGGTTCGGCACGATCACTTTGACCTGATTGGTCTCTTTGTCCAGGTACAGCTCTTCTCGGGCGTAGCCTTCCGACACCAGCTCATCAAAGGCGTTGTTGGCTTTATCGATACTGTCATAAGCAGCCGTCACAGTCTGGCTCATGGCGTCCTCCGCAAATGGTGTAACAGGAAATCCGTTCTAAATGACTCGGTCACGCGCAAGTATAGTTGCTTTCCCTGATGCACGAAAACACAGTGCGGAACAAGCCCGCCGTTGCCTGGAGCAGGAGCCGTGGCTTGACCCGCCTCAACGCATTCCGGCATGACGCTGCATCGCCTTGCCTAGCGTCCTGTAAGGGCGGAGGTGGGCGACCCACACACGCATTTGCGGATCCGTTAGTCGTCGCCGTTTGGGACCAGGCGCTCGTTGACGTCTGAGAATGCGAAACCCGCATCCGGACCGCCGGAGATCACAAAAATCGCGTCGTCCACCGCGGCTGCGTCAAGGCCGTGCCGAGCTGTCGGCATCGCTGGCAGGCGCTCCCAGCGATCCTCCTCCAGGCTGTAGCGCTCAGCGTCGTCGAATGTGCGCTCTTCGGGTTCGAAGGTCTCGCCGCCGAACAGGTACACCCAACCATCGAGCGCCGTCACGGCAACCCCGCTGCGCCCCGTGGGCACAGGAGCACCGTCTTCCCAGCGGTCATCGGCCGGGTCGTAGATTTCGTTGGTTGTCAGGCGAAACGTGGTGTCATCGCGCCCGGCGAGGACGACGATTCGACCCTCTATCGTGGTCGCGCGGTGATGGTTTCGGGGCGTCGGCATGGGTGCGAGCTCGGTCCATTCGCCTGTCTCAGGGTCATAGATTTCGTGGGCCCCGACATCCCGCCTGCCATGCGTTGTGCCACCGATGGCGTGGATACGCCCATCGAGCACGGCGGTCGCCAGAGCCCCGCGCGCCGTGGGCACGGGCGGGCCGTCGCGCCAGCGATCGGCGTCGATATCGTAGATGCGCATGCAACTGATGGGGTCGAATGTGTTCTCATGGAACCCGGCGATGACGTAGAGTTTGCCGTCGTGGTATTCGAGCCCCGTATGGTTGACGCCCACGGGCAGTTCCGTGAGGGATGCCCAGTCGTCTGCCTCCGGGTTATAGGCGTATACGGTGCGCGGAGCCACCGCATCCTCCTCGCCAACCTGCTTAAAGCCGCCGGCAAGGAAAATCCGCTCACCGTCCGTGGCGACACTGACTTCGGTGCGCTCCTCCGGCAGTGGCGCCGATTGGCTCCAGCGGCCTTCGGCCTCGGGCACATCCGCACTGGCCACAGCGGAACCTAAGACCAACCCGAACGACGCGATCGCGCGTACAGCGCTTAGGTGATAATGTCTACTGCCCATGGCATCACGCTCCTGCCGTCATCATCACGACATCAAGGGACCGAATGTCAGAGCGGGCCGGGAATCGCCCGCTGGCTGCCCCAGACACTCCGTATTGTAGGAGAATTGTAGGAGACCTTGGCCAGGGGATGCAGCGATGAGTGTGGAGGCAAGAGCGCTGATCGGGCTTATGGCAGCCGGCCCTGCCGGGCAAGCCGGCGCTTGACGCAACGCCGATACCCCCATTCCAGGGCATCCTTGAGGACGGGGATCCCGAGCATCCAGGCAACTGGTTTCAGGGCGGGGACGGGGCGCATCAAGAGGATATAGGCCTCTATCCCATGGTGCATGGTGCCCTGATCGTCCTGGACGTGAAGCGCCTGGAGCGCATCCCGAGGCTCCACACCCAGGGCGCGCAACGTCTCTTCGTTGCCGGTGACGTCAACCCATTCCACCGCGGCAGCGGCAGCGCCGGCGAGCCGCTCGTAGCGGGCCCTGTCGTGCAAGCAGCGCGGACAGGCACCATCGTAGTAGACCTTGAGGCTTGGCTGTTTCGCCACACATTCTCCCGGCTTTGCACTCACTACAATACTCCGCCATTACGACAATACCCCACCATCACATGGGCTTCACAACACGGAGGCACGCCCCATGATTATCATGATAATCGGTCTGCTGATCTTCCTGGGTGCCCATTCAGTGCGGGTTTTCGCCGAGGACTGGCGCACCGCGCAAATCCAGCGAATCGGCGAGGGGCCCTGGAAGGGGATATACGCTGTGATTTCTGTCATCGGGCTGGCACTGGCGATCTGGGGCTACGGTCAGATGCGGCTGGACCCCATTTACCTCTGGTACCCACCGATGGGACTGCGACATGCCGTTGCGCTGTTGATGATCCCGGCCTTTGTCCTGTTGGTAGCGACGTATGTGCCAAGAAACCACATCCAGGCAACCTTGGGCCATCCCATGCTGCTTGCAGTGAAGCTCTGGGCGCTGTCGCACCTACTGGCCAACGGGCGCGTCGGGGATGTCGTCTTCTTCGGCGCATTTCTGGTTTGGGCGATCCTGGCATTCCGCGCCGCGCGTCGGCGGGATCGCGCCGCGCAGGTGATGCCGCCCAAGGCAAGCGTGCTCGGCACCACCGCCACCGTTGTGATCGGGCTGGTCGTCTACTTTCTGTTCGCGTTCTACCTGCACGCGTGGGTCACAGGCGTCCCGGCCCTGGCATAGTGGTGCATTGTGCCGCTGATCGCCTCCATGCGCTCAGGGCATGAGCCAGTCGATGAGCCACAGGCTACCCATGCCCACGCCCAGGGTGGCGAGGACACTGCGGGTGCTCCAGGCCACCACGGCGGCGATGATTCCGGCGAGCAGCCGGCTATTCTCCAGGCTGAACCCCGGGTCCGGGCCGCCGTAGACAATCGCCGGGACCACGATTGCAGCGATCACCGCTGCCGGCACGTAGCGCAACGTGCGGGCAAGCCAATCCGGCATAGTGCCGCTGCCGAGCAGCTGAAGTCCGGACAGGCGCAGCAAGAAGGTGCCGAACCCGATCAGCACGATAACAACCCAAACGGTGGTGGCGTTCATGGCCGGCCTCTCCTGCGGTGGAGCATGAGCTCGGTGGCAACCCCGCTGACCACACCGGCCAGGGCGCCGATGCTCAGGCCGAGGTGGTAGGGCGCGTCATGGGCCACCAGTGCTATGCCACCGCCGACCAGTGCAGCCACAAAGCTCGGGCGGTCACGAATCACAGGAACCAGCAGTACCAGGAAGACCAGTGGCAACGCGAACCCGACCTGCCAGGCCGCCGGAACGGCTGCACCCAGCCACACACCCAGCGCTGTCGCCGCCAGCCAGATCACCCAGAGCGGAAAAGCTGTACCCAGGTAGAACCAGAGTTTGGGGCCGCCGACCGAACCGTGCAGAAAACGAGTGATGCTGACGGCGTACGCTTGGTCCGTAAGCAGGTAGGCGGCCGATGCCCGCCAGGGCAGGGGCAGTGGGCCGAAATGGGGCGCGAGGGAGGCGCTGTACATCACAAGACGCAGATTGATGATCAACGCCGTGAGGACGACGATCAGCGGCAGGGCGCCATCGCCAATGAGCTGCGCGACCACCAGTTGCGCGGCGCCGGCGAATATGATCAGCGACATGCCCATTGCCATCAGCGGGTCGAGCCCCGCCTCCACGGCGGCGATGCCCGCCGTCATACCGAACGGCACCACGCCGGGGAGCATGGGTGCAATCGCACTGAAACCATCCAGGAAGACCTGTTGGACCCTAAATCGGCCAGTCATGGTCCCTTGCGCCCGGGTTGGCGACAGGGGCGATCAACACCGCGGGAGTCATCCATCAAGGCGCTTGCAGGGCGTCGGCCAGGTCGCTGATCAGGTCGTCGCAGTCCTCTATGCCGACTGACAGACGGATGAGTCCGTCCTCGATACCCAGCTGCCTGCGCGTCTCCGCGGGGACCGAGGCGTGGGTCATGATGCCCGGGTGTTCGATCAGGCTCTCTACACCACCGAGGCTTTCGGCCAGTGCAAACAGGCGGCAGCCCTCCAGCACACGGCGCGCGCGCGCTTCCCCGCCTTTGACAACCATCGTGACCATACCGCCGAAGTCCGCCATCTGTCGGCTCGCGAGCGCGTGCTGTGGGTGGCTTTTCAGCCCGGGATAGAGCACCCGGCTGACCGCCTCGTGCCCTTCCAACCATTGGGCAATGGCGCGCGCGCTCTCGCAGTGCTGGCGCATGCGCAGCGACAGCGTCTTGATGCCGCGCAGCGCCAGGAAGCTGTCGAACGGCCCGGCGATGGCGCCGGCGGAGTTCTGGATGAAGGCGAGCTGCTCGGCAAGCTCGGAATGGTCTGCGACCACCGCGATGCCACCGACCACATCGGAGTGGCCGCCGAGGTATTTCGTCGCTGAGTGGACGACGACATCGAACCCGAGATCCAGCGGGCGTTGCAGCATCGGCGTCGCGAATGTGTTGTCCATGACGCTGATTAGCCCATGCTTGCGCGCAAACGCCGCGATTCGCTCCAGATCCACGAGCTTGAGCAAGGGATTGCTGGGGGATTCCACCCAGACCATGCGAGTGTTCTTTTGCAGCGCTTGCCCCGCGGCATCGTCGTCGCTGAGATCGACGAAACTGAACTCCAGCCCCGCGGAGCGCCGGCGCACATTCTCGAACAGCCGGTAGGTCCCGCCATATAGATCGTCCATGGCGATGACATGGCTGCCATGGTCCAGGAGCTCCAGCACGCTTGCGGTTGCGGCCATACCCGAGGCAAAGGCGAACCCTGCGCGGCCGCCCTCCAGGTCGGCCACGCAGCGCTCGTAGGCCAACCGCGTAGGATTGCTTGTGCGGGAGTAATCAAAGCCCCGATGGCGGCCCGGGCTCTCCTGGACATACGTGGAGTTCGCGTAGATCGGCGTCATGATCGCGCCAGTGGAGGGGTCGGGTGGCTGGCCTGCGTGAATGACGCGTGTCGCGAGCTTGTGCGGTTTATCGTGCGCGTTCATGGCGTCTCCTCATTGGGCTGTCCAGGGGGTGCTTAGCCGATTCGGCGCCGCAAATAGTTCAGCAGGTCGATGCGCGTGATCAGTCCCTGGAACTGCTCACCGTCGGTGACGATGGCCACGTGGTCCTGACTGAAGATCAGGACCAGGTCATCCAGGCTGGCATGCACATCGACTTTTTGCAGATCCGTGACCATGACGTCCCGCACGGGCGCCTGGAAGCGCTCTTCGGCGCCGTAGACGGCCATCAGCACGTCCGACTCATCCATAATGCCGACAATGCGGTCACCCTCGAGTACCGGCAGCTGCGAGATGTCGTAGAGCTTCATGCGCGCATAGGCCGTGATCAGGGGCTCATCGGGGCCAATGACAACCGTGTCGTTCTCGGTATACGGATGCTTGATGAGATCCCTCAGGTCGCCGTAATGCCGGCGCTCGATGAAGCCCTGATCGATCATCCAGTGGTCGTTGTACATCTTCGACAGGTACTTATTGCCGGTATCGCAGACGAAGGTCACCACCCGTTTGGGTTGCGAGTGCGCCTGGCAATAGCGCAGCGCTGCAGCCACGCAAGTGCCCGTCGACGTGCCGCCGAGGATACCCTCGCGGCGCAGCAGCTCGCGGCCGCACAGGAAACTCTCCTTGTCGCTGATGGTGATGGCCTGATGCACCCGGGAGAGATCCGCCACCGGCGGGATGAAATCCTCGCCGATCCCCTCGATCAGCCAGGAGCCGCTGTCCGTGCGTACCTCTCCGGTTGCCACATAATCGGCCAGGATGGAGCCTTCGGGGTCGGCCAGCACCAGTTCTGTCTCCGGCGAGGCTTCGGCAAAGCACCGGGAGAGCCCGGTCATTGTCCCGCCGGAACCGACGCCGCAGACCAGGGCGTCAAGATGGCCATCCATCTGGCGCAGGATCTCGGGGCCCGTGCCCCGTTCATGGGCCAGGGGGTTGGCGGGGTTGCCGAACTGGTTCACGTAGAGGGCATTCTCGCGTTCATCGGCGATGCGCTGTGCCTTGTCCTGGTAATACTCCGGGTGGCCCTTACCCACATCGGAGCGGGTCATCACGACTTCGGCGCCCATCGCCTTGAGGTTGAAGACCTTCTCCCGGCTCATCTTGTCCGGAATGACCAGGATCAGCTGGTAGCCTTTTTGCTGCGCGATGAGCGCGAGCGCAAGACCGGTATTGCCTGCCGTGCCCTCCACCAGCGTGCCCCCGGGCCGAAGCTCACCCGAGGCCTCAGCGGCCTCGACCATCGAGAGCCCGATGCGGTCCTTGATCGACCCGGTCGGATTCATGTTTTCCAGCTTCAGAAACAGCCGGCAAGGGCCGGTGTCGAGGCTGGTGACTTCCACCATCGGCGTGTTGCCGATGAGTTCCAAGGCATTGTGATAGGTTTGCATTCACCACCTCACGAGCTGCCAGACGGTGCCGGGTAGCGAGGCTTTACACACTACCTTGACGTTAGTCTAGTGTCCTGTCCCGTAAATAAGTTGCGAAAATTGGCGTGGATCCTGACGGTTCCTGGCAAGGCGCGCCGACGAGGCGTAGCGGGGACTACGGCGAGGAGGCGCAACGCCGTCAGGCGCCGTCAGGGCCGCGACAATCGTAACGTTATTTACGGGACAGGACACTGGTGTCCTGTCCCGTAAATTGGGCGCGTTGCCCGCGGCGGGTTACTGCCCGTTTGCCAAGGTCGGGTAATCAGGATACAGCCGCGGGATCTGCCTGCAGCCCTTTCCCCTGAAGCCACTCCAGGTTGAACAGTCGCGAGTAATACCGGGAGCCACCGTCGCAAAGAATTGTCGCGATGGTATGACCGGGCCCCATCTCCCGGGCCAGGCGCACCGCCGCGGCGACATTGATGCCGGAGGAACTGCCCAGAAAAAGACCCTCTTTGTGCAACAGCCGGTAGACCATGCTCACTGCCTCCTGGTCCGGAATCATGCAGGCATCGTCAATGGGAGCGCCGTCCAGATTGGCGGTGACGCGAGTGCTGCCGATGCCTTCGGTGATGGAGCCTTCACCTTCGACTTCCGGCGATCCGGTCGTGACATAGCGATACAAGGCGCTACCGCTCGGGTCGGCGAGAACGCAGCGCACTGTGCTGGATTGTTCCTTGAGGTAATGCGCGACCCCGGCCAGCGTCCCCCCGGTACCCGTTGCGGCGACGAAGGCGTCCAGGGTGGCGTCGGTCTGGCCCCAGATTTCGGGGCCCGTCGTTTCATAGTGGCCCTGGCGATTGGCCACGTTATCGAACTGGTTCGCCCAAATGGCGTTGTCCATCTCGCCGGCCATACGCCCGGCGATCTTCTGGTAGTTGTTCGGATCCTTGTAGGGCTTCGCGGGCACCGTGTGCACCTCGGCACCGAGGGTGCGGAGCAGGTCGATCTTCTCCTGGGTCTGGGTATCCGGGATGACGATGACGCATCGGTAGCCGCGGGCATTGCAGATATGGGCGAGCCCGATGCCGGTGTTTCCGGCGGTGCCTTCAACCACGGTACCGCCCTTGCGCAGCTCACCGCGACGCTCGGCGTCCCGGATGATATACAGCGCGGCCCGGTCCTTGACAGAGCCTCCGGGGTTCATGAACTCTGCCTTGCCGAGAATGTTACACCCCGTCTCCTCGGACAACCCTTGCAGCCGAATGAGCGGCGTGTTGCCGACTGCCCCTGCAAAGCCGTCACATACTTGCATGGCCGGACTCTCCCCTGATTGATCTTCACTTCGGAACCGTGCCAGCTCATGGCGCGTTGGCGGCACCACCGACTCCAGTCACTCACGTGAAACGTGGACGAGAGTCACCGGCGGACACCTGGATCGCGAGGTTGCCACAGGCAGTGGCGCCGCAGGCGCAGCGCATCACGCTGGTGTCCGCCGCATGCAGGTGCTGCCAGGATTCGGCGCGTCACCGAGGCGTCTCCAGGCCGGACCCGGGTGCCATCCCAGCGGGGGCGGCCACGGATTCGCGTTTCACCGGGTTGCGTGGCGAGTCTCTCATGGTGGTGTTCCATAGTGAACTGTCTCGGTGTACATGGTCATCTGTCTCTGCTTGGATGTCCATGCAACTTCATGCGGTGGCGGCGGTCCATAGGCGTCTGAGGACTGGCACCGCGTCATGGACAGGCTGAGATTGACCGCCAACCACGAGCAGGAGTTTCTATGCGGGCTAGAGGATTGCTGATCCTGGTCGGGCTGATTGCTGCTGGTTCTGCCGCAGGGTCATCGGCCGCGGGCAACGGGGAGCCGCCGCTGATCGACATGCAGCGGTTTTTCGAGGATCCGAAGTACATGGCCGCGCGGTTGTCGCCGAATGGCGAGGAGGTCGCGTTTCTGAGCACCTTCGAAGGGGCCATGAACATCTGGGTCAAGGGAGTCGATGAACCATTCGAAGACGCCCGCCCTGTCACGGCCTACGACCGCTCGGTTGGTGGATATTTTTGGGGCCGGGACAGCAAATCCATCCTCTATGTCCAGGATGCCGAGGGCGACGAGAACTACCAGGTGCGCGCGGTGGACCCCTTCGTCGAGGCCGAGGAGGATGCAAAGATGCCGGCCTCACGCAAGCTTACCGACGTCGAGGACGCGCGCGCTGTGATCTACCACGTGCCCCGCGAGGATCCCGACACGATCTTCATCGGGCTGAATGTGCGCAATCCCGCATATCACGACGTCTACCGGGTGGACACCGCCACCGGGGAGCGGGAGCGGGTTGCCAAGAACGACGAGGGTATCCACAGCTGGCATTTCCATGAGGGTGAGCTGCGCAAGGCCAGCCGGCAAACCGACGATGGCGGCACGCAGATACTCGAGGTCACCGCCGATGGCGAAGACCTCAAGACGATCTACGAATGCGCCTTCGGCGAGAGCTGCGGTATCTCCCGCTTCCACCCGGACGGTCAGCGCCTCTACCTGCGCACCAACGCCGGTGACGACCGGGATCTGGTGAAGCTCGCGTTGTTTGACCCGAAAACCGGAGAGGAAGAAGAGGTCCACAGCGATCCGGACGGAGAGGTCGATCTGGCGCATGTGATCTTCTCCGAGGACGACGACCGTCTTCTCGCCACCGTATACCACGGCGATCATCAACGGATCTATCCGCAGGACGATGCGTTCGCGGGGCACCTGGAGCGCCTGGAGTCGCTGCTGCCCGAGGGGAATCTGGACATCAGCTCCATGACCCAGGATGAGTCCCGCTGGACCGTGTCCCTGTCCCGCGATACGGATCCGGGAACGGTCTACCTTTACGACGCCGAAGCCGGTGAGCTGGACACGCTCTACAGGTCGCGTCCCGATCTGCCCAGCGAGCATCTGGCCACCATGGAGCCCATTCGCTATGAGGCCCGCGACGGCCTGGAGATCCCCGGCTACCTGACACTGCCGCCGGGTGCCGACGGTGAGGAGCTGCCTGTGGTGGTGCACCCCCACGGCGGCCCCTGGGTGCGGGATACCTGGGGTTACCGCGGGTCAGTGCAATTCCTCGCAAACCGTGGTTATGCGGTGTTCCAGCCGAACTTCCGTGGCTCTTCCGGCTACGGGCAGGAGTTTCTCAATGCCGGCAACCAGGAATGGGGAACCGGCGCCATGCAACATGACATTACCGACGGCGTGCAACACCTCATCGACGAAGGCATTGCCGACCCGGACCGAGTGGCCATTTACGGCGCCTCCTACGGCGGGTTTGCGACCTTGGCCGGGCTGGCGTTCACCCCGGAGCTCTACGCCGCCGGCGTGTCGGTGGTGGGACCGTCGAATATCATCAGCATGATCGAGTCGTTTCCGCCGTACTGGAAGTCGAGCATCGTGCAGTGGCATCGGCGGGTTGGTAACCCGGACGACCCCGGGGACCGGGAGCGGCTGAAGGAGCAGTCGCCGTTGTTCTCCGCGGAGCAAATGCGGGCCCCACTTATGGTGGTACACGGGGCCAACGATCCACGGGTGGTTCAGGCCGAGTCCGACCAGATTGTCACCGCTTTGCGCGATGCCGGGCATGATGTGGAGTACCTGGTCGCCGAAGACGAAGGGCACGGGTTTGTGAACGAGACCAATCGACTTGCCTTCATCGCCGGTATGGAGCGCTTTCTGGCGCAGCACATCGGCGGCCGTCAGCAGGACGACTATCCTGAACCGATTGCCGCGCGTCTGCAGGACCTGCGGGTCGATGTCACCGGGGTGGAGCCCCCGAATCCTGGTCCAGCCGGCTGTTCTCGCGGGCGAAATCCGGCAGAGGATGGAGCCAGCTCTGGTGCACGCCACTGCACGCCTGGCGACCCTGCGGGCGGGCAGTCCATGCCCTGAGCACACGCGCTGCTGCAGGCTTTGTACTGCCCATGGCACATGCCGCCGCACCATTGCGCTGGATGATGCGGCGGCGCTGCAGCCGGCCCCGCAGTCCTCACGGGAGGAAGGGGGTAAGCAATGGCGCTGCCCCGGCTTCGGGGTTATGTATTGTTTATGAACTCAAGGATGTGGCTGTTCACCTTCGCAGGCTGCTCCAGCGCGAGGGACTGTCCGGCCCCGGCGATGGTCACCATTTCGCCGTTCTCCACCACATCGAGAATGTTCTCCGAGAGTTGCGGCGGGTAGGCGTGGTCCTGCGCCCCGGGGAGCAGGAGCAGGGGCACCGTGCAGTCCTGCAGCTCGTCGAGCACCCCTTGCCGGCGGATGACCCCATCCGCGGTTCGGGCGATATCGGGCTCCAGGCTCAGCATGTGGCTCTTCCAGAATTCCCGCACCTCGGCCATGCCTGGGTTCGCTAGCGTATCGTCCCCGAACATGATGTACATGAGCTGATCGATGTAAGCTGCCGTACCCTCGGCGCGAATCCCTTCCACCAGGGGGTGCAATTCGTCGAAGCTGTATTCGGGTTCGGCGCTTGAGGCCATGACGATGCAGCCGCGCAGCAGGTCCGGCCGGCGTGCGGCGAGCCGCAATGCGATGAATCCGCCCATTGAGCTGCCCGCGAAATAGCAGGGCGAAAGATCCAGAGCGTCGATCAGGTCAACCGCATCATCGGCTAGGGAGTCCATGGAGACGGGGGATTCGGCGCTCCTGCCGCTTCGCCCCTGATCCCGGTGGTCGTAGCAGACGACGCGCAGGTTCTGGGGGGGGAACGCTTTCGCCTGATTCACAAACATGCGGTGGTCAAAGAACAGCGAATGACTCAAGACAAGAGCTGGCGCGTCCTTCGGCCCCTGGTCCTCGTAGTAAATGTCATTTCCGTTAATGTTGATCGTGGGCATTCGAGGCCTCCTGGGTGCTCTCCGTCATCTTGCGACCAGTATTGTTGCGAGGTAAGCTTAGCCGCCAGCGGAGAAAGCGCAGGACTCAAGCCGGCCGCAGGCTTCCTTCCCCTGTGTCATAGACACTGACGCTGCTGAAAAAAACCCCACTGATTAGTGGAGAGGCCGGTTCTCCCTGGTGAGCGGCGGCCAGGCAACTCGTCCTTTCACCGGCGCAGGGACGCGGCAACCGGCTGTCGCGCCCGCTGACTGACCGTGCTGCGTTCACTTTCAGCGTCCGTTTTCGCTCCCGGCACACAGCGTGGATTGAGCGGCCCGAGTTCGCGGTGGTCGGCCTCGACGGTCGTGATGCAGCGCTTTGCTTGATGGTGACCCCTGCACAAGCCCTGGATGACGCACGAGTTCACTCCGCCTCACCGGCGTGCGCGCTGCCCTCAGCGCGTTGCATCTGATCCTGCCTGGTTTCATCTCCGTTACTCGCAATGATAGCCCAACAGTTCAAGTCCATCAGTGAGGTGCTCGGCGAGCAGCGGATGTGCAATCAGATACTCCGCCGTGCGGGGGTTCCAGGCGTCTTCTGCGTCCTGCACGAGCATTTCCCAGTCCGATTCAGTGTAATCGTCGCGTCCCAACCACAGCAGGGCCACCACCTGAACTTGTTGATCGGGGTAGAGGTCGGCGATGATCGAGCGGAACTCGGACAGCGTTGGATCGCTGGCATGGGCCGCAAGAATTTGCGTGGGCCAGTCCTCGGTCGGACTGATCGGGTCGTCCGGAAAAACCACCGCCTCCTGGGCATGAAACTCCCGGGCAAGCTGGATTAAATGGCACACCGTCTCGGGATTGACGTCAAGCGTTGGCATGATTCACTTCTCCTCTCTCGCTCGCGAATCCGCATCGCCGGGGCGCGGCGCACGCGGCCCTTGTCAAGTATTTCCCATGCTTATCGATACAGGTCAACCGCGGCCGGGATCCATGTGGCCGTCTGGCGGCGAAGCCGCTCGCCCGCGCTCGCGCCACGCGCTTGATGGTGATGGACTTGCGGCGAGCCGTCGCCATGGGAGCACAGAGGCGGGCCTGCCGGCACGCCGAGTCTGCCCGGGATTTTCACTGCGCCAGAACCAGCGGGGCGAGCAGCAGGCTTGCAACGGTAATGAGCGGGAGTGCGATCAGCGTGACTCCGCTACCGGCGCGCACCATATCCACGACGTGCAAACGCTCACTGCCAAACACAATGGCATTGGGCGGTGTCGCTACCGGTAGCATAAATGCGCACGAGGCAGCTAATGCCACGGGTACCGCGAGGAACGCCGGTGCCTGGTCGGTGGTCACCGCAATGCTGGTGACCAAAGGCAACAGCATGGCAGTCGTGGCTGTATTGCTGGCCACATGACTCAACAGCACCGTGAATGCGGCTATGGCGGCGATTGTCATGACGATCGGCAACGTCCCCATGCCGATCAACTGCGCGGCGACAGCGGTGGACAGCCCGCTGGATTCGATCGCTGTGCCGAGGCTCAGTCCGCCGCCCACAAGAAGTATGACGCCCCAAGGCAGTTCGCGGGTCCTCGACCAATCCAGCAAGGCGCCCTGATGATGGTCAGCCGCAGGGAGGAGAAAAAGCGCAATGGCGCCGACAATGGCGATGCCGGCGTCGGAGAGGTTGACGCCGTCAAACTGATGCTCCAACAAGGGGCGCAGAACCCAGGCAAGGGCGGTGAGCGCGAACACCGCGAGCACACGGCGCTCGGTTGGCGTGATAGGCCCCAATTCTGCGCGCCTTTGCGCGATCAATTCGGTCACACCGGCGATGGCGGTGCGCTCCAGTGGAAAGGCCAAGCGCGTAAGAATCCACCAGCACAGCACCAGCAGCGAGAGGCTCACCGGCACGCCGATCATCATCCATTGGCCGAATCCGATGTAAACACCGTACGTCTCCGCCATGAATGCGGCCAGAATGGCGTTCGGTGGTGTCCCGATCAGGGTTCCGATACCGCCGATATTGGCGGCGAATGCGATACCGAGCAGCAAAGCACGCGTAAAGCGGCGCTGCGCTTCACTCGCCTCATTGCCACGGTGGCCTTCCATGACCACCACCACCGACAGGCCGATGGGAAGCATCATGGCCGCCGTCGCCGTGTTGCTCACCCACATGCTCAGCCCGGCAGTGCCAACCATAAAACCGGCCACCACGTGGTGGGGGCGCTGCCCGGAGTAGTGGAGGATCAGCAGCGCAATGCGCCGATGCAGGTCCCAGCGCTGGATGGCGAGGGCAATGAGAAAACCGCCCAGAAACAGAAATACAAGTGGGTTGGCGTAGGGTGCGGCAATTTCAGCCGTTGTGCCGACGCCAAAGACCGGGAGGACCGCGACGGGGAGCAGAGCGGTGACTGGAATGGGTACGGCCTCCGTCACCCACCAAATCGCCATGAACAGCGCCAAAATGGCGACCAGCCATGCGTGCACCGCAAGGTCTCCGGGGGCGCCCCAGGCCAGCATTCCCATCGCAACGGCGGGCCCCAGTAGCAGCCCCACCCGCCGGGCGGACCACGTCCATTTGAGTTGTGCGCTTGATTGTCTCATTTAGCGTAAGGCGAACCCGATAGAGAACGGATGCGCTGTCAGCGGGAACAGGGGCCGACGGAGTTCGAGCCAGGCGATCAGTCCACCCAGACCTGGGAGTAATGGCAGTTGCAGCCAGCCTTGGCCGTCCACATCGAGCGATTGCGCGACGCCCATGGCCCAAGTGTATAGAAAGGAGTGGCAGGGCCTTGGTTCAAGACCCTGGACAGCCGCCAGTATCAGGGGGAGCATGACCAGGAACATGTAAGCGGTTACTAGCGCAGCCGGCACTGGCCAGCGCCTCAGCGCGGATTGCTTGACCATCGCTGCGGGCCTCTAGCGGGCATGTTGGTGGCAGTATCCCGGAGGCTGGACGATCACGGATTGACGCAGGTCATGCAGAGGCGACAATCGCCTGCGCGGCGTTCGTACGTTCGTACTTATCCAAGCGGAAGGAACAGGCCATGAGAATCTGGGTTGATGCGGATGCCTGCCCCGGGGTGATCAAGGATATCCTTTTCCGGGCCGCGGAGCGCACGGGGGTACGGCTGACGCTGGTCGCCAATCAGCCAGTTTGGATTCCGCCGTCACGGTTCATTGACAGGATCCAGGTCAGCCCTGGCTTCGACGTCGCGGACAATGAAATAGTCAAACAACTGGAGGCGAATGATCTGGTGATTACTGCCGATGTCCCCCTCGCGGCGGAGGTCATCGATAAGGGAGCCTATGCCCTCAATCCCGCCGGCGAGCTTTACTCGACGGAGACCATACGCGCCCGTCTCAACATGCGGGATTTCATGGATACTCTACGCGCGAGCGGAATCGATACGGGGCGCGCACCGGCAATGAGTCACAGAAACCGACAGGTCTTTGCCAATAACCTGGACAGGTTTCTGGCCAAGCGGCGGTGACAGGACACTAGTGCTCGCCTTCGCGACCGTGCGCATTCACTCACAGCGCCACGAGCCGTCTGCAGGGTCGCTGGGGTCGGGGTTATGGTACCCTGCCCAAGTGCGTGGTTACTCACGCCATCGTTCGCCGAGCCACCGTCCGGCAACTCCTGGCGCGGGCGGGATGACCGCAAGCGGACTAAGGAATTCCCTGATTCTCAGAGACCGGGCGCCGCCTTACGCTATAGTGCCGCTTTGTGATTAGACCGGAGAGACGAGCGTTCGGTGGTGCTTGTACTTCCGCGACGATGGCTGGCGGATCATGCCGTTGGCGTCACAGCGGTGTGTGTCTTACAGCATTGGGGAGGCAGCGTCTTTGCACACCACGCAGCCGTTCGACAACCGCCATCGATTCGATGAATAGCGCACCTGAAGGAGGGCGTCCGCCGGTCCGGATGCTCCTGGATCACAAGCTGCGCGCCGGCGCCGTTGACCGGCGCCTGCGATCGCGGAATGGGGCCTTTCGGATGAAGCCCCGCAGTGACGGAGCGTTTGCGCGATGACCTCGTTCAACGGGCTGGGCGGCAAGGGTCTTAAGTCGGCGGAGTCCAAGGCGGCATCCCCAGGGGCGGCGGTGTCTTCGGATCAATCGGAGATGTTTCGTCGCGTTGTCGAGGAATCCCCGGAGCTGATTGCCAGGTTCGACCGGAAGCTTTGCCACGTCTATGTCAATCGCGCAACCGTGCGTGCCTTTGGAGCCTCGCGGGAGCAACTCCTCGGTCGCGCGCATCGGCAATTGGACTTACCCGAAGCATTGGTGTCCCGCTGGGAACAGGCATTGAACAGGGTGTTCACAACGGGTGCCGAAGAAGCGTTTTACGTGTGCACTTCCCTCAACGGTCGTGAACGCTGCTTCGATGCCCGCATTATCCCGGAATTCGACGCCCAGGGAGACGTGCAGACCGTGTTTGGTATGACCCGCGACGTCACAGATGTCATGTCTGTGGGGAAGGCACTGCGCGAGAGTGAGTCGAAGTGCCGGGTTGTGATGGAAGCCTCCCTCGCCGGGATCTGCGTCTACCAGAACGGGACCTTCCTGTATGTTAATCCCGCCATGGCGGAACTCTTCGGCTATGAGCCGTTGGAGATGATCGGCTACATGGGTCCGCTGGATCTCGTGGTGCCCGAGCAGCGGGAAATGGTCGCGGAACGCATGGAAAGCCGCGCCGGCGGAAGACAGGGGCGGCCCTACGAGGTGCGTTGCGTGGCGCGGGATGGCTCGGTGCGGGATGTCATTGCCTGGGGGGCGACCGTGTTGCTGCAGGGCCAGGCGGCTTCGGTGGGGACCTTGATCGATATCACCGAGCGCAAGCGTGCCGAGGATCAGGTGTGGCGCCTGCAGCAACATCTCGCGCGTGTTTCCCGGTTCACGACTCTGGACGGCATGGCAAGCGGTCTGGCGCATGAAATCAACCAGCCGCTCACGGCCGTGATCAATTACGCTCAAGCCTGCCGTAACCTCCTGGGGAATGACTTGGCGGGCGACGGCACCCGGGTGGGGGAGCTCATGAACCATGTGGTGCAACAAGGTCAACGCGCGGGTCAGATCATTCAGCGCATGCGACGCCTTGCGCGCCATTCCGCCGGCCAACGCCAGCCGCTTGACATGAATGCAATGGTCAAGGAATCCATCCAGTTCGTGGATTGGGAGCTGCGGCAGCGTCGGATTCAGCTACGTCTGAACAGGACGCGGGAACTGCCGCTGGTTATGGCGGACCCCGTCGAGATCCAGCAGGTGTTACTGAACCTGCTCCAGAATGCCGTCAAGGCATTGGAGCAGCAGCCCGGCACTCGGGAGATCGAGATTGGCACAGCCACGCTCCAGGATACCGACCACTGGGCTGAGGTTTGGGTGGCGGACAACGGTCCCGGTGTCACGGTCGACAATCACCGGCGGCTACTCGAGCCATTCTTCACCACGAAGCCAGGAGGGTTGGGGTTCGGATTGCCGATCAGCAATTCCATCATTGAATCCCACGGCGGCGTTTTGGTGCTTCCGGAACCTGGCCCGAGCCCCACGTTCAGGTTTCGTTTGCCCGCTCTTGGTGAGGCTTTAGTTAAGGGCTGATCAGCGGCTGCGCCTATCCCAGAAGGTATCGGCAATGTAGATCAGTTCATAGAGCGTCTGTGCCCGTAGCTTGCGCATGATGTTGCGTCGGTGGGCCTCGACGGTCGACACGCTCACACCGAGCTCAGTGGCGATGGTCTTGTTGTAGCGCCCGTTGACCACACCCAGAAGAACCTCCCGCTCCCGATCTGAAAGCAGGGCCATGCGGGCAATGAGGGTGCGGGTGCGCTGCTTGCGGAAGCGTTGCTCGGAGTCCTGTTTCAGCGCCTCGTCGACTCGCGCGATCAGCTTGTTCGTATCGAATGGTTTCTGAATGAAATCCAACGCCCCGCTCTTGATGGCTCGCGTGGCCATGGGCACATCGCCGTGGCCACTGATGACGATGACGGGAATAACCTGCCCGCGACGTTGGAGTTCCCGTTGCAGGTCCAGGCCACTTGCTCCCGGCATACGCACGTCCACGATCAGGCAACCCGGGGTCTCCGGGTCGTACGCCTCGAGAAACGCCGAGGCATCAGCGAATGCACGGGTCAGGATCGACTTGGAATTCAGTAATGCTTCGATGGACTCCCGGATCATCGGGTCATCGTCGACAACGTAGACGATGGGCTCCTGACTCATGAACGATCCGGGCTCCCACCATCTGGGGAAGCCTCGCGCGCCGCACGGAAGATTCGCTGCAGTGCGCTGAAAGCGAGCACTGTCGACTGCTGGCTCGCTTGCGAAGACCAGTCAAGCGTGCGTGCAAACTCCAGCCATGCCGAAAACAGCGCGTGTCGGACCAGGCGTGGCTGGTTCGTCGTCGTATTCCTGTAGACTGGTCTCATACTCCATCCTCTCCTCGCGTCTTGTAGTATTTATGGTGGGAAAACCGCTCGATCGCTCGCCGACGGTATGCCCGACTACATAGCATACAAACCCAGGGCCAAGCCAGATATTAGGGATAACCGTAGTCCAGTTGTGGAAGTTCGCAGCCGCAATGGGCGATACCGTGGTAATGTTGTGGGGATAGCGTCCAGACTGCATACCCTGCATGTGCGGGGTTCCACGTACCTCAACGATCCTAGACATTCCGGTTACAGGACACTAGGGGGAGAGGTCGCCATGAAAGCCACTGCCAAGCCGAGCATCGCTGTCGTCGAGGAGGATCCCGAGATCCTGGCCAGCCTCCGGCAACTTCTGTCATCCGTTCATATCGACGCCGAGTGGTTTGACTCGGCCGATGCGTTGTGGGCGAAAGGAGCCCTCAGTTCTCGTTGGCAGTGTGTGCTGGCCGATGTTGGGACAGCCGGGGTGGCGGGAGCGCATTTCATTCAGCAGCTGCCACTATACGGTATTAACGCCCCGGCGATCCTGCTGTTGGAGCCAAACGACGTGCCCACCGCTGTCGAGGCGCTCAAGAGTGGGGCCGCGGATGTACTGGAGAAGCCCTTCAACGGGCAGATGTTGCTGGATGCGGTGCATGATGCACAACGCCGTGCCCGCAACGCATCACAGAGCCGCGAGCGGCGACGGGACCTGCGGGCGATTTTCTCTGACTTGACAAGCAGAGAATTCGACGTTGCCATCGCCCTGGTCAGAGGTTTGTCGAACCGGGAGATCGCCAGCGCGTTACAGATCAGCCCGAAGACTGTAGAAGTCTATCGATCCAGGGTCATGCAAAAGACCCAGGCGACAAGCCTGTGCGACCTGATTCGAATGGCTATCAAGGCCAACCTGGTTGAGGAGGAGATCAAAAACGTCGGGGCGTTTTGACGCCGCATCCGCGAGTACGGCCATCATGCGTTAAGGGACAACATGACTGGACTTCCGGTAATTCCGAATGGGCTGCGATCCGGCAAAAGGGTACTTTGGTCCCCCAAGAATCGGGTTGCCGTGCCGGCCCGATTGTTCAAGGACCAATCGCAGGCCAGTAGACGGTCGCCATGCAAATCAATCGCAATACCGCGAGACAGGAGACAACGCGAGATGGCTAACAGCAAGCAGCCCCAGCAAGCCGCATCCAAGACCACGCCGGTCGATCTAACAGCATTTGCCGAGTCGTGGACGACGGCGATCAAGGAGGCTGAGCAACGGATGCAGCGCATGCAGGAGCTCACCAGCGAGCTGCAGGAGGTGATGCAGAACGCGTCACGGGCCCAGGTGGATGATCTGGTAAAAACAGGTGACAGGATCAACAAGACCTTCGCGAAGGCCGCGGAAAACCGTGAGCCGACGGCGATGATCTCCGTTCAGCCGGAACTCTTCAGCTGCTTCATGGAGGCTGCCCAGACCACGAATCAACGCTGGCTGGACCTCATGGAACAACTCCAGGTCTCCTCGATGAGGGCCATGACGAACGGTGACACGGGTTCGGCGCATACCCAGTCAACGCAGCAACAATCCGCCACAGTCGACAGCAGCCCCGCCGATGAGGTTGCCGCCCGGTAATCGAAAACGCGAACTCGCCACGGTTTGCCGAACAAATTAGTCTACCTGCGGGGCGTGCGGGACAGGGTGTCCCAGGCGCCCCGCAGGCAATTCACTATACCTTTACCTGGCAGTGCGTTGCCGGCCACCGCTACGCGCACCACTGTTGCTGCGCTGATGCCGTGGCGCGCCGGGCTGATTGGTGTTGCGGCTTGAGCGCTTCGGCTGCGTGGTTGCTCTCTTGTTGGTCGGCTCGAAACCATCCCGGATCTCGGCGGGGATGTCGGTCTCCACGAGCTTGCGGATACCTGCGAAATCCCGCGCCTCGTCGGCGCAAACAAGCGATACCGCAGCACCGTCCTGACCGGCCCGCCCCGTGCGCCCGATGCGGTGGACGTAATCTTGCGGATTGCTGGGGATGTCGAAGTTGACCACATAAGGTAGCTGGTCGATATCGATGCCCCGCGCCGCCACGTCGGTGGCCACCAGGGCGCGCACCGAATGGTGCTTGAACGCCTTGAGGGCCTTGCTCCGCGCTGCCTGGCTCTTGTTGCCGTGGATGGCCGTGGCCCGAATACCGTCGTGCTCCAGCTGTTTCGCGAGCTTGTCGGCACCGCGTTTCGTGCGCGTGAAAACCAGGACCTGACTCCAATCATCGGCACCGATTAGATGAGAGAGCAGCTCGCGCTTGCGCTCCGGGTCCACCATGTAGGCCGTCTGCTCCACCGCCGCGGCAGCGGCGTTCCGGCGAGCGGTCTCAATCACCTCCGGTTGGTGCAGGAAACGGTTGGCCAGCTTGCTGATGGGCGCCGAGAATGTCGCGGAAAACATCAGCGTCTGACGCTCGCGCGGCAGTGTTTTGACGATCCGCTCGATGGCGGGCAGAAAGCCCATGTCCAGCATGCGGTCCGCTTCGTCGAGGACGAGGACCTCGACATGATCGAGCTTAATGGTACCGCGCTGCATGTGGTCCATCAGCCGGCCTGGTGTGGCCACGAGAATGTCCGTGCCCCGCCCCAGATCGCGCATCTGCGGCCCGATGGCGACACCGCCATAGATGGCCGTGCATTTCACCGGCAAGTGGCGGCCGTACGTTCGCACGCTTTCAGTCACCTGGACCGTCAACTCGCGGGTTGGAGTGAGGACGAGGGCGCGCACACGGCGCGGTTTCGTCGGCGTGGTGGCTGAAAGCCGCTGCAGCAGCGGCAGGGCGAAGGCGGCTGTCTTGCCGGTACCCGTCTGGGCGCTGGCCAACAGATCCTTGCCGGCGAGGGCGCTGGGAATAGCGCGCATCTGAATGGGTGAAGGCGTGTCGTAACCCTGCTCGACCACGGCGCGCAGAAGGTCGGCACGGACCCCAAGACTCTCGAATGACATCAATGACTATCCTGTTTGTGCAGCCAGGGCAATGACTCCGGTGGAGCCCGGATTAAGTCGCTTATCGGGGAAAGACCCTGGCATAAAACAGTCCGCGATGAGCAGCGGGGACCGGCCAGCTTAGGAAACCGGCGCACGACGGGTGCGGGAACAAGGCGGCGGGTACAACGCGGAGCGCAGAGTAACACGCATTGGGAGGGATAAACAGCGCCACTGTTATCACTGGGGGCGGTGTCGAGGCGGGGTGATCACGCGTTGCTCGGTGACAATGACATCCACTGGGCGATCATGCGGCTCCATTGGTAGCGTGGGCACCATCTGACACTCGAACGCGATCGCGACACACGTGCCAACCTGATTCGATTCCATCCAGCGATCGTAGTACCCGCGCCCATGACCCAGGCGTGCCCCGGCCTCGGTGAATGCCACCCCGGGAATGATGCACACATCGAACGGTCCGGGGGCGGAGGTCGTGTGGCGCGGCGAGAGTATCCCCCAGCGGCCGGCCTCCAGATCACCCCAGCCCGTCATGGGAACGGCGCGGATGGTTGTGGCGTCCATAATGCGGGGGACGGCAACGCGGTACTCAGCGGCAAGCAGGGCGTCGATCAGGGGATGGGTGTTCACCTCGCTGCCGAAAGAGATGAACGTGAATACGTGCCGGGCCGCCTGCAGTGCCGGTAGCCCCAGGAGCTGTTCGCGAATCCGCGCACTGGCCGAGGCATGAGCAGCCTCAGCGAGTTGGCCGCGGCGGTGCAGCGCGGATTCGCGCACCTCACGCTTGCGTGTTGCGCTGTCAGAGTGAGTATCGGTCATGGCGCTGTTGTAGACGATCCAAGCCCGTCGGCGCAAGCGCTGGGCGCGCGCCGACCCTGTCAGGGAGGAACGCTGAGGTGGTGTCGCCCCCTGACTGACCGTGGCCTGAGCCATGAATACCGTGCTCACGACTGTGTTTGTGCAGCTGACGGGGCTCGGTTACAGGGCACTAGCGCTCCAGCCACTGAAGCTTGTTTGGCACATCCTCCCATTCCTCTGCGTCCCCGGGCGGATCCTTTTGCTGGGTGATCACCGGCCACTGCCGCGACAACTCCGCATTGAGCTCCAGGAAGTGCGACTGTGCCGCAGGCAAATCGTCCTCGGAGAAGATGGCCTCCACCGGGCACTCGGGCTCGCACAGGGTGCAGTCGATGCACTCGTCCGGATCAATGGCCAGGAAGTTGGGGCCCTCGTGGAAGCAGTCCACAGGGCAGACTTCCACGCAGTCCGTGTATTTGCACTTGATGCAGTTCTCCGTGACGACGTAGGTCATGATATCTCCCGAAATCCAGCCGAGGGCGCAGCTCATGGATGCCCACCGGCGCTGAGACATGGCAATACGTGTGGCAAAATTACGGGCGACAAATGCCCACAGTCAAATAATGTATACTATATACATTGTATGAGGCAACCGAGTCCCGGGCCTCGATCGACAGGCGAGGCACTTTTGGTGCTGTGGCATCGGCCTCGTTACCATTCGGGCGAGGCTCGGAGTTCCGGCGAATGTGCCTGAGCCGGCTCGTTGCGGAGCCACCACCGGCCTGATCGGGCCGCGGCGGAGTCAACCGTTCATGGAATTGACCTATCACACGGACTACGGTCTACGGGTATTGATGTACGCCGGCGCGCACGGCGGTCGCCGGGTGACCATGCGGGAAATCGCGCAGGCGTACGGTATCTCCCTGGAGCATCTGCGCAAGGTGGTCCACCGACTCGCGCAGCATGGTTATTTGATCACGACCAAGGGGCGTGCCGGTGGGCTGACACTTGGTCAGCAACCAGCGTCAATCCCCATCGGGGATGTCGTCCTTGCCATGGAAGAGTCTATGGCCATCGTCGATTGCGACCGCCAACCGTGCCCCTTGTGTGGAGGTTGTTCCCTGAAGACCGTGTTTGACAGCGCGCGCCAGGCCTTTATCAATCAGCTCAACACCTTCACCCTTCAGGATCTTCTCGGGAACACGCAGACGCTCGGTCAATTGCAGCGCCTGAACCGATCCGCATAGGAACGACGGGCGCGTCGGGGTAGCGGATCACGTCGCGAGCGGCTCAGATGTGCTGCGACGATGCCACCATTGCGGAGCGGTGGCGAATCTGGGCCGCCATGTTCGATGCCTTCATGACTTCACCGAAGGTCTCGAACCCCTTGGCTTCCAGGCGGTCGATCATACGCACGAGAAGTTCCGCCGTGCCCAGGGTATCCCCGAGAGCAGAATGGCGGCCGCTGATGGTGATACCGTAGCGCTCGCAGAGCGCGTCCAGGGAGTGGTCTTCTTCGTCGCCATCGAGCATGGATGACAGCAGCAGCGTATCCAGGACCGGATTATCGAATTCCACGCCGCTTTCGTGCTGCTTAAGGCTGATGAACTGCATGTCGAAAGCGGCATTGTGGGCCACCATCACCGCGTCGCCCACAAAGTCCTTGAACTGCCGCAGCACGAGCTGGATGGCCGGTTTGTCCTGTACCTGATCGTCGGTGATCCCATGGAATTGGACGGATTGCTCAGGGATGGGCCGACCCGGGTTGACCAACCGCTCGAACGTCTCGCCAGTGAGCACCCGGTGCTTGACGACCCGCACCCCGGCGATGGCGATAATCTCATCGCCGCCCATGGGGTCCAGTCCGGTCATTTCGCAGTCGAAGACCACGAATGACAGATCCCGCAACGGGGTGGCGGCAAGTTCCTCGTCATCGGCGTGCCGCTGCATGAGACCGAAATCGTAGAATTCCGGGCGAGCCGGGAGCCGCTCGGGTTCCGGAAAGAACTGGGGTCGTGTGGGCGTCGGCAGGGGCAGCCGCACCACGGCCTGGTTCTCGCCGCGGCCGGCTTGGCTCCAGGGCTCGCACTCGTGGCGCTCCAGCACCTCCCGTATGCGCTGCCCGCTGGCCTCGTCGTCGCAAGGGGTGTCGAGCCAAGCCTCCAGCCCGTCCGCGGACAAAGGTTTCCCCGCCCAGCGCACCTCGAGATAGATGGCCTGATCGGCTAGCAGCGATTCGATATCGAATTCGCTTGCCTCGGTCTCCTCGTGAAGCTGCCGGATCAGACAATCCAGGGCCTGCATGAGCGAGAGGCTATCCCCGTGCAGCCACAATGGCATCCCCACGAGGTTCACCTGGACGCTCGGCAGGTCCCGCAGCCGTTCCTGGACGCAACTCACCAGATCGCTGATGAACAGGTCGGCCATTGGCCAGCGGCCCAGTAGCTGCCCACGAATCTCCTGACCGAGCTCTTCAATGCGGCGGCTGAGCGTCTCGCTCTCGTTGAGGATGACGTCGTCGAACGAGTGCCGCTCCTCGGCTGTCATGTCCGGATAGGCGTTGAGCGTCTCCGCTGCCGCCCGAATGTTACCCACCACGCCACGCAGGTCCCGGGTCAGGGCGAGGCGGATGGCATCGCCGCGGGCGAGCAGGGCGACATCCTCGGAAATGTCAATCAGGGTGATCAGGTGTCCCGTGATCGCCCGATTTTGGTCCAGAATCAATGCAATGCGGGCATGGAGCATTTGCCGGGCGTCGGCACTGCTGCACACGAAGGGCGCGGTGAGTTCCGCGGCCTCCGAGACGCCGTCGCCGTGATGCCGTTCCAGTCGTTCCAGCGTGTGCTGGACTGGAGCCTTGGAGAGGATATTGAACAGCGGACGCCCCAGCCCGATCGCTTCCGGCAGACCCAGAATGGAGACTGCGGCGTTATTGTAGAGCAGGATCTGATGCCGCCGGTTACACACCAGCACGCCCTCGCTCAGGCTTTGCAGGATCACCTCGAGCCACGTCTTCTGTTCCTCGACCTGCGCCGTGGCGCGATCCATCGCTTGCCGGATTTCCTGGCGCGAATCCTTCAGGGCGGTGGCCAATTCGACGGTGGCATCGGGCAGACTGCCCAAGGCGTGGTAACGGGGCAGGGGCAGTGACTGGTTCGGTGAGCGGGATTCCAGCAGGGCCCGAATGCCGCGAACCAGCTTTCGTGCTGGCCGCATGATGAGCCGATCGAGCACGAACCAGGCGATGAGCACCAGCGTGGCGACACTCAGCCCGCCAAGCAAGGCACCGGCAAAGGCCGTATCGCTCTCCGGAGGCGTGACGATATGCACGGCCACGCCTGTCACCCCGCCGGCGACCAGTGCCAAGACAACAAAAATCAGCGCGAATTGATGCTGTGCCTGCATTCCGGCGTGTCAGACGCGTGTCGTCGGAGGCAGGGGGACCATGTCCGGCGCATTGCCAGCGGTGGGAGCGGAACAGCGCATCGGTTGTCTCCTGCAGCTAAGCGGTGCGGATGGGGCTCTCAGGCCAACGCTCGAGTGGGTGCCGGCGTGGGCGCGAGAACACCCACCAGCCCCCGGCTCCCGGTCTCATATGGCCTAAACGTACCACAGGCCACCGAGGTTTTCATGCGCGGTCACTCAGGTGGGGCGGCGTGGCGACAAGAGGACGGGGCAGCAGCACCACTCTTGAATGGCGCTGACGCGCTGACTAGTATATAGGCGCCGTGTGGAAGCAGGTAGGAGCGGTCGATGGACGCGGGGGAGGACGTGAAAAGGGTCTCGAGTGATTCGTGGCTGCGTTTGTTGATGAAAATCGGCATCCCGATGGCCGTTATCAGCATTGTTGCGCTTTGGAGCGGTCAATTGCTCGGTATTCCGGACCTATTTATTCTCTTTTTCATCACAGGCGGACTGACGCTGGCCATTGGTCTTGCCTACAACGTTCGTTTCGTGCTCTTGGCGATGCGTAAAGCCCGCCAGGAGCAAGAAGGCAACAAGCCGTAGCCGGCTTAGCCCATATCCGCGCCCACAAGGTCCCGGCTCAGGCGCCTGACCATCCCCTGCACGTTTTTAAGGCTTGCCACCAGCGTCTCCCGCTCCCGCCTCGTGAGTGTCCTCGGGTCGACGTGCTTGCTTGGAGGGCGCTCCCGCGACAGATCATCCAGTTGCCGACGCAGGATCAGCCCGGCAACGGCACCATGGGCGTGTTGCAAGGCATCCGCGTCGTCGGCGGAGAGGGCACCCGCATCCGCAAGTGCCTGCAGGCGCCCCGGGGTTGATGCGGTCTCGATGCCGTGGGCGAGCGCGTAGAAACGGGCGACCTCCACGATGGGCATGATGCCGTGGCGCTTGAGATCGATCTCCCCCGCGTGGGAGCTGTCCCCGGACTCGGTCACCAAGCGATCGAACCATCCCAATCCGACGTCTCGTGTCGATTCGTTCAGGGTGAGTGCCCGCAGGTAGGTGCGTGACCGCGCCAACTGGTGAGTCAGGTCGTGCCGCAGCTGAGCGGCCAACCCCGCTTCGCCCGCAACCCCACGGCAATCCAGCAGGATATTGCTCTGCAGGAACCCCTGCTCTGTCCGGCGACGCAGCCATCCCCGAATCTGCTCATGCCACTGGGACAGGGTTTTCCGCCACAGCGGATTGGTGGCCATCACATGCCCCTTGCACAAGGGAATGCCGACGGTGTCCAGTGATTGCGTCAAGCGCCGGGCGAGTTCCACGAAATAGCGATCGATGGCGCCATGCGCACTGTCCGGGTAGTCGGCGATGACGAAGCCGTTATCCTGGTCTGGATCAAGAAAGCTCTCCATGCGGCCCGCAGAACCCATTAGGATCAGTGCAAAACCCGCGGGCGGCGGCCCCCAACCGTCCTGATCCATACCGTCCATGGCCAGTGCCAGCAGGCGGGAATGGAGATCGTCGTTCAGGCGCGAGATGACCTGCTGCACGTTGCGGGCGTCCGGGTTGTCCCCAAGCAGGGCGCGTGCGATGTCCACCTGGCGGGCCCGGGCCTGCTTGAGCCCCTCCAGGGTCGCGGGCGTGGCCAAGTGTTCCAGGCGGGCCACACCCCGCGGAAGCGCGAGTTGCCGGGCCTCGTCGGCGTACAGGACACCAAGCAGTGCACCGTCGGCCGCGATCACTGGGGCGTGTCGCACGTGCCGCGCGTCCATCTCCGCCAGTGCCCGGTAAAGGGGAACCTCCCCCCTTGTGACATACGGAGAGGTTGTCATCACCCGGGCGACGGGCATATCGCCGCCCACTCGGCACGCAACATGGCGCGCGATACCCTGAAGCGTGAGCAGCCCCTGTACGTGGCCGTTCCTGTCAACGATGACCGCGCACTCTTCCCCGGTGTCGGCCAGCTGACGCACCACCGATTCGCACGGTGTACGGGCCTCGCAGCGCGTGCGTACCGGGCGCATGGCATCCTGGGTGATGCGGTTGAACAAAGCAAGATACGCGGGCATGGATCCCCCCTTATAGCGCATGGCCCTGGCGCAGGGCACGTTGTGCGTGGCAGATGGCACCCAGAGATGATTTGAGGTGCGCGAGTTCGAGTTCCGACAACACCGCCGGATCGATGCGATTCGTTGCGGCTGTGCCACGGCGAAACGCCTCAACGATGAAACGCGCGCGCAGCCCGGTGACCGTCTCCAGTGCGAGCTGCAGATCACGCGCCTGTGCCCGCGGGATGAGGCCAGCGGCAGCGGCAGCGGTGATGCGATCCACCGTGTTGGTCGCCACCACGCCCGCCTTAAGCGCGTAGGCCAGTGCCAGCTGAGACAATGGGAGCATTGCCTGTTGCTTGAGGTTGAAGGTGCCCCGGTCCGGGGCTCGGCGTTTCACTCGCAGGCGACGGAAGGCGCCCAGCGGCGCTTCGCCACGCAGCGCGTTCTGTTCGACGCGCGCCAGGAAGAGGCTGCTGCTGGCCGCCGCGTCCGCGGCCGCGCGGCGGATGCCGGGGAACAGTGAGGCCTCCCCATGAATGCATCGCCAGTCAAAGTAGTGCGATGCCACCATCACCTCGCGCACGCCCGGTGTGCGAATGACGGCGGTGATGGCCTTGCGCCAGCCGGAGACGGAACGACGCCATTCGGCATGCTGCGGGCCGACGCCACCCGGGCAGTGGCTGATACCGCACGCCGCCAGCCCGTCCGTTACATAGGTGCCCAGTGCTTGGTACCAAGCGTCGGCGCCACGGGGTTGGTCGTCGGCCAGGATGAGGGCATTATCCTGATCCGTGTGGAATGTCTGCTCGCGGCGCCCCTGAGAACCGCTGGCGAGCCAAGCGTAGGCACCAGGGGCGGGCCCCAGGTGAGCTTCGCCCAGTTCGATCAGCCGCTGGGTCAGCGCGTCGATCACGGCTGTCACGACCAACCCTTGCTGGGGACCCGCCAGTCCGACATCCACGAGCCGGCCCTGCAGGTGGGGGAGGGCGATGGCGGCCTCCGACAGCTCGTCCACCGATTCACACCGGAAAATTCGCTGGAAGAGGGGATTCATACGCACTGTCCAGGTCCTCACCGTGGCCGAAGTAAAAAAAGGCCCGCCAGTGGCGGGCCCCTCGTGCGGCTTTCCCAAGGGCAGGGTGCGGTTGTGTCCGGCGGTTGACCGGTAACACCCCCGCGACCCTGACCATCGGTCGCTGCCGTTTCCCCCTTAATCGGCGCGGGGTACGCGGACGCTCTCCACCAGATCCTGGATGTGCTGCGGCGGCGGTGCGGTCATCTTCGCGACCACAAAGGCGACGACGAAGTTCACCAGCGCACCGATGGCACCAAACGAACCAGTGCCGATGCCGAACAGCCAGTACGCCTCTTGGTCCGGGAGCATGTTCGTGCCCGGGATGAAGAACCAGCCCTTGTAGATGAAGATGTACAGGGCGGTGACCAAGAGACCAGCCAGCATGCCGGCAATTGCCCCGTAGTTGTTCATCTTCTTGTAGAAGATGCCCATCATCAGGGTCGGGAACAAGCTGGCCGCCGCGAAACCGAAGGCGAGTGCCACCACCTCCGCCGCAAAGCCCGGTGGATTGAGCCCCAGGTAGCCGGCGAGCAGAATTGCCGCCGCCATACTGATGCGTGCCGCCATCATCTCCCGTTTTTCGCTGATTCGAGGCATGAAGACGCCTTTCAGCAAGTCATGGGAGATCGCCGATGAGATGGCGAGCAACAGACCCGCTGCCGTTGACAGTGCAGCTGCGATACCCCCTGCGGCAACGAGTGCGATCACCCAGTTGGGCAGGTTGGCAATGCCCGGTGTGGCGAGGACGATGATGTCACGGTCCAGGGTGACGATCTCGTTGCCTTCCCAGCCCCATTCCTCCTGGGCCATCTGGTGGAACTCTTCGTTGTCCTCGTTGTAGTACTGGATGCGGCCGTCCTCGTTCTTATCCTCGAACCCGAGCAGACCGGTCTCCTGCCAGCGGTCCGTCCACTCCGGCAGGTCTTCTATCGCAATGTTGCCCTCCGGGTCGCCCACTTCACCCGGCTGCACCATGTCGATCATGTTCCACATGGACATGGCGCCCACCGCCGGGGCCGTGGTGTAGAGAAGGGCGATGAACAGCAGCGCCCAACCGGCGGACTTGCGGGCGTCACGGATGCGGGGGACCGTGAAGAACCGCACGATGACATGCGGTAGCCCGGCGGTGCCGATCATCAACGACAGGGTAAGCAGGAACATGTTTGTCATGCTCATGCCCGCGACCCCTGTGTACGGATCAAACCCGAGGTCGACCAGGGTATTGTCCAAGGCCTCCAGCAGGTAGGTCTCTTCCCCGGCAAGCGTTGAGCCCAGCCCCAGCTGCGGCAGCGGGTTGCCCGTGAGTTGCAGGGCAATGAAGATCGCCGGGACGGTATAGGCGAAGATCATCACCACGTACTGGGCAATCTGGGTATAGGTGATGCCCTTCATGCCGCCGAACACGGCGTAGAGGAACACCACAACCATGCCGGATATGAGTCCGGCGGTGAGCGGCACGTTCAGCAGGTTGGAAAAGGCAATGCCGACACCGCGCATCTGTCCGATGACGTACGTGATGGACGCCACCAGTAGCGCGATCACGGCGATCACCCGCGCAGCCTTCGAGTAGAACCGGTCGCCGATGAACTCCGGCACCGTGAACTT
Organism: Aquisalimonas sp.; assembly: GCF_007120195.1. Lineage (GTDB taxonomy): Bacteria > Pseudomonadota > Gammaproteobacteria > Nitrococcales > Aquisalimonadaceae > Aquisalimonas. The sequence goes on from NZ_SKOG01000001.1 coordinate 57,712, forward strand.
GCCGAACTTACGCAGATAAGGCGCCAACAACAGGGCCATGAGGACGTAGCCCCCCGTCCACCCCATGAGATAGGCACCACCCGTGTAGCCGAGGAAGGCAATCAGGCCGGCCATGGAAATAAAGCTCGCCGCCGACATCCAGTCGGCGGCCGTGGCCATGCCGTTCATGACCGGGTTGACGCCCTTGCCGGCGACGTAGAACTCGCTGGTGCTGCCTGTGCGTGCCCACACGGCAATGCCGATGTAAAGGGCAAAGGTCAGGCCCACAACGATCAGGCTGAGGATTTGTAACGTCATTTATCGTGCCCCTTACTCTTCGTCGACGTTGAACTCTATATCAAGCTTGTTCATGCGCCAGGCATAGAAAAAGATGATAATGAGAAAGACGTAAATCGAGCCCTGCTGGGCGAGCCAGAACCCCAACGGGTAGCCACCGAGGTGAAAGGCGTTGAGCGTAGGGCCGAGCACGATACTCAATAGAAATGACACCACTGCCCAGACGGCAAGACAGCCGCCGATGATCTTCAGGTTGGCGCGCCAGTAGCGGGTTCTCTCCTCCGCCTGGGTTTCGTTGCCATTAGCCATGGACTCTCCTCCTGTAACGGAACGGTGTTGAATGGAACGACGGTTTTGCTGTGGTCAGAGTTGATAATCGCTTTCGATCTTGTTTTGCAATGCTCTCGCTTCTCGGAACGCCTCCTTCAGAATGCGTCGGTCGAGTTCGTTCAATTCGCTTGGGTCGATGCGGTTGCTGAGTGCCTCGCCAGCCGCACGCTGTTCTTGGTTACGCCGCATGCGCAGCATCTGTATATAATCGTACGCTTCCGCCCATGCTGCAACGTCACCCGGATCCACAACGCGGGCATCGGCCGCCATGCGGAGCCGCTCCATGGTATTTGTAGCTGGAATCCGATGGGCGAGAGCGAGAATCCGCGCGGCATCCACAAACGGCGTGACGCCGTTGAGCTTGAGGTTCAGCGTATTGCGGTATTCGCCGCGGGACTCTACACGAAATGAGCGGAACACGCCGAGCGGCGGGCGCAACTGCAGGGCGTTTGCCGCAAGCTGGCGACGGAAGCGACTGTTGCGTGCCGTTCGGTCCAGCAGCCAGTAGCGCATGTGCTCCGTGTCCTCGTGCGGGCCGTCAATCGTGCGGAAATCGAAAAAGATCGACGCCTGCAGGAGGTGTTTCGGTGTGCCCTGGTCGATCCACCGCGTAAAGCGCCCTTGCCACTCCTCATAGCTCAGGCAACACTCAGGGTTGCTGGCCATGATGTTGCCCTCGCACAGCGGGTAGCCGCACTGGTCCAGGGCCTCGTTCACTTGGCGAAACGCTGGAATCAGCGCCGTGCGTACAGCGTCCGCGGTGCTGCCCTCCGGCGTCTGGAACAGCACGCCGTTGTCCTGGTCCGTCTTAAGCGTCTGTTCCTGGCGCGCTTCGCTGCCAAAGGCGATCCACGCGAACGTCACATCCGGCAGGCCCCGGGCGGATTGCATGCACAGCTCGATGACCCGCCGCGTGATCTGGTCATTGAGCAGGGTGATGATTTGCGTGATCTGCCCCACCCGCGCACCCTGGGCGATCATCTGGTCGACCAGTTGATGGATATCGCCAAGCGGCTGCGAGAGGGCCTCGAGACTCTCTGCGCGCGCAATGCTCTTGCTCAGGTTCACAAGGCCCACGCGCTGCAGAGAGAACAGGTCACGTTCTGAGACGACGCCGACCAGGCGCCCTCGATCCACCACGCACACGTGATGAATGGCGTGGTGGGCCATGATCATGGCCGCCTCGAACGCAAAGCTGGAGCGGGGTACGCAGACGGGATCCGGCGTCATGACCGCTTCCATGGGGGTGTCCAGGCTCACTCCCGGCAACGAGACCCGGGTGAGTAGATCCTTCAAGGTGAAGACCCCGATGGGGCGCGAGTGCGCATCCGTTGCCACGATGCTGCCGACATGGGCCGCTGCCATCGATTGCAGCGCATCGCGAACAGGCATATCCGCGCTGCAAGTGACCGGCGGCCTGCGCACCCGCTCTGACAGAGCAATGTTCAGCGAGGAGTCACCCCCGAGCCCGCGCAATGCATCGGCTTGAACCTCCCGCTGCATGCTATTGCGCAGTGTCGAGAGCCGGTGAGTACAAAATTCGTTGAACTCCGGGGAAATCTCCAGAAGCTGGGTAAAATCTAGCCACTCCAGCTCGAGACATTCGGTATCCTCGACGGCCTCGTGGACATGACGCACCGGGCGACGGGAGAGCAGGGCACCCACCGGGAAGCATTCACCGGGCATGAGCTCCCAGGTCTCCCCTTCTTCTTCGGTCGCGCCCTCTGCAATTCCGCCATGCACGCAGCCCCGATGGACGATGAAAAGCCGTGAAGCCGGTCCGCTGGCCGGCTCGGCAATGCGAGCGCCCTTCGGGTAATGCCGGAGTTCAAGGCGCAGGACCATCTCTTGCACGTGCCGGAGTGTCATCCTGTCGAACGGCGGATGGCGGCGCAGAAACTCCACGACGGGTGCAAGTTCACCTGCCTCGCCATTCAGCCCGGCGTTATTCTGGTCTGTCGTGTTCACGTTGTTCCCTAGGCCGTCGGGGTGTGGGACTCCAACGCTGGACCGGTGCCAGAGCTTTGCTTATCCAGATTTTCAGCCCTATTTCGGCATCGATTTCGGCAAATGGTCACCGCAGAAAAAAACATCGCACGGCAACGCACAGCGCCCACACTCTACAAGATAGCAGGTGATTCGGCGAGGGGTGGGCTGGGCGAG
>NZ_SKOG01000019.1 GCF_007120195.1 Aquisalimonas sp.
CCAGCACATCGCCAGCGCGCACACGACCATGGAGATAGCGCGCGACGGCGACCAGCAGCTGATCGCCGACCTGGTGCCCGGCCGTGTCATTGACCAGCTTGAACTGATCCAAATCGATGTAGATCAGCGCATGCCGCTCAGCGCCGCGGGAGGCGCGATGGTAGGCGGCATCGAGGTGCTGCTCGAAAGAACGCCGATTGTAGAGCGTGGTCAGCGGATCACGTTGCGCCAGGAACTGGAGCTGTTGGTTCGCCAGACGTTGCGCGGTGACATCTCGGAAGACGAGCACGGCGCCGGAAAACGTGTCGTCATCGCGGGGAATCGGCGCGGCCGAGTCTTCAATCCCGTACTCGGTGCCATCGCGAGCGATCAAGAGTGTGTGATTGGCAAGCCCGACGATACGGCCCTCACGCAGGCATTGACGCACAAGATCATCCGCCGGCTCACGGGTGTCCTCGTTGACAATATGGAACACCTCGCTGAGCTGCCGACCGACCGCCTCATTCTCGTTCCACCCCGTCAGCCGTGCCGCGACGGGGTTGAGGCGCTGGACGCGTCCGTCGGCATCCGTCGTGATGACCGCATCGCCAATACTGTAGAGCGTGACGACGGCGCTGTCCCGCTCCTGCTGGAGTAGTTTCTGGCTCTCCGCAAGCGCCCTCAGGGCGTTGTTCAGGTTTCCGATCTTCTTGTTCAGCAGCTCGAACGACGCGATCGAGCCATGGCTCAAGGGTAAGATGCGGATACAAACAAGACTCGGTCCGGAAACCTCGCTGCCGGGGATCAAGACGCCGGTACACCGCTCGCGCGGCGGTTGACTCGGCGCACGAACTCGCCAGCGCAGTCTCCCCGGCACCGGGCGCCGGGTCCTGAAGCACAAGCGGAGGAACGCGTTAACATGCTCGACCGGGTCGTCGACCAAAAGCTGAAGCGCGGTTCCCGCCAGCCGGCCGCAGTCACCTGCAAGCAGCCCCTGCGCTGAGCCGTTGACCCACCGCACAATCCCCTCGTCGCTCACGAAAATCACTGGCTCAGAGAGGCTGGCGGTGAAGTCTTTCAGCTCCCTGGGGAGGGTCAAGGGCGCAGGCTCCGGAAAAACTCGCCAACATCGCCTTCTTCGCCTGCTGCCTCGGGACGGAGGTGCACGACCACTCGGCAACCGCGGTCACCACGGGCGATGGCCTCAACGATCCTGACCCGGGCATAGCCCTGATTCTCCGCGGCAATCGTCCCAAATACCGACGACGTCATTTGGCACAGCGACGTTCGGCCAATCACCATATCGCCGAACGGGCAGGCGCGATTGACGAGGACAATTCGCTCGGGCGTGCACTCTTCAATCGAGAAGTCTCCGTTGATGCGGCGTTTCAGGTCCACCAGCACCGCTGCCAGTTGTTCCAAATCCAGGGTATCGACGCCGTATGCTTCACGGTAAGCAGGGTCGAGCCATTCGCCGATGCGCTGCCCGACCACCGAGATGAACCCCTCGGCCTCCTCAAGGCCGACGACCTCTTCCAGCATGCCGGAGAGTTCCCGGACCAGGCGTCGCAGAAAGATATCCCGCTCCAGAGGAATGTCCAGGTCTACGGATTGGGGAGGCGAAGTTGGGGTGGATTCATCCATGGAGGCGCTCCTGAAGGTCCATTCGTTAGACGCACGTGCAAGATACAATCAAAATGCGTTGCGATCCCCGCCTCAGTGGTCCGTGATACGGCGCTATCCGTCAGCACTGCACCCTCGCGGTTTCCGGGAGGGTGCCCTTATGGTCGTGCCCGGCGGCCGCGCTAATCCCAGGAGTCTCTGCACCTCGCCTTGCAGGCTTGGCTCCTGCGACAGGGGAATCAGCCGCCAGGCGCAGCAAACCCCTTGACGCCGAGCAGCCCGCCGGAGTTGATCCGGCACCCAAGAGCGCGCGCCCAGCCTGCTGAGCTACTTTTCGTATTTGAAGGAGAAGCTAACCTTGACCCTGAAGGCCGTAATCTTCCCGTTTTCGTCAATAGTGGCGTCCATTTCTTTCACTTCGGCAACGCGTGGATGTTTGACACTCTCCGTGGCGACTCCGATCGTATTACGCACCGCTTCTTCCCAAGATGTCTCGCTGCTGCCGATAATGTCGATCACCCTGTAAATGCTGTTTGGCATGGTGGCCTCCTACCGTGTGTTCATTTGAAGTTGTGTCGTTGTCGCAAACATCGATGTGCTGGTGTCCCAACGTCTTTACCGGTGGGACACCTCCAAGTGTAGACGCCTATCCGAGCTTCTGGGGGGATAGGGCACGGAAAAACGCACCAGTAACCAGCCCATCAATATGCAAGGACACGACCGCGCAGGCCCCGGCCATCGGTGCAGGGGGCCTTTCATCCCTTCATCCCTGAGCCCGGCACCTTGTGAAAGACGCCGGTGGGATGCGACAGCGACTGCATTTTGCCCTCCGACCCTTGCCAATCCATCGAGGTTGATCCGGCGGGACGCACACCGTGATGCTGTCCACTTAGCCGTCGCCGCTGGAAAAAATGACGAGCAGGTCCAAGGCCTCGTCCCCATTGTTTTTCAACGTGAGGGGCTCACCGGCTTCCACCAGTACAACCACGCCGGCGACTAGGTCGACCGCCTCGTCGTTCACCGCGCAGCGCCCAATGCCACTCAACACGTAGATCCAGCGATCCGCGCCGGAGAGACGATTATCCGGGCCGCCAACCTGTTCTTGCGGGGCAAGAACGATCGTCTGGGCCTTGCTGTGGGGGGTGCGGACCAAGTCCGTGATTCCCTGGGGAGGTGTGGGGACGAAGTGTTGCATGCAATCACCTCTTTCCTTTGGCAAAAACCATGAATTTAATAAAGCGAATCGGGCCTTGCAAGATGGCGGGCGACCTGCCAGCAGTTCCAGATGTGGACCTTTAAGCACCCCCCTGTCGGCGTCATGCCCGCGGCTGCGGGCTTCCTGAACCGGTGTCATGGCTGGCTGCCCGCCGTTGCCGGTATCACGAGCGCGACGGATCGCCGACAGACAATCGGCACAAGAGAATTGCCGCGGACTGGGGGAGACCGCGACCCTCGCCGTCGCAGGGGTCAGGCAGGGGCCGCCAACCGCACGTCATCGGCGGTGATGCGCTGCCCGCTCATCAACCGCGAGCGCAACTCTTTCACCAGCGACCTCTGCAAGCTCATGCCAAGCGTTGAGTAGGCTTCCTGGAGGAGTTCCAGTTGGCCTTTGCGCAGTTTTCCGCCGAGAACGCTGGCGACAGCGAGCGTCCTCAACAGGGTTAGCCGCTCGGGCGCGGTGAGGTGCGGCAAGTCCCGGCGACGTTCGGCCCAATCGAGATCGATGGTCCGGTCAGGCATCGCCAGCGCCTCCATGAGACGGGCCAACAAATAGACGTAATTCGGGTGCGCATCCTGGTTGCGTACCATCAGCTCCCCGACACCCTGGACAATGGCCCGGCGCGCACGCGGACCCAGGTGGGGTCGTTGCGTGACAACTTCCCGGACCAGGTCCTCCACGGTGAATGGCCCCAGCGCTTGCTCCCGGGCGTGCCGCATGATGCGCCGGGTAATCCACACGTTCCAGACGGCGTAAAGCGGCCCGGTCAAGAGGGGAATGAAGCCGCGCAAGGCCGTGCGTGCCAGGACGTGGCGGAACAGCACCCGCAGAATAAAGCTGCTCAGTCCGACCTTCATGCGATAGAAGATGTTCTGAGCCACGAATTTCCAGCGGGGCACGAGCGCGTAGGGATCGATTCCGTAGACCCGGCTTCGCGGGTTTGGCACCTCCAGTGCCGTGCGCGTCAACCCGCGCAAAGTCAGGGTGGCGTAGGGCCCCCCCTCAAGAGAAGCGCCGGTAATGCGGCTCAGTTTTCCGACGGAACGCAGGACGTTCCAGTACAGATAGCCGATTTCCACCACGCTGATCACGCCAGCGATCGCGAGGAATGCCGCCCAGTAGGGCCATTGGTCCTCCCAGGCCGCGGCATCCACGCCGTTCAGCAGGCCCCGGAAGACCAATAGCTCCAGGCCACCAATGATGCCACCGGAGAGGGCGCCGGCAGCAGCCGCCCAGCTCATGGTGCTGCGTTCAAGTCGCCTCAATGCCCGGAACTCGTCGGAGTCCAGTGCGTGCAGGTGCGAATCCCGAGAGGCACCATGGGCTTGCAGATAGGCCGCCGCCCACCGTTCCACGATGTTCGGGTTCGCCACGTACTGATCTTCCGGGGTGGCATTGGACGTCGCGGACATGCACCACCTCGCTGGTCCAGTCGCTACTGAGTGCGACTACCCTCATGACGCGAACTTTGGGCTTTCCTTGGCGCTATTCCTCCGGCTGCAGTCTGGTTGCAATGGGGGAGAGGGTCAGTGCACCGGCACACACAGGAGCTGGAGAACGGGCACAGGCATATGCTTGGCGGCCGTCCCCCAGGCGCGGACGGTTGTTGAGAGAGAGACCTCGCGCGATCGCGCCGATTGCTCAAGACATCAATGCTGGGCCACGCGACCCGTGCGTGCGCCGTAGAGCTTAGTCACGCCACGAATATCGCCGGGTTGGAGATCGCGGAATGCTTCCTCGTAGCGGAATGACATGACCTCACCGGACGGGCCCGGATGATCGAGACCGATGGTATGCCCGATTTCGTGGACGAGCGTGTAGCGGATATCGTAGACGTCGGTATTGCCGTCGAAGCCCACCTTCCAGGGTTGCTCAGGATTCAGGCACACCAGCGCCTGGTCAATGACCTTGACTCCGTTCTTGCTGCCGGGCGCGTACGTGACATTGGCGAAGGCGCGGCCGGTGGGGTGGACCTGGGCGCCAATGACGATATTCGCATGTGTCGGGTCCTCCATGGCGGTGAACGTGAGATCGGCAACCGCCTCCCAAGCGCGGAAGGCGGCCTTCATCTCGTCCTCCAAAGTCGCCCACGCAATGTTCGAGCGTGCCGCGAGCTTATCCAGAGGTGCCAGCTTGCCGCAGTTGCGGGTGTCCTCAAAGCGCATGGTCTCGTTCGCCACGGCGTAGGTGATCTCAGCGCCCGTGCCGAGGGTGTGCCCGCCCCATTTCACGTAGTGGCTGTCAAGTTCCAGGAGCCGGAAATCGACACTGTTGTCATTTGGGCCGGCCAGGGCAGCGCCCGCTGTAAGCAGGCAGGCCAATGCCAGCCGGAGTGCCACGCCCGACTTGGTCGCCGTTTCTGCCATTATTGCCCCCGTCGTCTTGTGGTGTTGTGCGCTTGCCGAGCGTGCGGTTGGCACTGGACTCAGGGGACATTACCGAGCTGGGGCGTCCCGATTCAGCGGGCCGCGTCACATTTTTTGCGTTCGCCCTGGAGGCGGCGTGCTCGCGTCTCGCGGGTTGCCGTAGGTGTTGTTCGGGGATCGTCAGGTGGAGATGGGTGGATGGTGAGGGCCTTGCGCGGGGCATTCCGCAGTGGTGGGCAGTATGGCGTCGACGATGAACGCCCCATGGGCCATACGCTCGTCTTGGAAACGGCCGGCGGGTTTTATCCGTCCGTCAGCGCGGCCGCCTGGTTCTGGCCCACCTCGATTCGGCACAGCCTGTGGCGGAACTCCACGTGGCGTGGAGCCCTGCCAGCGGTCATGAGGTTGCGGGCCGCTCGATGAGGGTATGGTGCAGTGCCCCGGTCCAGGCGTTGGCATTGAGGACTGCCACGGGCTTTGCGGACCCGCGCTTGTGGTCGTGCACGCCGACGCCGGCTTGCCAGGGAAGAGCGCATGGGCAGGCGTGTCAAGGCTTGCTGTCACCGCAACCAAAAAAGGCCTACGAGAAACCCCGTAAGCCCTTGACCTGTATGGTCGGGGTGGCAGGATTTGAACCTACGACCCCTGCCTCCCGAAGGCAGTGCTCTACCAGACTGAGCTACACCCCGATATGTGTGCCACGCGCGCGCCATCCGTAAGCGCTGGCCGATGGAGCGGGACGTCCCATCGGCCATGACTGTGGCGCCTCCGGCGGCGCCCCCGGAACCGGCGATGTGTTGCGCCGCTGCCGGCGTTGCGCGGGGCGCGATTATAGGCGATTGCACCAGTGCTTTCAATTGGCGCTCGGGCTGTGTGGGGTATTGGCGCTCAAGCCCCTTGAGCGCCCGCCGTTCATTATGGCGGTACCGCGGCGATAGTCGTGGCCGCCGTTTGACGGTCCCGGCGAGGCAGCCACATACTGCCTTCAACGCCTTCCCAAAGGGGAGGCAAGCCGATCAGCGCAGTGGAAGACCGGAGGCATGAACGATCATGGGTGGTGCAACCATCGGGGTGCCGGTCGAGATCAAGAACCACGAGGGGCGTGTCCCCTTAACCCCGGCGGCGGTGCACACCCTGAGAACGCGGGGTCACCGGGTTGTGTTGCAGGCTGGTGCTGGTGAACGGGCCGGGTTCCCCGACGCCGAATACGAACTGGCAGGTGCCCGCATCACCGGCGATGCATCGCATGTGTGGGGCGCTGACCTGGTGGTGAAGGTCAAGGAGCCCCAGCCGGCAGAGTACACTTACTTGCGCAAGGATCTGACGCTGATCGCGTTTTTGCACCTTGCGGCGGAATCGGATTTGACCGCCGCCCTGCTGGGCTCGGGGATACGGGCCTACGCCTTCGAGACACTGACCGACTCCCAGGGTGGTCTGCCGCTCCTCGCACCCATGTCCGAGATTGCGGGGCGTGCTGCGCCGATCCTGGGTGCGGGGCTACTGTCTTCAGCCGGAGGTGGCTCCGGGACGCTGCTGGGGGGTGCAGCCGGAGTCCCGCCCGCCCGTGTGGTGGTCGTCGGGCTCGGTGTCGCCGGCACCATGGCGGCCCGTGGTTGCCGAGGGCTGGATGCCCACGTCACCGGGATCGACATCGACCTCCACCGCTTATTCGATCGCAAGTGCAGCGGCGCCGTCGACGCAACGCAGGCCAGCGAACCGTCGCTGGTCGGTGAACGCGTGGGCGAGGCCGATCTTGTCATTGGCGCGGCGTTGGTTGCCGGCGCCCGCGCTCCCACCGTCGTCAGCGAGGACATGGTGGCATCCATGCGCCCGGGATCGGCCATTGTCGATCTGGCGATCGATCAGGGTGGCTGTGTGGGTACGGCGCGGCCGACGTCCCTCACCGAGCCGAGCTACGTCGCGCATGGCGTGATGCATTACTGCGTGACCAATGTGCCCGGGCAGTTCCCTCGCACCGCGTCGGCGGCGCTGTCCGCCGCGGTGGCGCCGACCGTGCTTCGTCTGGCCGACGATGTCTGCTCCGGGCGAGCCGGGACTGCCGAAGAGTCGCCGGAACTCGCGGGAGCGCGCAACGTCGACCAAGGCGCCATCGTGCACCCGGCGGTCGCGGCCGCATTCCCGGATCTCTCCCGGCGTACGCCGGGGGACGAGACCTGAAACCAGGATGGATGGAGCGAACCATGGCGAGGCATGCCGATTTGCTGGCGCGGCACCGACGGGTTCTCCCACAGTGGCTGTCGTTGTACTACGGCGAACCCATTGAACTGGTGCGGGGCAATGGGCGCCGGGTGGTCGATGCGGAGGGCCGCGAGTACCTTGACCTGTTCGGGGGCATCCTGACGACGATGACCGCGCATGCGCTGCCGGAGGTGGTGGAGGCGGTCCAGCGCCAGGCCGAGCGCATTCTGCATACCTCCACGGTCTACCTGATCGAGTCCCAGGTCGAGCTTGCCGAGGAAATCGCCCGGCTGGCGCCGATGGACGATGCCAAGGTGTTTTTCACCACCTCGGGGAGCGAGGCCAACGAGTTCGCGCTGCTACTGGCGTGCACCGAGCGCCGTTCCCACCAGGTGCTGGCATTGCGCAACAGCTACCATGGGCGGTCGTTTGCCACCATGGCGATTACGGGTAACCGGGGCTGGTCCGCGTCGGCGCTTTCACCTGTCGATGTCAAGTACGTCCATGGCGGGTACCGTTACCGCTCGCCGTACCGACTCCTCGACGATAACGCCTACATCGAGGCCTGTGTGGAAGACCTTCGCGACGTGATCGCCACCCAGACGGCGGGTGATGTGGCCTGCTTCATTGCCGAGCCGATCCAGGGCCTCGGCGGGTTTGCGACCCCGCCGGACGGCCTGTTCGGTGCGATGAAGGAGGTGCTGGACGCGCACGGCATCCTCTACATCACCGATGAGGTGCAGACCGGCTGGGGGCGCACCGGCGAACACTTTTGGGGTGTGCAGGCGCACGCGGTTACCCCGGATGCGCTGACGTTCGCGAAGGGCATCGGCAACGGCCTGACGCTTGCCGGGGTCGTGGCCCGCGGCGACCTGATGGACGGCATCACCGCCAACTCCATTTCGACATTCGGCGGCAACCCGCTGTCGTGCGCCGGCGCCCTTGCCAATCTGCGCTACCTCATCCAGCACGATCTCCAGGGCAATGCTTTGCGAATCGGTGGTTACATGATGCGGGCGCTGTGCGAGCGATCGGCCGCTTGGCCCGCGGTCGGCGAGATCCGCGGCAAGGGACTGATGATGGGCATCGAGCTTGTGCGCCCGGAAACACGCGAACCCGACCCGGGGGCGGCCGGCCGTGTGCTCGAGGCGGCGAAGACGCGAGGGGTTCTCATTGGTAAGGGCGGCTTGCACAACAATGTCCTGCGCATCGCGCCGCCGATGACGCTGACCCGCGAGGAAGCCGACGAGGGCCTGGCGGCGCTTGAGGCCGCCCTCAGCGAACACAACTGACACTGCAGATCTGCCCCGTTGCAGGCGATTGCGCTGGTCGCAAATTGCGAGCAGTCCCCCGCCAGGCTAGCATCAAAGGCATTTGTGCTACGGTGATAGCTGAGGCATTGGGAAGTGCCGAGTGCGAAGCAAAAACAGGATCGATCGACTCCAGCAAACAGTGGTGTTGCCGAAGGGGGATCGCAGTCATGACGGAGAGCAAACGTGTAAGTTCATCGACACCTCGTGCCGGTGTGGCGGGGCTGACAGCTCTGGCGTTGAGTATGGCTTCGACTGGTGCGATGGCAGAACCGCCGTCGATCACGCTTGGCCAAATCGCACCGTTCACCGGTTCGGGCGCCGAGTTCGGCGAATACTACCGCGATGGCGCTCAGCTTGGCATTCAGCACATCAATGCTGCCACCGAGGAGGTGCTCGGTGGCGCCATTATCGGCAATCATGTCTCTGAGGACAGCGCGTCCCTCCCGAGCCCCGCGATCGAGGCGGCGCGGGGACTGGTCGAGGTGCACGGCGTGCCGGCGATTATCGGCGGTTGGTCCAGCGGTGTGACAGTGGCGGTCGCGACGTCCGTGACTATACCTTCGGAGGTTCTGCAAGTCTCCAACGGGTCGACATCGCCACTGATCTCCGTTCTGCCGGAGGACCGTGACGCCGACCTGCTGTTCCGGACTACGGCGTCGGATGCGCTACAGGGCGTAGTTGCGGCCCAGCTGGCGGCCGGCGAGATTATCGATGACTATCAGTTCGACACCGTTGCGACCATCTTCATTAACAACCCGTACGGCCAGGGGCTGTCGAACGCGTTTGCCCGTTCGTTCCAGCTCCGCGGGGGGGTGGTTCACGCACAGGTTCCGCATCCGGAAGAAGTCCAGCCAACCTATACTTCGCAGCTCGCCTCGGCGTTGCAAGATGACCCGGATATGCTGTTCGCTGCGAGCTACCCGGCCCATACCGCGACCTTCCTGTCCGAGGCGCGCGATATCTTTGACCAGGAGACCTGGCAGTTCGTCGACGGTAATCGTGCCGACGAGGTCGTCGAGGCGCTGGGTGCCGATGCCGTCGAGGGCGTTATCGGCACCGCACCGGGGCAGGATCCGGACCTCGAGGGCTTCCAGAACTTCTCCGAGCAGTTCAGGGAGGAGTTCGGGCACGACCGCATCCCGCCTTTCACCGAGTCGGCCTATGATGCGGCGATCGCCATCGGCCTGGCGGCGGTCAAGGCCTATGCGGACGGGTACGACAATGCGGACGATATCACCGGGCCGGTGCTACGTGACCGGCTGCGTGACGTCTCCAATCCGCCCGGGCTGACGGTTACGGCCGGAGACTATGACAGCATCATCGCGGGCATCGAGGCGATCATGGACGGTGAAGAGGTCCAATACAGTGGGGCGGCCGGCCCGGTCGATTTCGACGACAATGGCGACGTGCTGACGCCCATCGCCATCTGGCAGTACACGGACGGCGCCAGCGAAACGATCCAGATCCGCTCCCCCGAGGAGATTCCGGACGAATAGGGCGTTGTGTCAGCCTTGTTGCACTGGGGGGCGTCATATGACCCCAGTGAAGCGAAGCCCTGAATTGAGGGCTTCGCTTTTGCCAGCGGGCTGAGGGTTGTGGCGAGGCGGCCTGCTGGCACTGCGTGTGTCAGCGTCCGGCCGGGCCCCGCAGGTAGGCGGACACCCGCATCTCCTCCTTGAGCAGGCCCTGAGGCCGGAACAGGACCACAGCCGCCAGCAGCAGCGAGACCAGCAGCCAGCGCACGTATTGGGCGCGCCCGGGTAGGTCCGAGTGGATTGCGGCCAGCGCCGGTTCCAGCGCGTTGGCGAGGAATGCCGTCCCGGCCCAGACACCCCAGACCAGGATCGCGCCCACGATGGCGCCACGGTGGTTTCCGCTGCCCCCGAGCATGAGCATGATCCAGACAAGGAATGTGGCGAACAGCGCGTGGAAGTGGCTGTAATCGATGGCGACCGTGTAGTGCGCATAAAGCGCGCCGGCGATGCCCATGATCACGGCACCGACCACGAATGCCTGAATGCGCGCGAAGGTGACATTCTTGCCGTTCATGGCCGCCGAGGTCTCCTCGTCACGCACCGCGCGCAGTTTCCGGCCCCAGGGCGAGCGGCAGGTGCGCTCGATGACCACGTAGATCAAGGCCAGAAAGCCTGCGACGATCATCAGATAGAACGCGGTATAGTCGCGCGTGCTCAGAGGTTCGATGATCCATACCATCGACTCGGGTACCCAATCGCAGTGGCGGGTCTCGAACAGGCACCTGCCCGGTTGGGGAATGCCACGCAGGGGCTGGGGCCCGTTGGCGAGCCAGCGTTCGTTCTGGAAGATGAGCCGGATAATCTCCGCCACGCCGATGGTCGCGATGGCAAGGAAGTCCAAGCGTAGCCGCAGCACCGGTGCGGCAATGATTAACGCAACCACCCCGGATACCACCGCCGCGGCGAGCACGCCCACGAGGAAAGGCAACTCAAGCCCAAACAGAACCTGGGTGTACTGGGCCGCCAGACCGGTTGGCGCCTCAATGGTAAACAAAGCCGAGGTGAACGCGCCGATCGCGAAAAAGCCCGCGATACCGAAGTTCAGGTGCCCCGCGTAACCCCACTGCGTATTCAAACCAAGGCTGAGAATCGCGTAGATGCTCGCCATGGTCATGAAGCCGATGAAATAGGACAGATAACCGGGGGGAACGCTGGCTGCAATGCCGAGGCCGACAGCGAGACCGAGAATAATCCCGCCCGGGAGCCGCCATCGAACCCCGGGCGGCCACAGGATGGGGAGGATGAACGCCAGCGCCACGCCCAGCATCAGACCCTTGAGGAATACCACCTGGGACATGGTTCACCCCTCTGTACGGCCGAACAGCCCCTGCGGGCGGATGAGCAGCGTCACCACCATGAGTACGAACGCCACCGCGGGACCATATGTCGGATTCAGGAATGACGTCGACACCTGGTGGGCAACGCCGATGATGAGCGCTGCAACGAAAGCCCCGTAGGGATTACCGATGCCACCCATGATAGTGGCAGCGAACATCGGCAGCAGGAGCCAGAATCCCATCTCCGGGCGGAGCTGCGAGCTCAGGCCATACATGACGCCGCCGGCCGCGGCGAGGCCGCCCCCGAGCATCCAGGTCCAGGCAATGACGCGCTCCGTATTGATGCCGCGCACCTGCGCGAGGTCGGGGTTGTCTGCGCTGGCGCGCATCGCCTTGCCCATGCGGGTCCATTCGAGGAGGCAGTACACGGCGCCGACCAAAACGAAGCCGAGAACGAGAATAAACAGCTGGTCGGCGCGGATGCGCACCCCGAACGGCAGGTAGAGGGCAGGATTCGCTCGACCGGGAAAGTAGAAATGGAAGTCCGGCCCCCAAATCAGGTAAATCATGCTACGTACGAAAAACGCCATCGCCAGTGAGGCCATGGCGAACAGTACGAGATGGGCTCCCGCTCGCCGCAGACGCCGATAGACCACGCGGTCGATACCGACCGCGACCGCACCGACCACCGGCATCGCGATAAGCAGCGCCACGAGGAACTCATAGCCGAAGGAGAATGGTCGTAGCGGTTCCCCTTGGGGCAGTAGCGCCATCATCGAGAGCGCGACGTAAGCCCCCAGAGTCACCAGGGCCCCGTGCGAGAAATTGGGAAATTTCATCACACCATAGACGAGTGACAGGCCGATACTGCCCAGGGCGATCACGCCGCCCAGCATCAGGCCCCACATGGTCAGCGACAGAAGGCGTTGCGCGCTGGCCCCGGACATCAGGCCCGCCACGTACATCCCCGCCAGGACCACCGCGAGAAGGCCGATCAGGAACCCGCGCGTGCGGATGACCGCGCGCACATGTTCGCCGACGCGGCGCTGATCAGCGGGCAGCTGCGGCCCCTTACCGCTCGATTCGGGTACGGACATCGTTTACCCCCCCAGGTACAGGCGAGCCACGTCGGGATCCTTCAGGAGTTCCTGCCCCGTGCCATCGAACCGGTTCTCGCCGCTTGCCAGCACGTAGCCCCGGTCTGCCACCTCGAGCGATTTTTTCGCGTTTTGCTCGACCATGAGAACAGCCGGTCCGGCGGCGTTTATGCGGAGGATGTTCGCGAAGATCTCGTCGACCAGTTTCGGCGATAGACCGGCTGAAGGCTCGTCGAGCAACAGCAGATCCGGCTGCAGCATCAAGGCGCTCCCCATGGCCACCATTTGCCGTTCGCCGCCGGACATCTTGCCAGCGCGTTGCCGCCGGCGTTCCCGCAGCTTGGGGAAGAACTCGTAGACTCGTTCGCGGCGTTCCGGGATCTCGCGCGCGGTGAGCAGGTAGCCCCCCATATCCAGGTTTTCCTCGACCGTCAGGGTAACGAAGACATTGGCGACCTGGGGCACATAGCACAAACCGAGCGTGACAATCTCGTGGGGCTTGCGTCCGTGGATGGGCTTGTCACGATACGTGATTGTGCCGGACTTCGGAGTCAGAAGGCCGAAAATGGTCTTCATGAGGGTCGATTTTCCCGCCCCGTTCGGTCCGATTAATGAGACGATCTCCGCCGCACCGACCTCCAGATCAACATCGCGGAGAATTTCCATGTCGCCGTAGCCCGCGGTCACCCCCTCAGCTTTCAGTAGCGGCATGCTGGCCTCCGAGGTAGGCCTCCAGAACCCGCGCGTCGGTTCGCACCGCCTCCGGGGGACCCTCCATCAGATAGCGGCCCTCGCTCATCACGATCACGGGATTGCACAAACGCATGACCAGGTCCATGTCATGTTCAATGATCAGGAAGGTGATCCCGTGCTCGGCGTTGAGCCGTTCGATGTTCTCCCGCAGGCGGTCCATCAGGGTCGGATTGACGCCCGCCCCCGGTTCGTCGAGCAGAACCAGCTTCGGATTTGCCATCAGTGTACGCGCGAGCTCAAGCAGTTTCTTCTGGCCGCCGGAGAGGTTGCGGGCGTATTCATGGGCGAGATGCGACAGCTCGAGCATCTCCAGGACCCTTTCAGCGTCTGCCCGGAGCGCTTGTTCCTGTGCGCGCACACGACCTGGCCGCAACAGGCTCGCGAAGAAGGATTCGCCAGCCTGTTGCCGGGGCACCAGCATCAAATTTTCAAGCACAGACATGCTTCCATGCTCCCGCGGGATCTGAAAGGTCCGGCAGAGTCCGCGCTCGAAGATCCGGTGCGGCGGCAAGGCGGTGATGTCCTCGCCGTCAAGGAACACGCGCCCGGCTCTCGGTTCCAGGTATCCGGTGATGACGTTGAACAGGGTCGTCTTACCCGCACCGTTCGGGCCGATCAGGCCCGTAATCGTCCCGCGCCCGACGTTGAGTGATGCCCCGTCCAAGGCGCGCAAACCGCCGAAATCCAGGACCAGGTTGTTCACCCCCAGCAAGGGATTGGTCGAACCGGCGCGATTGCCATTGACGGTGGTGTCCCACGGCATAGTCGCCATTCACTTCGACTCCGGTGAAGGGGCGCGCTTGAGTCGCACAGGCCCGGGCGCATGCCCGGACGTTAGCAAAGCCTCGCGGGGGTGTCGACCAGAGCGGCCAGCGTTGCCACGCGATGGGCACGAGGAAGGGGCCGCCGCGTCAGTAATCCCGCTCCACGCTGAAGCGGGCGAGGTTTTCCATGGCGTTGCGGTACGATGATTCCGGTAGATACGTGAGACTGGCGATGGCCTTGTCCACTGCCTGTTCGGCGAGCCCGCGCGTGTAGGCGATCGCGCCGGTGGTCTCAATCGCGTCCAGTACCGCGTCGATGTCCCTGCGGCCACCCTGTACAATCGCCCTGCGGATCGTCTCCGCCTGCGATGGCGATCCGTGGCGCATGGCGTGAATCAGGGGCATGGTGGGTTTGCCCTCGGCCAGGTCATCGCCGACGTTCTTGCCCGTTGCCCCGGCGTCCCCGGTGTAATCCAGAGCGTCGTCGACCAGCTGAAACGCTGTTCCCAGCTGGCGACCGTACTCGGCCAGGGCTTGGTTGACCTGGTTCGGCTGCTCCGCCAGCACCCCGCCAAGTTGTGCAGCGGCCTCGAATAGCGTCGCTGTCTTGCAGTAGATGACGTGAAGGTAGCTCGTCTCGGTGGTATCGGGCTCGTGCACGTTCAGGAGCTGCATGACCTCGCCTTCAGCGATGGTGTTCGTCGTGCGCGCCATGATCTCCATGACCGGCATGCTGCCAACGGCCACCATCATCTCGAAGGCCCGGGAGTAAAGAAAATCCCCCACCAGCACGCTCGCCTGATTGCCCCAGAGTTCGTTGGCGGTCGCCTGGCCGCGGCGCTTCGCCGATGAGTCCACGACATCGTCATGCAGGAGCGTTGCGGTATGAATGAATTCCACCACCGCAGCCATCTCCAGGTGCGCCTGACCTTCATAACCGCACGCGCGCGCGGAGAGCAGCAACTGCAGCGGGCGCAGGCGTTTGCCGCCACTATTGATAATATAGGCGCTAAGCTGGTTAATTAGGGCCACGTCCGAGCGCAGTCGCGCCTGAATCAGCCGGTCCACAGCGGACATGTCGTCCGCCAGGAGTAAGCGGATCTCTTCAATGGTCATGGGCGTCTGCGGGCGAACTGCGTGGGCCATCCGGCAAGCCGGGCTCATGGGGGGCCGCGCTCTGGCGGCGCGATGCGGGGCCTTACAGTAGGTGCGCCCCCGGAGGGTGTCAAGTGACGGCTTCGATTGACCTGCGCTCATGCAGGCGCTATGCTCTCGCGCCTTCTCAATGCGCGTCTGTGTAATGCGAAATCAAGCAACGGAGAGTGAACGGACCATGTACGCCGTGATCAAAACCGGAGGCAAGCAGTACCGAGTCTCGGAAGGGGATATCCTGCGTGTCGAGAAGCTCGACGCCGAGCAGGGTGCGGCCATTGAGTTTGACCAGGTGCTGCTCGTCTCGGACGGGGACGATGTCAAGATCGGCGCCCCGGTGCTCGACGGCGGCAAGGTCAATGCCGAGGTGGTTGAAACCGGCAAGGGCGATAAAGTGCGGATCGTGAAATTCAAGCGCCGCCAGAACTATCGGCGCATGAAAGGACACCGCCAGCCGTACACCGAAGTCAAAATCACAGGCATTTCCGCAGGCTGATTACCAGGAGCAAGTCATGGCACACAAAAAGGCAGGCGGTAGCACGCGCAACGGCCGGGATTCCGAGTCGAAACGCCTGGGTGTAAAGCGCTTCGGCGGCCAGGAGGTCGTGCCGGGCAACATTCTTGTGCGCCAGCGCGGCACGCGTTTCCACGCTGGCGAAGGCGTCGGGGTCGGCCGGGATCACACGCTGTTCGCCAAGGCGGGCGGCAAGGTGGTGTTCGAGCGCAAGGGGCCGCGCATGCGCCAGTTTGTGAGCGTGCGTAGCCACTGAGCGCGACGACGCGGCGCGCCGAAAACCCCGTCCTCGCACGGGGTTTTTTGTTCCCAGGCGCTGGGATTTTGCGTTCATAATTCGCTCGTTGGCCAAGGCTGAGCGACGTTCTCCATGAAATTCCTCGATGAAGTCACCATCCATGTCGCTGCCGGTAACGGCGGTGACGGCTCCGCCAGCTTCCGGCGCGAGAAGTTCATTCCCTACGGCGGTCCGGACGGTGGTGATGGCGGGGCGGGCGGCAGTGTCTGGCTGCAGGCGGATGAAGGCTTGAACACCCTGGCCGACTTTCGCCATGAGCGCCGCTTTCGCGCTGAACGCGGCGAGAACGGCATGGGCAGTCAGCGCACCGGGCGCAGCGGCCGTGATATCACCATCCTCGTGCCCACCGGCACCGTGGTTCACAATCGCGAAACCGGGGAGCAGCTCGGTGACCTGACGCGCCACGGCGAGCGGCTACTCGTCGCCAAGGGCGGTCGGGGTGGGCTGGGGAACATCCACTTCAAGAGTTCCACCAACCGGGCCCCCCGTCAGGCCACCTCGGGCAAGCCTGGCGAGCAGCGGGATCTGGATCTGGAGCTGCAGGTGCTGGCTGATGTTGGTCTGCTGGGGATGCCCAATGCCGGCAAGTCGACATTCATTCGCGCGGTCTCCGCCGCGCGACCCCGGGTCGCCGATTACCCATTTACCACGCTGCATCCCAACCTCGGGGTGGTCCGCGTCGGTGCCGACCAGAGCTTCGTGGTCGCGGATATCCCGGGGCTGATCGACGGTGCCGCCGAGGGCGCCGGGCTGGGGGTTCGTTTTCTCAAGCACCTGAGCCGCAACAGGCTGTTGCTGCACCTGGTCGATGCCGTGCCCGCTGATCCGCAGCAGGATCCGGTGGAGGATGTGGCGAGCGTCGCCCAGGAACTGGCGCGGTTCAGCCCGCAACTCGCGGCGACGGAGCGCTGGCTGATCCTCAACAAGCTTGACCTTCTGCCCGCAGAAGAGCGCGAGCCCTGGGCTCAGGCGCTCGTCGAGGCCATGGGCTGGACGGGGCCGGTCTACGCCATTTCCGGGCTCAGCGGTGAGGGCACCCGCAGACTCTGCCAGGATGTCATGACGCGCCTGGAGCGCCTGGCGGAAGAGGCGAATGAGGGCACCGCATGAGCCCAGAGCGCCACAGTTCAGGCCCCGACCGAACCACGTCGCGTAAGTGGGTGGTCAAGGTGGGGAGTGCCCTCGTGACCAACGAGGGGCGTGGCCTGGATCACGCCCGCATCGCCGGCTGGGTGGAAGAGCTTGCAGCTCTGCGCAAGGCGGGTATCCAGGTGACCCTGGTGTCCTCCGGTGCTGTGGCGGAAGGCATGCAGCGGCTGCAGTGGTTGATGCGCCCGCGGGAACTCTACAAGTTACAGGCGGCCGCGGCGGTGGGGCAAATGGGCCTTGTCCATGCCTATGAGGCGGAGTTCCAGAAGTACGGCCTGCATACCGCCCAGGTGCTGCTGACCCACGACGATCTCAGCGACCGGCAGCGTTACCTCAACGCCAGAACGACTTTGCGCACGCTGCTGGAATTGGGCGTGATTCCGGTGGTGAACGAAAACGACACTGTGGCGACCGACGAGTTTCGCTTCAGCGACAACGACACGCTTGCGGCGCTGGTGGCCAATCTGGTGGAGGCGGATCTATTGGTGATTCTCACCGACCAGGCGGGCCTGTTTGATTGCGACCCGAGGCAGCACCCTGAAGCTCGCCTGATTCCCCTGGCCGATGCCGGGGATCCGGAGCTTGAGCGCCTGTGCGGTGGTCGTGCCGGGGCATATGGCCGTGGCGGCATGTTGAGCAAAGTGCGCGCTGCGGCGCGTGCGGCGCGCTCGGGGGCGGCGACGGTGATCGCGTCCGGCCGGGAGGCCGGCGTGCTGGATCAGGTTCGCAGCCACGCTCAGGTGGGTACCTATCTCCGTCCCGCGCAGGAGCCGCTCGGTGCGCGCAAGCAATGGCTTGCAAGCCAGATGACCGCCCGTGGACGGCTTTATCTGGACGCCGGTGCGGTGCGCGTTCTGCGCGGTTCAGGCCGCAGCCTGCTGCCGGTGGGGGTGACCGCTGTGGAGGGGCGCTTTTCCCGAGGGGAGATCGTCAGCTGTCTGGCGCCAGACGGGCGGGAGGTGGCGCGCGGGCTGGTGAACTACAACGCGAACGAGGCGAGCCTGATCAAAGGTTATCCCAGCGACCGGATCGAGACGCTGCTTGGCTACGTGGATGAGCCGGAGCTGATCCACCGGGACAATCTCGTGTTGCTGTGAATTGGCCTCGCTGCCCGGCAGATGCTTTCCCAAGCCAACGCAAACGCCGCCGAACCCGGTCGGGAACAGCGGCGCCTCAAGCCGTGGCAGGCACATTCAGCCCAGCGCGCGGATATGCGCATTCAGGCGGCTCTTATGCCGCGCCGCCTTGTTCTTGTGAACGATGCCCTTGGTGGCCATCCGGTCGATCACGGGCACTGCGGCTTGGTAGGCAGCCTGCGCGCCCTGCTTGTCGCCCGCCTTAATGGCTTTAATGACCCGCTTGATCTTCGTGCGCATCATGGAACGGCGCGACTTGTTATGCAGACGCCTGGCTTCGTTCTGGATGGCACGTTTGCGTGCTTGTGGCGAGTTGGCCAAGGTTGAACTCCTGAGGGTCTTCAGCAAGGTCCGGAAAGGGCACGTAATATGCGGATTCCGGCGGCGCCTGTCAACCTGCCGCGCGCGGCGCCCCATCGCGCGCCGGCTGACTGCTATCATCCCCGGCTTTCGACGGCAGCAAATCGTCCGCGGGCAACCCGGGCATGGCAACCAGAACGACGCTGCTGCGTGGACACAGACCGGGTCGCCGGCGGTCTGGCGTCGCCACGCGAGCTGGGGAGATCGGTGCATGAGCCTGTTCCGCTCAACGGCCATCTTTGGCGCGTTGACCATGGTCTCCCGCGTCCTGGGACTTGCACGGGACGTGGTTATTGCCAATGTGTTCGGTTCCAGCGCGGCGACCGACGCCTTTTTCGTCGCCTTCAAGATCCCCAACTTCATGCGCCGGCTGTTCGCCGAGGGCGCGTTCTCCCAGGCGTTCGTCCCCGTGCTCTCGGAGTACAAGACGCAGCGCGACGCGGCGGCGGTGCGCACCCTGGTGGGGCGGGCCTCCGGCACGCTGCTGCTGATCCTGCTCGCGCTGACGGTGCTGGCTGTACTCGGCGCAGACTACCTGGTGGTGCTGTTCGCGCCCGGCTTCATGGACGAGCCTGACAAGTTCGCCATGGCCGCCGATATGCTGCGCATCACTTTCCCTTACCTGCTGTTCATCTCCCTGGTGGCCTGCGCCCAGGGGGTACTCAACACGTACGGCCGCTTCGGCCCCCCCGCGATTGCGCCGGTGTTGCTCAACCTTGTTCTCATCGCCAGCGCCTGGTGGTGGGCAGACTGGTTCGATGAGCCCATCCGGGCCCTGGCCTGGGGTGTGTTTATCGCCGGGATTTTGCAACTGCTGCTCATGCTGCCCTACCTGCGGGCCGTGGGCATGCTCGCGCTGCCGCGGCCTAACTGGCGTGACTCCGGCGTGCGTCGCATCATGCGGCTCATGCTGCCGGCGTTGTTTGGCTCCTCCGTGGCGCAGATCAATCTGCTGGTGGATACCATCCTGGCGTCGTTCCTGATCACCGGCAGCGTCAGCTGGCTGTATTACTCCGACCGCCTGATGGAGTTTCCCCTGGGCGTGTTCGGGGTCGCCCTGGGAACCGTGATCCTGCCGCGCTTGTCCGGTGAGCATGCCTCGCGTTCCCCGGAGCAATTCTCGCGCACACTGGACTGGGCCCTGCGCTGGGGCGTGCTGATCGCGACCCCGGCCATGGTGGGGCTGGTGGTGATGGGCGGGCCGATCCTGGCGACGCTCTTCCAGCATGGCGCGTTCACCGCCGCGGATACCCGCTCCGCGTCCTGGAGCGTCATGGCCTATGCCCTCGGGCTGTATGGGTTCATGCTGGTGAAAGTACTCTCGCCGGGGTATTTCGCCCGCCAGGACATGAGAACACCGGTCAAGTACGCTGCCACGAGCATGGTTTGTAACATGGTACTCAGCGTCACGGCCGTACTGCTTCTCATCGACACGGGCGTCGGCCATGCGGCCCTGGCCATGGCCACAGGCATTGCCGCCACCCTGAACGCCGGGATGCTGTTCGTCGGCCTGCGCCGCCGGGGTGTCTACAAGCCCGGTCCGGGGTGGACGCGATTGCTCGGGCAGGTGGTCGCAGCCACGGTGGTGATGGGCGGGGTCCTCGCCTTGGCTGTGGCGGATCTCCAGGCATGGATCGATGGCACGGCGCTGGAGCGGGCATCAGCGTTGGCCGGGTGGGTCACACTGGGGGTGGTGCTCTACGGGGGAAGCCTGCTATTACTCGGGCTGCGGCCAAGCACCCTGCGCGAGCCTGCAACGGCGAAGTGTTAGCCACGGCCTCTCACGGAACTGGACTGGTATGGAACTGATTCGCGGGCAGCACAACTTGAAGCCGCGTCACCGGGGCTGCGTGGCGACGATCGGCAACTTCGACGGCGTGCACCTGGGCCACCAGTGCATCCTGCGCCGCCTGCGCGAAGCCGGCGCTCGGCTGGGCCTGCCGACGCTGGTGATGAGCTTCGAGCCCCACCCCCTGGAGGTCTTTCGCCCGGACGAGGCGCCGGCGCGGATCACGCCCCTGCGGGATAAGGCCCGTGCTCTGGAAGCGGCGGGCGTGAACCGCTTTCTTTGCCTGCCGTTTCGTCCCTCGATCTCCAGCATGGCACCGCAGACGTTCATCGAGGATTTGCTCGTACGCCGACTTGGCGTGCAGTTTCTTATTGTCGGTGACGACTTTCGCTTCGGTCATCGTCGCGCCGGCGATTTCACCACGCTGCAGGAGGCGACCGACAAATACGGGTTCGAGCTGGAGCGCACCCCCACGTTCGAGCTCGACGGCGCGCGGGCCAGCAGTACCCGCGTGCGCGAAGCGCTGCGCCGGGGCGATCTCCCGGGCGCGGAGCGCCTGCTGGGCCACCCCTATGAGCTCTCGGGGCGCGTGATCCATGGAGACCGGATCGGGCGTCAGCTCGGCTTCCCGACAGCGAACATCCGACTGCGCCGCCACCCCCCCATGAGCGGCATCCTCGTGGCGGACGTCGACATTGGCGACGGGCCGCGACCCGGTATCGCCAGCATGGGCAACCGCCCCACGGTTAACGGCAAGCGCGCGCTTCTGGAGGTGTACCTGCTTGATTTCAACGGCAACCTGTACGGGCGCCATCTCACCGTGACATTCCGCGACTGGCTGCGGGGCCAGGAACGCTATCAGTCCCTGGAGGCGCTGCGCGTGCAAATCGCCCGCGACGTGGAGTACGCGCGGCTCTGGTATCGGCGCAACGGCGTCCTTGCCGAGGCAAGGGATGACTGAATCGTACCCGCACGCGATCTGGTACACTTCAGGGTTTGGCAGTCGTGATTAGAACCCAGGAGCGAGTGGATCGGTGAGTGACTACAAACACACCCTGAACCTGCCGAAGACCGATTTCCCCATGCGCGGGAATCTGGCGAAGCGCGAGCCCGATGCCCTGCAGCGCTGGGAAACCATGGACCTCTACGGCACCATCCGCAAGGCGCGGGCAGGGCGTGAGACCTTTATTCTGCATGACGGCCCCCCCTATGCCAACGGTGACATCCACATCGGTCACGCCGTCAACAAGATTCTCAAGGATATCATCGTCAAGAGCCGTACCCTGGACGGCTACGACGCACCCTACGTCCCCGGCTGGGACTGCCACGGCCTGCCCATTGAGCTGAAGGTGGAGCAGGATATCGGCAAGGCGGGAGAGGGCATCTCCCTGCGCGCGTTCCGAGACGCCTGCCGGGCGTTCGCGATGCGCCAGATTGACCGCCAGCGCCGCGACTTCAAGCGCCTCGGTGTGCTGGGCGACTGGGAGCGTCCCTACCTGACGATGGCCTACGCCACCGAGGCGAACATCCTGCGGGCGCTCGCGCGCATCATGGCTGAAGGCCACATGGTTCGCGGCTTCAAGCCCGTGCACTGGTGCGCCGACTGCGGGTCGGCCCTGGCCGAGGCGGAGGTGGAGTACCACGATCACACCTCGCCGGCGATTGATGTCCGGTTCACCATTGTGGACACCGATGATCTGGCCAGGCGCGTCGGCGTGGAGGCGGCGGCGCTGGCCGGTTTGCGGGCTTCCGTGCCCATCTGGACGACGACCCCGTGGACGTTGCCGGCAAACCGGGCCGTGGCCCTTCATCCCAAACTCCAATACCGCCTGCTGCTGGTGGAGGACGCCGGCGAGCGGGAAGTGCTGCTGCTGGCGGACGGGCTCGAGGAGACAGCCTTGGGCCGCTACGGCATGGTGGTGGTCGAGGAACTCGCGCGTGTCGCGGGCACATCGCTGGAGCGTCTGGCGCTGCGGCATCCGTTCCTGGAGTTGGACGTCCCCGTCATCCTGGGCGATCACGTCACCACCGATGCCGGTACCGGTGCCGTCCACACGGCCCCCGGGCATGGTCAGGAAGACTACGTCGCGGCTCAGGCCTACGGCCTGGACGTGGTCAATCCGGTGGGCGACGACGGCTGTTTTCTGCCGGATACGCCGCACTTTGCCGGCGAGTTCGCCTTCGATGCCAACAGCAGCATCGTGGCGTTGCTGCAGGAGCGCGGAGCGCTTCTCGGCCACGAGCGCTATCGGCACAGTTATCCATGCTGCTGGCGGCACAAGACCCCCATCTTGTTCCGCGCCACGCCCCAGTGGTTCATCAACCTGGAGCGGGCCGGGCTGCGGGCGACCGCCCTGGAGGCCATCAGCCAGGTCCGCTGGATGCCGGCCTGGGGGCAGAGCCGCATCGACGGGATGGTGCGCAACCGCCCGGACTGGTGCATCTCCCGGCAGCGCAACTGGGGTGTTCCCATTGCACTGTTCGTGGACAAGCGCACCGGCGAGCCGCACCCGCGGACACCACGCCTCATGGAAGCAGTGGCCCAGCGCATGGATGCGGACGGAATCGACGCCTGGTACGACCTGGACCCCGTCGAACTGCTCGGCGCCGAGGCGCAGCATTACGAGAAGGTGCGCGATATCCTCGACGTCTGGTTCGATTCCGGTGTCACCCACGCCACCGTGCTCGAAGGCGACGAGCGGCTGCGCGTACCTGCAGATCTGTACCTGGAAGGCTCGGACCAGCACCGTGGCTGGTTCCAGTCCTCCCTGCTGACCTCGGCGGCCATCCGCGGCCATGCGCCGTACCGCGGTGTGCTCACCCACGGGTTCACCGTCGATGCCGACGGCCGCAAGATGTCCAAATCCCTGGGCAACGTCATCGCCCCGCAGGAGGTGATGAACAAGCTCGGGGCCGACGTGCTGCGGCTCTGGGTCTCGTCGTCCGACTACAGCGGCGAGCTGGCGGTCTCCGAGGATATCCTCAAGCGCACGGCGGATGCCTACCGGCGCATCCGCAATACGGCGCGCTTCCTGCTTGGCAATCTCCACGGCTTCAACCCGGCGAGCGATCAGGTCAGCCCCGAGCGCATGCTGCCCTTCGACCGCTGGGCGGTGGACCGTGCGCTGCAGGTGCAAGATGAGATCGTCCGCTGCTATGACCAGTACGAGTTCCACCGCATCTACCACCGCATCCATAATTTCTGTGCCGTGGATATGGGCAGCCTGTACCTGGACGTCACCAAGGACCGCCAATACACCACGCCGGGCGACAGCCTGGCCCGCCGGTCCTGCCAGACGGCCATTTACCATATTGCCGAGGCCCTGGTGCGCTGGATCACGCCAATCCTGAGCTTCACCGCCGACGAAATCTGGCAGCACTTGCCGGGCGATCGCGACAGCACCGTTTTCACCGCCGAGTGGTACGACGGGCTCGTTGCCCTCGACGGCGCCGATGGTTTCGACCGACCCTTCTGGGAGCAGGTCACCGGCGTGCGGGACGCGGTCGCCCGGGAGCTGGAAGCCCTGCGCGGTGACAACCACATTGGTGCTTCCCTGGACGCCGAGGTCGAGCTCTACTGTGAGCCTGCGCTTCTGGAGCAGTTGCAGCGCCTGGGCGATGAGCTGCGGTTCCTGCTGATCACCTCGGAGGCACGGCTGCACCCCGCGACCAATACCCCGGTGCAGGCGGCCCGGGCGGAGCTGGATCGGGGCGGGGCCTTGGGCATCGTTGCGGTCCGGTCGGCCCACGAGAAATGCACCCGCTGCTGGCACCGCCGCGAGGACGTGGGGTCACACCCCGAGCATCCCGAACTGTGCGGGCGCTGCGTGGCGAACGTGGATGCCGATGGCGAAAAGCGCCGCGTGGCATAGTCCATCATGCGCCGGTGGCCGTCTCTTTGGGTGTCCGTCGCGGTTGTGGTCGTCGCGCTTGATCAGCTGACGAAGCTGCTGGCGGACCATTTTCTGCACTACCTGCAGCCTGTTGCGCTGTTGCCGGTGCTGAACCTGACCCTCAGCTATAACCCCGGCGCGGCGTTCAGCCTGCTGGGCGATGCCGGAGGTTGGCAGCGCTGGCTGTTCACCGGGATTGCTCTCGCAGTGAGCGTGGGGCTCATTATCTGGTTGCGCCGTCTGCCGCCCTGGGAGCGCTGGCAAACCTGGGGGCTGTCGCTCATCCTTGGTGGCGCCATCGGCAATGTTATCGACCGGATCGCTTACGGGCATGTGATCGATTTCATCCACGTGCACTGGCGCGACTGGCACTATCCCATCTTCAACGTCGCCGACTCCGCCATCACCATCGGTGTGGTGCTGATCCTGATACACGCCTTCTTCCTCGACGGCAGGCAGCAGGGACACTAGAGGCCGCCTGCTGGCGAGGGGTGGCGCCCTGTCCGCTGACCTGGGACAGCCCGTTTTGCTCCTGCCGCCGCAGGGGCTACAATGGCGGCTCATCCAACGGCTTCAGTGAGACCACTTATGCCCCGCATCCTTCTGGCCAATCCGCGCGGCTTTTGCGCCGGTGTCGATCGGGCCATCGGCATTGTCGAGCGCGCCCTGGAGAACTTCGGCGCGCCCATCTACGTGCGCCACGAGGTGGTTCACAACCGGCGCGTCGTCGATGGCCTGCGCGAGCAGGGGGCGGTGTTTGTCGAGGAACTCCACGAGGTGCCCGACGGTGCGACGGTCATCTTCAGCGCCCACGGCGTATCCCAGGCGGTGCGGGAAGAGGCCGGCCGGCGCGGGCTGCGGGTGTTCGACGCGACCTGCCCGCTGGTGACCAAGGTGCACCTCGAAGTGGAAAAGCACGCGCGGCGCAGCCGGGAAGTGGTGCTAATCGGCCACGACGGCCATCCTGAAGTCGAGGGAACCATCGGCCAATACGTGGGCCAGGGCGCCGAGCGTGGCGCCATCTACCTGGTGGAAACGCCAGAGGATGTCGAGCGGCTTGACGTCCGCAATCCCGAGGAACTCGCCTTCGTCAGCCAGACCACGCTCTCCATGGACGATACCGCCCGCATCATCGAGGCACTGAAAGCCCGCTTCCCGGCGGTTCAGGCCCCCCGCAAGGACGACATCTGCTATGCCACGCAGAACCGCCAGGATGCGGTCAAGGATTTGGCTGAACAGGCCGACATGCTGATTGTCATCGGCGCCAGAAACTCCTCCAACTCCACGCGCCTGCGGGAGTTGGGTGAGCGCATGGGCATCCCCGCCTACCAGATCGACTCTGTGGAAGATCTTCAGCAGGAGTGGGTGCAGGGCCATCAGCTGATCGGCGTCACGTCTGGCGCTTCCGTCCCTGACGTGCTGGTGCAAGAGGTCATCGAACGGCTCAACAGCTGGGGCATCGACAGCCCCCGCGAACTCAAGGGACGCGAGGAGAATGTCGTCTTTTCGCTGCCAAGAGATCTCATGCGCAGCGGCTCCACGGCAACCGCCAACAGTTGAGGACACAGCTGCCGCAGACGCACGACTCAAGCTGGGCCCGTGCGCCCTTGGCGCGCTTGGTTTAACGGTGCGTTACGCTGTCGCTAACGCCCCCTACGCCCTTCGACCGGCCGCGTTGCCATGGCATGGCTACACGCCGTAGACGTAGGGCGGATTAGCGCAGCGTAATCCGCCGTGGATGACATAGCGCCGCAGGCGCACGACTCATGCTGCGTCTGTGCGCCCTTGGTGCGGTTCGTTTAACGGTGCATTACGCTGCGCCGATCC
>NZ_SKOG01000223.1 GCF_007120195.1 Aquisalimonas sp.
ACGTCACACTCCCCCTCCATGCCGGCCGCACCAAGCCCCCCGCAGGAGCCTCTCACCGGCTTATTCCCCAGGATGACGCCGATGGCCATACCGGCGAACAAGAGTCCGAACAGGACAACCGTTACGAGTACGGTGGTAACCATCAGTCAGTCTCCTCGTCGACATAAGGGGCGAACGCCGGTGTCATCCGTTCCTCGACCGTGTCGTCGTCCCGTACCAGCAACAATACTGCCACATCCTGCTCGCGCGCAAACGCGTAGCCCGCCTCCGGGCCCAATGCCATGATCGCCGTGGCCAGGCCATCTGCCTCCTTGGCGTTGTCGTGGAGCACGGTAACCGAGACAAGCTCCTGCGGTGTGGGATAGCCGGTACGGGGATCAATGGTGTGGGAGAACTCGCGATCCCCCTCACGGAAGAATTGGCGGTAGCTTCCGGAGGTGGCCACTGCCTTGTCGCCGGGCTGGATGACGCTTTGGATCGCCCGCTCCCCCGGGACGGGTCGTTCGATGGCGATGCGCCACCGCTCGCCGTCCGGCTTGCGCCCCCGCACCCGCATGTCCCCGCCGATATCCACCAGGTAGGCGGTGATGCCGCGCGTCTCCAGGCGCTCAGCGATCAGGTCCGCCGCGTACCCCTTGGCGATGGAGGACAGATCCAGGTAGACGCCACCGGGCTGGGTGAGCGCGCGGGTGTCCCTGTCCAGCGCCAGTTGCTGCCAGCCGACCCGCGCCCGGGCCGCCTCGATGGCATCCTCCGCCGGTGCCTCGCTGCGGGGGCCGTCCGGCCCGAAGCCCCATACGTTGACCAGCGGGCCCACGGTGGGATCGTAGGCACCGTCGGTCTGCTCGGCCAATTCCTTCGCCGCGAGCAGCACCACGGTGAAATCCGGCGGCAGGGTGATGGACTCACCCGGCGCCGCCCGGTTGAACCGGCTGATGTGGGAGTCTTCCCGGTAGGTGCTCATCTGCGCGTTCACCCTCTCCAGCGCCGCCTCGATGTCCGCGCGCACAGCGGCAACGTCGTCTTCGCCCGGCGCCGCCACAAACTGCACCGACCAGGTGGTGCCCATGCTGGCGCCCGACAGGGTCTGGACCTGCGGGGGCTGCCCACACGCGACAGCCAGCAGACAAATGGCCGGCAGCAGCACGACGCGCAGGCCCCGCATGCACCAGCGCACGGCCATGTCAGCCTCCGAAATCGTCCAGGAGAATATTCTCTGGCTCCACGCCCAGATCCGTCAGCATCTTGATCGCTGAGGCATTCATGATCGGCGGGCCGCAGAGATAGTACTCGCAGTCCTCCGGCGCCGGGTGATCCTTTAGGTAGTTGTCATACAGCACCTGGTGGATGAAGCCGGTGAGGCCCTCCCAGTTGTCCTCCGGCAGCGGGTCGGACAGGGCCAGGTGCCAGGTGAAGTTGTCGTACTGCGCCGCCAGCCAGTCGAAGTCCTCCACGTAGAACGCCTCCCGATAGGAGCGCGCGCCATACCAGAAGGTAATCTTGCGGTCCGTCTTGATGCGCAGGAGCTGGTCGAAAATGTGCGAACGCATGGGGGCCATACCGGCCCCCCCACCAATGAACACCATTTCCGCGTCCGTATCCTTGGCGAAGAACTCACCGAAGGGACCGAACACCGTGAGCTTGTCCCCTGGCTTGAGACTGAAGCAATAGGAGGACATCTTGCCCGGCGGAATGTCCTTGCTGGCACCCGGCGGCGGGGTGGCAATGCGGACATTGAACTTGAGGATGCCCCGTTCTTCCGGATAGTTGGCCATGGAATAGGCACGCACCAGTTCAGCGTCGCTCGAGCACTCCAGGTCGAACAGGTTCATCCGCTCCCAGTCCCCGCGGTATTCCTCGGGCACGTCGAAATCACGGAACTTCACATGGAACGGCGGGGCTTCCATCTGCACGAAGCCGCCGGCACGGAAATCCACTTCTTCTCCTTCCGGGAGCTTTAGCACCAGCTCCTTGATAAACGTCGCGACGTTGTCATTGGAAATCACCTCGCAGTCCCATTTCCGCACCTCGAAGAACTCCGGCGGCACCACGATCTTGAGGTCCCGCTTGACCGGCACCTGGCAGGACAGGCGATAACCCTCGCGGATCTCCTTGCGGGTAAAATGATCCTCTTCGGTGGGTAGAATGTCGCCGCCGCCCTCCAAGACCTGGCAACGGCACTGGCCGCACGTCCCCCCGCCGCCGCAGGCGGAGGACAGGAACACACCCTTGGCCGCCAGTGTGCCGAGCAGTTTTCCGCCGCTGGAGGTCTGCAGGCTCTTGTCGGGATCGTCGTTGATTTCGATGCGCACATCGCCGCTGCTCACCAGGCGCGAGCGGGCGACCAGGATCACCAGCACCAGCGTCAGCACGACCGCGGTGAAGGTGGCTACCCCGAACAGGATCTCGAAAATCATCAGAGCTGAACCCCGGCGAAGGACATGAAGCCCAGGGACATCAGCCCCACGACGATAAAGGTAATGCCCAGACCTTTGAGTCCGTCCGGCACATCGCTGTACTTGAGCTTCTCCCGGATGGCCGCCAGCAGCACGATGGCGAGCGCCCAGCCGACGCCTGCGCCGAAACCGAACACCACACTCTCACCGAAGCTGTAGTGGCGCTCCACCATGAACAGGCTGGCACCGAGAATGGCGCAGTTGACGGTGATCAACGGCAGAAAAATGCCCAGGGCGTTGTAGAGTGCGGGCACGTACTTATCCAGCGTCATCTCCAGGATCTGCACAATGGCGGCGATGACGCCGATGTAACAGAGCAGCCCCAGAAAGCGCATATCCAGGTTCTCCAGGGCGGCAATGCCGGTCCAGGCCAGCGCGCCTTCATCCAGCAGGTGCTGCAAGAGGAGGTTGTTCACAGGCACAGTGATGGTGAGTACCACGACCACCGCTATACCCAGCCCAAGCGCCGTCTGCACCTTTTTGGAGATGGCCAGAAACGTGCACATACCCAGGAAGAAGGCAAGCGCCATGTTCTCCACGAACACCGCGCGTATGAACAGGCTCAGGTAGTGCTCGAACACGGTCCGCTCCTCCCCGTCAGAACGCCTCACTGGTGCGCGAGTTCGGCGCAATCTTGAACGGCTGCTCCTCCACCTGCTCCGATTTCCAGGCGCGCAGCAGCCAGATGAAGCCGCCGATCAGGAAAAACGCGCTGGGCGGCAGCAGCATCAGGCCGTTGGTGTAATACCAGCCGCCCTCGGTGACCGGCTGCAGAATTTCCACGCCCATCAGCGTGCCGGAGCCGAACAACTCGCGGCTGACACCCACGAACAGCAGCACCACGGAGTAGCCCAGGGCGTTGCCGAACCCGTCCACCGCTGAGAGAAACGGCGGGTTGTTCATGGCAAAGGCCTCGGCACGGCCGAGGATGATGCAGTTGGTGATAATCAGGCCGACAAACACTGAGAGCTGCCGGCTGATGTCATAGGCATAGGCCTGGAGTACCTGATCGACCAGAATAACCAGCGAGGTAATGATGGTCATCTGCACGATGATACGGATGTTGGCCGGCACATGCGTGCGGATGGCGCTGACGAAAAAGTTGGAGCAGGTGAGCACAAAGATCACCGCCAAGCACATGGTGATGGTTGTCTGTAGCGTGGTGGTAATCGCCAGCGCCGAGCAGATGCCGAGGATCTGCAACGCGATGGGGTTGTTGTTAAAGATCGGCTGAAAGAAGACGTCCCTCGCCTTTGCTTCTGCCATGGTTACCTCCTCAAAGCGTCCTGGAACCCCGGGCGCCATTACGCTGGTACGCCTCGCGCATACGCTCCAGGTACGGACCAAAGCCGGCCTCACTCACCCAGAAGCGCACCAGATGATTAACACCATTGGCCGTGAGCGTGGCGCCGGACAAGCCGTCGATCTTGTGCTCCTCATCCGGTTCGCCGTCACCCACGGCACCCTTTACCACCCGGATGGCCACCTCACCGTCCTCGTCGAACAACCGTTTGCCTTCCCAGTTCTGCTGCCAGCGCGGATTGTCGATTTCGCCTCCCAGCCCCGGCGTTTCTCCATGCTCGAAAAACCCGATGCCGGCCACGGTATTGGCGTCAGGCTCCAGGGCGAGGAATCCGTACATCGTGGACCACAGGCCGTAGCCATGAACCGGCAGGATGATGCGACGCACCTCGCCGTCCTCGCCCCGGGCCAGAAACACCTCCGCAACCTGGGCCTGGCGGCGAATGCCTGCCGGATCCGGGCTCACCGGTCGGCTGAGTTCCGGATCGCGGGCGGCCTGCCGCTGGTCGTAATCATCAGGCTTGTCCACGTACTCGCCGCTGTCGATATCCACAAAGCGGCGTTCGACGGTCTCAAACGCCGCGCGCACGTCCATGCCGGGCTCGTACAGGCCTGCGGCCTGAAGAACGTGGATCTGGCGGTATTGCATGAAGTTCTCGTGCTGCAGCGGGCGCAGCCCGACAGCCGCTGTGGCGACCACCACCGCACACACCAGGCACACGAACAACGCCACCCGCAGGGTGTTGCCAATCGATTCCTTGTCCACGGCCATAACGCTAACCCTCCCTTCGCCGCATGCGCCGCCGGATGTTGGCCTGCACCACGAAGTGGTCAATCAACGGCGCACAGAGATTGGCGAACAGAATCGCCAGCATCACGCCCTCCGGGAACGCCGGGTTCACCACCCGGATCAGCACCACCATGACGCCGATCAGCGCCCCGAAAATCCATTTGCCGGCATTGGTCATGGAAGCCGATACCGGGTCTGTGGCCATGAACACCAGGCCGAAGGCAAACCCGCCCAGGGTGAGGTGCCAGTACCAGGGCATCTCGAACATGGGGTTCGTGTCGCTGCCGATGATGTTCAACGGCACCACCATTGCCACCATGCCCAGGAACACACCCAGCATGATGCGCCAGGAGGCGATCTTGGTGACCAGCAGCACCACGGCCCCCAGAGCAATCAGCAGTGTCGAGGTCTCGCCGATGGAACCCTGGATACCGCCCAGGGAGGTCTGCATCCAGGTCAGATCCACACCATTGACGCTCGCGGCAGGCTCCGTCAGCCCGACGGAGTAGTCGATTTCCCCCGCTGCGGCCAGGGCCAGGGGTGTGGCGCCGGAGAAACCATCCACCGCGGTCCATACCGCGTCGCCGGACATTTGCGCGGGATAGGCGAAAAACAAAAACGCGCGCCCCACCAGGGCCGGATTGAGGAAGTTCTTGCCGGTACCGCCGAAGATCTCCTTGCCCACGACCACACCGAAGCTGATGCCCACGAATACCATCCACAGCGGGATGGTGGGCGGCAGAATCAGGGTGAACAGGATGCCGGTGACGAAAAAGCCCTCGTTGACCTCGTGCCCGCGCTTCCACGCGAACAGCCCTTCCCAGATGAAGCCGCCCAGGTAGGTGACGATGAAGATGGGCACGTAGAATACGGCGCCGTGGAGAAAATTGGCGGCCGCGCTGGTGTAATTGAAGCCGGTGAACAGCATCACGACGTCGGTGCGCCAGCCGGGGATGGGATCGTAGCCGAACTCGGTGATCTGCAGGTTGGCCTGGTAGCCGGTGTTGTACATGCCCAGAAGCAGCGCCGGCAGGGCCGCGAACCAGACCGTCATCATTACCCGCTTGAGGTCGATGCCGTCACGCACGTGGGCGCTGGTGCGGGTGGTGTTGGAGGGGCTGTACAGCATGGTATCGAACATCTCGTAGAAGACGTAATACCGCTGCAGCCTCCCGCCTTCGTGGAAGTGCGGGGCGATCCGATCATCGATGAACTTCCTCAGCCCCACCTCAGCCCTCCACTTCGATGCGCGTCAGGTTGTCCCGCAGGATCGGGCCGTACTCGTACTTGCCCACGCAGACGTAGGTGCATAACGCCAGGTCTTCTTCCACCAGTTCCAGCGCCCCCAGGGCCTGGGCCATCTCCGTATCGCCCACAACCAGGTAGCGCAGGAGCTGCGTGGGCAGGATGTCGAGCGGCATCACTTCCTCATACTGGCCCAGTGGCACCATGGCACGCTCGCTACCGTTGGTGGTGGTGGTGAAGTTGAACCGCTTCCACGGCATAAGCCGCGACAGGTAGATGTTCAACTTCGAATGCCGCTCGATGCCGGGTGACAGGTATCCCAGCAACTTGCGCTCGTGGCCTTCGCGCAACACCGTGACCTGATTCGCCAGCCGACCCAGGAAAGCCGTGGGCCCCTTGCCGCGATGCCCGTTGAAGACCGAACCGGAGATGATCCGATTCTCGCCCGGTTCCAGCTCGCCGGCGGCCAGATCGTCCAGGGAGGCACCCACGCGGGTGCGCACCAGCCGCGGCTGCCTGACCTGCGGCCCGGCCAGCGCGACAACCCGGTCCGTGTAGAGCCGGCCGCTGGTGAACAGCCGGCCCATGGCAATCACCTGCTGGTAGCCCACCACCCACACCGTGCGGTTCATGTCCACTGGGTACAGGAAATGGATATGGGTGCCGGGGTTGCCCGCGGGATGCGGGCCGGCGAATGACTCCTCGCGGACCTGGTCGCTCGCGAAGGACGGCAGCGTCGAACCGGCGGCGCGGCAGACCCACACGGGGCCGTCGGTCAGGCGGCTGAGAACGGTCAGGCCATCACGGAAGGCACGCAGCTCCTCGCCGATGATGATATCAGGACTGGCGGCCAGCGGATTGGTGTCCATGGCCGGCACGAAGATCGCGTGCGGGGCGGAACCAGGCGTCGGAACCTTACCGAAGGGACGCGTGCGAATTGCCGTCCATTCGCCGGAGGCGATCAGTTGATCTTGCACCGTGCCCCGGTCAAGACGCGCCAGGGTCGCGGCGTTGTGCGCGGTAAACGGCTCCTCGCCCTCGCCCCCGGCGAGGTCGATCACCACCGACAGCAGCACCCGTCGCTCGCCGCGGTGGATGGCACTGACCCGACCCGCTGCAGGCGCGGTGTAGCGG
The DNA here is from genome assembly GCF_007120195.1 of Aquisalimonas sp. Taxonomy (GTDB): domain Bacteria; phylum Pseudomonadota; class Gammaproteobacteria; order Nitrococcales; family Aquisalimonadaceae; genus Aquisalimonas. The sequence continues at coordinate 6,928 of NZ_SKOG01000223.1, forward strand.
ACGCCTTCGACCTTCTTGTCTTCGAACAAGCCCTGCCCGCGCCGCACCTGATCGCCCTCCTGGACAAACATGGTTGGCTTCAATCCGGGATAGTCGGCCCCAAGCAATGCGACGGAGCGTACCTTCCGACCCCGTTCAATCTCTTGGCGCGGCGTACCGGCAATCGGTAAGTCAAGACCCCGCCTGATTCTGATCATGGTGTTCGCCCAAGGCGTAATCGCCTGGGCAGAGAGCTCTCTGGACGACTGGAAAACTTCAGGCTGGCGGCACTCGAGGCGCTTGTTGACGCCGCTGTGAACCACCGATAAACGACAAAATTGCGCGTTGCTCCTCCCTGGTCGCGCAGCACACCGCCGGGGCACCGGCACGGCGAATGAACTGCCTGGCGTTGAGAAGCCGCTGAGCGATTTCTCGCGACCACGACCACGACCGCGATGAATAACTCGCGCGCCCTGACAGAAAGTATTGCCGTAAGATGCCGCTGTTACCAGTGTAAACCGTTCTGGCGCCGCGCAAAGGTTCGGGTCATACGCGGCCGAGACGGCCCGCACCACCTGAACTATGCTTTCCGAGAGCGCACAACGAGAGTGACCACCAACGAAAACTCGCCTGTGAAGGGAGGACAATCCAATGGAGACACCTTTGACGGTCGTCCTGGAGGAAAAAGCGCGGCTTCTGGCAAGCAAGGGTGCCACCCTGTATAGCGTGTCACCGGACACCCCGGCCTCTGATGCCATCCGCATCATGTGTGACGGCAACGTCGGCTGCGTGCTGGTCCTCGAGGACGGCAAACTGGCCGGTATCTTCTCCGAACGCGACGTGATGCGCCGCATCGCCGACGCCGGCGTACCGCCGGCGTCGGCGCCGGTGCGCGACTTCATGACCACGAAGCTTTTCACTGTGCAGCCCTCCATCACGGTGGAGGAGGCGCTCGTCCATTGCACCGATCAGCGCGTCCGGCACCTGCCGGTTACGGAGGACGGAGAACTCCTGGGCCTGCTGTCCATCGGCGACCTGGTGCGCTTCGTGGTGCAGGACAAGGACCGCGACATCGCCGATCTCGTCGATTACATCCACGGGCATCAGATCCAGATCTGAACGCCAACCCGGCAAGGTAAGGCACCAGCTTCCGCACTTTCGGGGGCGATGCGTTGGCGCGTGTGCGCTCGGGGTAGCCTTGATGGCGTCCAGTGGACGCGGAACACATCCATGACGGACATTGACTCGGACACACTACGCAAAAGCCTGGGCGCCTTCGCCACGGGGGTCACCGTTGTGACCGCTCGTGACCCGGCCGGCAACGCCGTCGGCATGACTGTCAACAGCTTCACCGCGGTGTCCCTGGAACCACCGCTGGTGCTGTGGAGCGTGGCTCGCGGCGTCGGCCCCGTTGACGCGTTTAGCACCGCCAGCCATTATGCCGTCCACGTGCTACACGCCGACCAGGAAGCCCTTGCCGACCACTTCGCGCGGGACCGGGACGACAAGTTCGCCGACATCCCCTTCACCAACGGCATCGCCGGGCTACCCCTGCTGGACGATTTTACCGCCCGCTTCCAGTGCCGGGTGGAGCAGCGCCTCGACGGCGGCGATCATGTCATGCTGCTCGGGCGGGTGCTGGCGCTGGACCACCGGCCGGGTGAACCACTCATCTTTCATGCGGGTGGTTACCGGCGGCTCTCGATCTAGTGTCCTGTAACCCCTGACCCACACGCTTCACCGACGCATGACCTGAATCTACCGACCCGCGAGCAGGCTTTGGGGGTTTTCGATGGGCTGGTACTCACTCAACCGTGACAGCCCCACGACGCAACGGACGATTGTCCAGATCATCAGCGCCAGCAAGATGAGGAAACCCACACCGATAACGGACAACACCACCCCCAGCAGGCCCACCGCCAGGGAAAGCCAGAAGGTGCGAATCTGAAAGGTATAATGGGACTGCACCCATTCCGGAGCGCTATTCCGGTTCACGTAGGCGAACACCACGCCGATGAGCGTCGTAATGCCGCTGGTGAGAAACCCGACAAGATAGAGAATGTAGACAACCATGGGGATTTGCCGAAGATTACTCGCTACGGTTGTCTGAGATTCGTCGCTGCCACGCGTGGCGGGCTTATGTTCGCTCATGGACTCGTGCCTCCTGCATCGCGGATGCGTCAAGGCAGCGATTGTTGCAGGGCGGCGTCCAAACGCCAAGCCCGACCGAACGCGCCCTTCGGTTCAGGCGTTGCCCTGGTGTCCTGTGGAACCACGCCCCTGGCCGATGCACGCGCCGGCTCGCTGGAATGCATCGGGGCATTGCCGTTGCAGCGCCTGCGAGGCTCCGGGGCTGGCGAACCGACTGGATGCCGCGCAACGCGTCGCGACCGCGCTGGAGGACCTCCCTTGAACACCCACGCAGGCGCCGAGTGGCTCGCCCGGCGTGAATCGCCGGATCAAATGGCCCGGCCGGCTGCACTGCTACCGCCCCTGATGGCGTGGGTGCCCGCGGCCCGGCAACAGGCGCCGGCGCAACAGCGCCGGGGGCAGGGGCTGCAGCGTCGACCGGCTTCGGTTCGAAACTAACGCCGCGCTCAGGTGATAGCGATTGGCGCATATCCCCCGGCCAGTCACATGACGGAAACGGCCTGATTTCGTGGCACTATGTCCACCTGGGGTCTGGGTAGACTTGCACACGTATTGGACAGCGCATATGCAACAAGCGGAGCGCGCGATCTTTGACCTTCGCCGCGGCCAGCCGGTTCGGGTTGCCGACGGTGGCCCGGGCGTGATGGCGCTCGCGGTCGAAACTCTCACCATCGAGGCGCTGCAACGTCTGCGCACGCACTGTGGCGGGCAGACGGCACTTGTGATCACACCCAACCGGGCGCGCGCCCTTGGCATGGAGCCTGGAAACGCGCCGGCAATCCGGCTGCCGCTGCGCCCGGAGGTCGCCATCGCTGACATTCAGGCACTGGCTACCGTGGTCTCCGATATCGGCCACCACCGCGCCAACGTGGCCCTGGAACCTGCCTCCGACGCGGAATACGCCGCCATGTACCTGGCGCGTGCGGGCAAGCTCATCCCCGCCGTGCTGAGCATCAGTATTGCCGCAGCGGATGGCGATACCGTGGATCAACTCGAGGCAGACGGCACGATTCTGCGCATCGACGCGGAGTCTGCCCTGGCGGTGGCTGCGGCGCCGCGGCTTGAAGTTGTCCACGTCAGCGAAGCAAGCGTACCGCTCGCCGATGCCCGCACAACGCGGTTCATGCTCTTCCGTGAAGCCAACGGCCTACTGGAGCATGTGGCGGTGCTCATCGGGGAGCGGGCGCGATGGCCGGATCCATTACCCATTCGGCTGCACTCCTCCTGCCTTACTGGCGATCTCTTCGGCAGCCTGCGTTGCGACTGCGGCGAGCAGCTGCGCAACAGCGTGCGGGCCATCGACGAATCCGGCGGCGGCATTCTGCTGTATTTGGCCCAGGAAGGCCGGGGGATCGGCCTGGCCAACAAACTGCGCGCCTACACCCTCCAGGACGGCGGCCTGGACACGGTGGAAGCGGACTGTTCGCTGGGATTCGGCCCCGACGAACGCCGCTACGAAGCAGGGGTCGAAATGCTGCAGCACCTGAACGTCAAGCGCGTCTCGCTCCTGACGAACAATCCGCTCAAAATCGAAGCGCTGGAGGATGGCGGCATCACGGTGGTGGACCGCCAGCCGCTGCACGGCTCACTTAACCCGCACAACGTGCGCTACCTCAATACCAAGGCCGATCGCGCCGGCCACTGGCTCGATGAGCTGCTGTCACGGGCACTGCCCGCGGGGCGGTAGCTGCGGCGCGGTCAATCCCCTCGAGCTGGCGGGCTTGACAGGGCGTCCAGCGGGAACGCCCGGGTCTCCTCGATCAGGGCTGCGAGCACGCCGCCGTAGTGCGCGACCAGGCGTTCCCCGGTCGCCGCGTCACCCTGACCGGCATTCCCGACAACGCCCGCCGGATTGAGATCCCGGGCCATCCAGGCGAACGCTGCCGCGCGTCCCGCGCCAAGGTAGCGAAAGTCCCGGGCCAGCAGCTGCCCCAGAGACTCGAAGCGTCCAAGCTCGTCGGTGCGCACCTGCTCCGGGGCAAGGTGGCGCATCATCGCCACCTCCAGTGCGCCACCGTGAATCCCGTGCTGCAGCTCCTCGGCGTCCAGGCAGGGCGGATCGGGCTGCGGAAACCGGAAATAACTGGCCTTGACCACCAGCAGCCCGCTTTCGCGCCGCAGCCGCAGCGCCGCAAGATCCATAACGCCACTATTGCCACCATGGCTATTACTCAGCAGCAGGCGGCGCACGCCCGCAGCCGCCACTGCACGGCCGCATTGACAAACGCAGGCGATGAGCGTCTCGGGTTCCAGGCTGAGCGTGCCGGGAAAATCCCCGTGTTCCATGCTCGCCCCCACCGACAGCATGGGCAGCACCCACGCCGGGTAGTCCTTGGGCAACCGCTCGAAGGCCGCCGCCAGGAGACCCTGGCCGATGATGCAATCCGTCGCCAGCGGCAGATGCGGCCCGTGCTGCTCCACAGCGGCCAGGGGCAGGATCGCCACAGGATCCGTGCCGGGCAGCCGCCCGGCCTCCGTGGTCGTCATGTCCTGCCAGTAGCGCACTCTGCGGCTCATGGCTCACCCCCTCGGGCCATTCGGCCCATTGACCGCCCCGTCGCTTGACGCGGACCGTTTCACGCGCTCGCCTTGCCTGTGTCCATCCGACTGAAGACTCTGCCACAGGCAGTGGCGCTCACATGCACAATTTTTCTTCAGCACCCATCAGGCCGTGAGCACCACCGCTGGATCAACCCCCGCACCCGGACCCGCCCCCTCCGTGGATATAATCTGCGAGACAACAGCAGGGGCAGCGACACCGCCGTGACCCGCAGCAGCTCCGCTTCGACGACGGTCACTCGCCCGGAATGTGTGCCCGTAGCCACCAACCCCCGCACCACGCAGCGCTTGCCCTGTGCGCGGGCACCGCCGAGCGGTCAATTAGGCTGATGTTCGCTTCATTCGACCCGCGTTGCGTTTACCCAGCGGCGGATGGCAGGGCGTCGGCTGTCCGGCCGGAATGGGCTCGACAGTGACGCTGGCCAGCGAGGATATTTCGACGGAGAGCACGCAAGCGGGCAGGCTTTGGGGATGATGGCGGGGCGCGAAGCCCTTCACCACCCGGGGAGGCCCGGTCAACCGGTCGGGAAAAGGGTGTTTATCTCTTTATCCTTGCGATACCCATGGTCAATGGCACTACGGATCCGGAGATGCTGCAATTCTTCCGCAGTCGATTGCAAGTTCCAGAATAAGCGCTACGGCGGTGGATACGGCGGCGATCACAATGTCACTCTGTGCGTCGCGGCTCGACTGACAACCAGCGCGTCTAAAGTGCCTATTCGGTTGATGTCCTTGTTAGTATAGTCGAATTTGTTCAGCACATGACGCATTGCGTTTAATCTCGCACGCTTCTTACAATCTGACTTCACGACAATCCATGGCGATTCAGCTGTATCCGTATGAAAGAACATCGCCTCTTTGGCGACTGTGTACGCATCCCATTTATCAAGAGATGCCCGGTCAACAGGGCTCAGTTTCCATTGTTTCAACGGATGGGATTCACGCTCGACGAAGCGCCTTTTTTGCTCTTCTTGCGTTACCGAAAACCAGAATTTGATCAAATGGATTCCGGATCGAACCAGATTGCGTTCAAATTCAGGAGATTGGCGGAAGAATTCGCGGTACTCTTCATCAGTGCAGAAATTCATCACACGCTCAACGCCCGCGCAATTGTACCAGGAGCGGTCGAATAAAACGATTTCGCCGGCGGTTGGCAGGTGTTGTATGTAGCGCTGAAAATACCACTGGCCTTTTTCAACGTTGGTCGGTTTTTCCAGAGCAATAACATGAGCACCACGCGGATTTAAGTGCTCCATAAAGCGTTTGATGGTGCCACCTTTACCGGCCGCGTCTCTACCTTCAAATAAAATCACCACTTTAGAACAAGTCTCTTTGAACCAATGCTGCAGCTTCAACAGCTCAACCTGCAGATTGTATTTTTGTTTTTCATAGGTTTTACGGCGCAGTCTGTTCTTATAGGGGTAGGGGCTTTCCTGCCAGTTGAGCACCAGTTCATCATCAGAGCTCTGACCAAGCGCCGCTATTTTTTCAAACTCCTCTCGCAACAACACTTTACGAAGCATCGCTACATCATCTGGCGACGCGCCTTGTATTATGGAGTTCAGCTGAGTGCTCAGCTTTTCAACGGTTTGCTCATCGTGCGAGTCGGCGTGGCGGGCAGCAATATCACGCAATACCACTTCAAGCGAAGCCTGAGCAGAGCCCATCCTGTTTTTGCTGGTTTCTTCAGTAATCGCGGCTGGCGCCAAATCAGGCAGGGTGTCGCCTTCGCGAATGGCTTGCCTGTCTTGCGCATTTTTTTTTCGCCGTGGATCATCTGCTTTTTTTGTCACGCCTAACTCCTCTTTTTACGTACTATAGAGTATAGATAAATAGCACGGGACCGCTTTGATCAAAGTCATTTCGGCTACACGTCTTCCATGCTCGCCCCTACCGACAGCATGGTCAACACACACGCGGGATAGTCCTCGGGCAACCGCCCGAAGGTCGCCTTCAGCAGACCCCGGCCGATGATGCAATCCGCCGCCAGCGGCGGATGGGGCCGTGCTGCTCCGTGGCGGCCAAGGGCAGGATCGCCACTGGATTCACGCCGGGCAGCCCCCGGCGTCCGTGGTCGTCATCTCCTACGAGCAGCGCACCTGGCGTTAGCCACCAACCCCTGCACCAGGCACCCCTTGCCCCCGGCATCCAGCTACGCCAATGCGCCCAGCGCCGTGGTCAGCGCGGCAAATTCAGGCCTCCGGCGTCGTCAACGCGGGCGGCCTGGGCACGCGCATGGCGTCCATGCCCGAACAGCACACACCGCGCGCGCGGTGACCTCCGCGAATCGGGGCAAGGGCAAGCCGGCCAGTCCCGCCGATGAACCGCCAACGCCTGCCGAACGCCGGCCAGCGATGGCCTGGGCGCAACGCCTGAATCGCATCATCAACATCAACATCGAAACGTGCCGCGAATGCGGCGACGTCAGGGTCATTGTCTGCGTCAAAGACGCGGCCCCGGTGGTCCAGACGGAGCAACAATGTCGCCTCCATCGCCGGCAAGGCCGGCTTACCCCAGCTGTCCCATAATTCGGCCTAGAAATTCGCCGTTGTCGGCTTCACCAACGCGGTGGCCAGGGAGGTGGCCGCGGAGGGAATTACCGTCAACGCCCTATGCCCGTGTCTCGTCGGCACCGGCAAGTTTCCGGGGGGGGCGGAGGGCTGGCCGTCCGCTGGCGGCAGGAGGGAAAGAGCGAGGAAGCATCATGGGCCCGGCACCGGCAGACCCTGTTGCCGAAGGGCGCTGCGCAGACCCCGGAGGACATGGGGCAGGCAGCCGTGTATCTGGCCTACGCACTCCAAGTCACCGGGCAGGCAATTGCCGTGGACGACGGATTCTCACTCTGACTCCCCGGGTGAGCCCGGTCCAGGCCCTGGTACCCGGACCGGCAACGGGCGTCTCAGTCGGTCAGCCAGTAGCTGGTCACGACGCCGTCAATCATCTGGGGCAGGATCACCAGTCCTCTGTCTTCGACCACCAGGTGATCGGCGAGGCCCTGGCCCAGCTCCAGCAACGCCTCGAACTCGCCGGTCGGCCGGATGCGGTAGAGAACGCCGGACATCCAGTCGGTCACCAGGTAGTTGCCGCTGCCGTCCGGCTGGACGCCGTCCAGGTGGCCGACCGGAGTGCTGTCACCCAGGCTGGTCACCGTGCCATCGTCCAGGTCGACCGTCTTGAGGTGTCCCGGTATTTTCGTCTCGAAGCCGTCGGTGATTACACCCCAGGAGGCGACGATCAGGCGATCCTCCTCCACCAGCACGCCGTTCGGCCCCTCCAGGGCGGCATCATCCACCCAGCGCTCGAAGGCACCGTCGCGCAACCGGTAGATGGCGTCGGTCATCATGTCGGAGACATACACGGTACCGTCCGGACCGGCAGCCACGTCGTTGAGGAACACCGAACCTTCGCCGGCGTGCCGGGCGACAATCTCGCCGCTGGCGAGATCCACTTCTACCAGCTCCTCGATATCCGCGGCATACAGGCGGTCGCCGACGATATCGATGCCCTTGGGCGCGTTCAGTCCGGTCGCCCATTCCAGGGTCTCAATGCTGCCGTCGAGGTTCAGGCGCGTGATGAAGCCCTCCCCGTTCTTATCGCCGGGATCACCATTTACGTTGCTGACGTAAAGCTGCTCGTTCCCGGGGTGGTAAACAATCGATTCGGGCTGCTTGAACACGGCCTCGGTGGTCCAGTGTTCCTCCAGTTCCAGCCGATCGGCCTGGGCCGTCCCCACCAGCAGTCCGGTCAAGCACAGCAGGGCGCCACTGCGCAGTGTCCGGGCTACGGAGCGGGACGAGTCGATGATCTGCTTATGGAACATCGGATCGCGCCTCCTTGAGCAGGCGTATAGGCAGTATAAACCACGTTTTAAGCAGCCGGTGGTCTCTCCTCATCCGTGTCGGCATCTGCGGGCAGCGGTCACTGCGACTGGTCAATCGGCTCTGAGTGGCGTCACGGCCCTCCAATCCACCCCCGACGACGGGTTCGCCGGCGCGCTCTTCACGAGCCCCCTCCCACTCGGCCAGCCGCGACCGTGGCCGGGTCGCAGACGGCACAGCCCAAGGGGCCTCAGCTCTGGGTCATCCCCTCTCGTCGAACACCCCCCGTTGGGGCGGCGCCCGGCCCGGCGGCCGCATAGAGGCTTCGGACCAGCCGGCCAGAGCGGCCGATAAGCCGCCAACGCCCACCGAACGCCGGGCAGCGATAACCTGGGCGCAACGCTCAAGGCGCGTCTTGCACATCGACATCGAAACCTGTTGTGACAGCGACGGCGCCGTCGCAGTCATTGCCTGCGTCAAAGCCCCGGTGGTGATTCACAACATCCGCACCCACCTGAACGAAAAGGCCGCTCCGGAACCACTGGGCCTGTTGCTCTCGGCGCGGGCACCGCCGAGCGGTCCATTTGGCTGAGGTTCCCCTCCGAGATGGGCACATCGGCGCGCACGTCGCCACTGAGGGGTCGTATGCTCTCGCGCTGGCGCCATCGCCTCCATGACCTTGTGCTTGAGCAGCCATGCGATGCGGTAGGAGACTCCCAGATGGCGGCGCAGCTCCAGCGCCGCCGTGTTCGTCTTCGACTGGGTGATCAAGCCGATCGCCATAAACCAGGTGTCCAACGGCAGGTGATTGCGCTCCATCATCGTGCCCACGCGCAAGCTGCACTGATACTGGAAAGCCCGGCACAGCCAGTCGGGTTGGTCGCGGCGCCGAAACGTATGGGCGTCACACCCACCGCAGCGCGGGCACACGAAACCCTGCGGCCAGCAGCAGCTGCGCCAAGGCCGCTCCTTACTGTGCTTCGGTTTCGCAGGCAGCCATGAATCCGCTCAGCGACAGGCCGGGCTGTGTCTGAATGTCATGAACTGCCATGGATCGGGCCACGAGGTATCATGTGCACACACATCCAAGTGTACAAAGGCACGGCACTCGGGCGTGCGCCGACAGCCAAGTTGAACCAAGCATATAATCAGGGGGATGCCTATTGATGGCTCGGGCGAGATTATTATTGGGAAAGCTGGACCGCCTCGTTGGGCAGCTACCGCATTTGATGAAGCCAAGTGTCTTGCAATGGTGGTCAGGCAGACTCACAAGTCATTCCAGGAATTACTAACACGATTGGATTCCGCGATTGCGGATGCCGTTGAAGAACAGTTATTTGTGGACAGAATCAATGGATAGCTTGCAAAATCTCGTACATGACTGCGACCAGATTCCGAGGGCTGGTGTGTCGATCCTTTCTGGCGCCGCCTATTTTGAGATTGAAAATCTTGGTTGGTGCCTGTTTGTTGAAAGGCTGGCAACAGAGGATGACTTGGAAAAAAACCATCATCTTGAAGAAATCGGTGGAACCATTCGGACAACTGCAATTGAAATCAGGTACTGTCCATATTGCGGAGTAGAGCTCCATGATGCGGGGTCTCGGAGTTCACCGGACGAGTTTGGCTATTTTGTCCATATCGATTCATCAGGCTGGTTGAGCCGGCGCCGCTAACACCGAAAAAAAACATAATGGGAGGTGGGTATGGCTACTGCGAGAGCCCGGTGCATGAGGGATACTTTGGAACGGAATTGGACTTGATTTTCGCGAACATCAGGGTTCACGCATGAACAATCAAGAACTGCTGAACTTGATCGACGAACTCGCCAACGAGTTCGGTGTTCCGGGTGTTGCCGCCGGTGTATGGCACGCGGGCAGGACGACTTACGCCCGTCATGGGGTGACCAGCATCGAGAACCCGTTGCCGATCGATGCTGGCACGCTGTTTCAGGCAGGCTCGATCGGTAAGACGTTTACGGCCACCGCGCTGGCTCTGCTGGAGACTGAAGGGCGCGTGGAACTTGACGCGCCGGTGCGCCGCTATGTGCCGGAGCTGCACTTGGCGGATGCGACGGCAGCCGCACAGGTCACGTTGCTGCAGCTCCTGAACCATACCGCGGGCTGGGAAGGCGATTTCTTTCCGGATACGGGCGAAGGCGATGATGCGCTGGCGCGTTTCGTGACTCAGCTGAACGAGGTTCGGCAACTGACTCCGCCGGGCACAGTGTTCTCGTATAACAACGCGGCGTTCTGCCTTGCGGGCCGGGTCATCGAGAACGTCACCGGTGACACCTATGAGGGCGCGATTCGCAGGCTGATACTGCAACCTCTGGGGTTTCGCGAGTCGTTCTTCTTTCGCGACGAAGTCATGACGCGTCGGTTCGTCGTCGGCCACAAGCCTTCGGAAGGCGATGCGTTGGATGTCGCGAGGCCGTGGGCGCTGCCGCGCAACGGCGCGCCGGCCGGTGGGATCGTCACCAGCATCGCAGATCTGCTCACCTGGGCCAGATTCCATTCCGACGATGATCGTAGCGCGCATGGCTTGCAGCAGCTGAGCAGTTCCGGTCTGCGTGCCATGCGCGATCCCACCGTGCATATGCCAGGCTGCGCGTTCGGCGATGCATTTGGTATCGGCTGGTTCCTGAGCGACCTCGGCGGCACCCGGCTGGTGAGCCATGGCGGCAGCACGAACGGCCAGGAGGCCAGTCTGGCGTTTCTCCCTGAACATGACTGGGCGCTTGCGCTACTGACCAATGCAAGTCCCGGTGGTATGGCACTGAACCAGGTGGCCCAGCGACGCGTGCTTGCGGCTTGTACCGGGATCGTCGAGGAGCAACCCCAGCCTCTGTCGGCAGCGCCCGAGGTGCTCACTGCGTATGCGGGGGAATATGGCGCCCGCGGCATGCGTTGCATGGTGGCTGTCGGCGAGGCCGGAGATCTCGTGTTCACGCTGCCGAATGATCCGGAACTGCTCGTACTCATGTTTGAGAACGGCGAAGTGCCGCAATCGACACCAACGGTCCTGCGTGCCGGGCTTGTGAGTAGGCAAGCGGATCGCTTCGTGCTCGCGGCCGGTCCCGTACAGGGCGTCACCGGATACTTTGATCGTGACGGTGATGGCCGCGTGCGGGCGCTGCATCTGTTCGGACGCTGGCTGCCGCGCGTGGGCACATGATGTTCAATACAACTGACGCATTGCCGACCATGTCCCGCCGGACGGCAGCGTCTGCTCTCCACTCATAAAGAGCAACAACACGCCGTCGAATTGTACAATATGGCGGTCAACAGCGAGCATCGCCGCATAAGGTGTTGCCGCCGCGCTGATCTGATCCTTTATTGAGTGCTGCGAGAGCGATGGTGTGCGACTTATTTGGGCGGGTACCGACGTTGCGAACACCGCGGCGCGGCGCACGTTCGAGGCGACTGACGCGGAAGTGGAGGGTGACCCCTACACGGAATAGTGAGTGGAAGCTTTTGCGCTAAGCGTGTTGCGTGGAAGTCGATCAGGATGCCCAACACGCGCATACAGCGCGACGCGGGCTGATGGAATGCGTTGTGCCGCAGCGCACGAAGGATGGCGTTATGCTGAAAGTTGTGCTCACTGAGCTCGAGCAGAACCTGGACCTCGCATACCGATCTCGTGTGCAAAAACATTTCAATATGGATGTTCAAGGATTCATGGGTGTTCCCACACCTGTGGTGCGCAAGATTGCGGCCAGCACCCTGAAAGACATAAAGCCTGCTCCATTCTCGGATGTCCTGGTCCTGTGTGAAGAATTGTTAAAAACAGGTGTGTATGAGTGCAAGATCATTGCATTCGATTTGGTTTTCCGGCGCCGGAGGTCATTAGAGGTTCACCATTTTAGCGTTCTTGAAAGATGGCTTTATACTTATGTCAATGACTGGACCGATTGTGATGATTTGTGTACACATGCGCTAGGTTTTCTGATCGCGGAGAATCCAAGCTTGGCCGAGAGCAGCTTGCGATGGACACGCTCAGGCAATCGCTGGGTGCGTCGCGGTTCAGCAGTTAGCCTGATCTATGGTCTGCGCAGAGGATTCTTGTTGGATGCGGCCCTGCAGTCAGCGGAACGACTACTGAAAGACTCGGATCCCTTGGTTCAAAAGGGCTATGGCTGGATGCTGAAAGAAGCAAGCAAGTGCTGTCCCGAGAGGGTCTTTGATTTTGTTATGAAGTCCCGATGGGAAATGCCGAGAACCTCACTACGATATGCCATCGAGAAGCTTCCCGAGGGACAAAGACAAGAAGCTTTAGCGAAAAGTGAACAACAAGGCCATCCACTTGAGGCTTCTACGTCGCGCAACTGATAGCTGACGTTATGCGACCGCGGTGACGACGCTCCGATTCATGTCGTATGAAGAATTCCCAAAGGGCTTGAGAAACCTGCTGTCTTGGTCACCGCATACAGGCCGGATCCGGCTCGGTGGGACGACAATTTCGTGACGAGGAAATAATCATGGCGAAGCGGGTTAAGAAGAAGTATGTGCATGAGGGCAAGTATGTTGCCGAGCTCGAAGTATCGCTGATTGAGGACGACACGCAGTGGTCTCCCTACCTGACATCGACGATGCATACAAGCTGGACGACGTCCGGGATGCCCTTCGCCAGGGCAATCTCGATGCCGCTGCACGGAATGGCCGAATCTACCAAATGCGGCAGGTAGCCCATCAGTAGCTGCATAACACGGCGCGTGAGGCGACGCTCGCACATACCGCGCGCCTCCCTCAGCTATGCGTTGGGCGCATCACCAGGAACTTGCCCCTCTCCGAGACTCACTGTGCATTGCGTACAGCCTTCTATCCGCTGCGCGCCGACGCCCGAGAGGCCCTGGCTTCAGCGCCATAACTAGAATTGCTGCGTTACTCCCTGGCCCATACTCAGAATTCCTGCACCCGGGAAGGACCGGTTGACCGGTCCGGAAAAGGGTGTTTATCTGTTTATCGTTATACGCAGAGTGCAGTTCCCGAATCGCGGAAATGCCCATTCAGCGTGGGGATAAGCGAACGCCTTGTCGGTACGGTCGCGCACCTGATTGGACGTCCCCCGGTGCAGTGGACAGTCCGGCGCTATGAATTGGCGGTGGGGGGCGCGACAACGCGGATCTGGCAAGCGCCCCAATTCGCGCCTCCCGCTTGGTCGGCCATTCGGATGGTGAACCCGTTTCGACACATGCTGGGTACGCGTCCGACGACCACCGATCGCGGCGGGCGACTCATGGTCTACCGCGGTCGCGAGGGACACGGGAGTTGATATCGTCGGTGTACTGGCCGTCCTCGATAGGGAGGTCGACGGCGGCATCGAGCCGCTCCGGCGGTAAGGACGCGGGCCGTTCGGCTCGCCTCGCTGAGAATTGGGCGGTAACTCAGGAGCGACGGCAGCGTGATGCAGATCAGCGCAGTCGCCGTCATCGATGCGCGCAACAACCTCTGGGCGGAAGAGCGCCATACCCAGCTGCGGCGCAGCCTCGGGCGCCAGCTCGCGCGGCGAATGCTCGAGGTGCGCGTCCTCGACCAGGGCGATCCCTATCCGCCGCCTGGTGACCTCCGGCGCCTGGGGACCGGGGGTTCGACGTTCCAGAGCCGGCATGACGGATTTTCCGTCGTCGGTGGCCAATGGCGCGTACGCGACGGTGACGACCGCCTCCTGGCAGCGTGCCAGTGCCCGGTGGAGTACCCACTCGCGGCGGACGGCCATCAGGCGGTAGTTAAGAGCCTCATCCCGGCATGGCGCAGCGTGGCGGTCGAACTCGCGCCGGCGGTTAAGCGAAGCTGGCCACCGTGACAACGCGTGGCCAGTGGGTTCGTGCCCACCTGACGGACCGGGGCGCGCTGGCGTTCGCGACGCGCACCCTGATCGCCATGGCTCTCGCGATGGCTGCGGCGACCATGTTCGAGCTGGAGCACCCCTACTGGGCCCTGATTTCCGCGGTGTTCCTGCAGATTCGCCCGGAGACCGGCTTCGTCATCGAGAAAGGCATCTGGCAGATCCTGGGCACGCTGGCAGGCGGCGCGGTCGGCGTGGCAATCCTCATGTTCCTCATGCCTTATCCGGCGCTTGCGGTCATGGCACTTGCGATTTGGGTCGGAGCCAATGCCACGGCCTCGGCATTGCTGCGTCGTCTGAACGTGGTCTATGGCTTCGCGATCGCGGGCGTTACGGCCGTAATTGTTGTCACGTTGACCATGCTCGACGCCCCGGCGGCGGATGGCGGGGCAGTGTTCCGGATTGCCGAGGAGCGGGTCAGCGAGATCATCGTGGGCGCAGTGTGCGCGACCCTCGCTGCGAGCGTGCTGTGGCCGGTGCGAGTGAAGCAGGCACTGATGGACCTCGCGCGGAGCGGTATCAATGAGCTGTTTGACTATCTGGATCTGGAGCTGACGGCAGAGAGCTCCGGTGACCAACGCCATCGCAGCGCCGACACTGTGCTGCAGACGATCGTCGCACTGAGTGATGACGCCAGTGCTGCCCTGTTCGAAGGCCCGGAGGGCCCAGGCCGCACACGCGCCGTGAGTCGGCTGTGCCAGAAGGCGCTGGCGCTGATGGCCACCGTCCAGGTGTTCGGCCGCTTCCGGCGGCGCCACCCGGAACTCGTGGGTAGTGAGCTGGACGCAGCGCTCGACAGGCTCCGGCAGGGCATTCAGCAGATGCGGGCCACCAACTCCGAGGCGCGAGCGCGGCGCATCGCCCAGGCCCTCCGGCGCGAGCTCCAGGAGACACCGGCCGAGGGGGGCAAAACGACTCCGGTCCAGCGCATGCTCTTTCGCCTGATGCGCATGATGGTCGGTGACCTCATCGTCGTGCTGCGCGCCAACCACGCCATCGAAACCAGCGATCGCGCGCTGCTGAAGGCGCCGGCCCTGGCGCCGTACCGCGATCCATTGATTGGCGCGGTGACCGGGGGGCGCACGACCCTACTGTTCCTGATCGGGGCCGGAGCGTGGCTCGCGTCCGGATCTCCGGCTACGGTGGTGCTGATGATCCTGCCGGTGATCTTCTCCATCATGTTTGCCCGCCTGCCATCGCCGCCCGCGGCCATGCGGCGACTCCTCGTCGGCGCGCTGATCGCGGTGCCGGTGGCATGGGCGGTCGCGCTCGGGCTGATGGCGCAGGTACCGCAAGGTCTGGCACCGGCCATGGCGATCTTTGGAGTACCGATGTTCGTCGGACTAATGGCGATCTCAGACCCGGACACCCGCCACTACGGCATCGGCTTCGTCATCCCGTACATCCTGCTCATTCAGCCGGGCGGCGACATGACGTTCGTAGCCGGGGAATTCGCCAGAATGTCCCTGGCGATACTTGTGTCCCTCGCTCTCGTCTATCTGGTATTCCGGCTGATCAACGAACCGGGTGCGCGCATAATGCGGCGCCGCCTCGTGGCGAGCACGGCGCGCGACATCCAGCGCCTCGGCGAGCCCCATCGTGCCGAGGGCGAGGACTGGTTCGACGCGCGCATGGCTGAGCGACTGATGCGGCTGTCGGCATACGACCGGAGCTTGCCCGAGCGCGAGCGACATCTCACCGACCTGGGGCTGACCGGCCTCAACCTCGGCCATTCCGCCCTGCGCTTACAGCGCCAGCTCGCGGACGACGACAGTCCCGAGGTCCGCACCACGGCCCGCAAATGGCAGCGATCGCTGGCCCACGCCTACCGGCGCGCCAGCCGCGGCCGCCAAACCAGTGCCTTTCGGCAGCGCAGCGCACACCTGCTCTCCGCCCTGGTTGACTCCGGCAACATTGACGCCGATGGCCGCGCGCTCATCGAAGGGGCGCTCGAGCGGCTGGCATTGACACTCGAGCGGTTGGCCAAGACAGTGCCATCCGCTTCATCGTCGAGGTGAGCGGGTTCATCCGGACGCCGGAAAGCTCCGGGCTGGCAAAGCCGTGCGGGCTCAGTGGCTGCGCCGGTTAACCAGACGTTATGTTCCCTTCGCCCCCCAGCCGCGGTAGCGTAAAGCTATAAGGAGGTAGTTGCGAATCCTACACTTCGTGATTTACCCGTGGAACGGCGGATTCAGCTTGTTAAGGGGTTGTGGCGCTCGCACGACCTATCCTCATTCGTCAGGACGCGTTCTGATTATCAGGGCGCGTAAGGAATTTCGACGCATGCAGGCCATGGGTGCCCTCATACCACGGCCTCCAGGTACCGCGGTCAGTGCCGGTCGCGGTGGGGGGCGGGTACGCGAGTGGATCGGCAAACGATGTAGGACTGCCCTTGAATAGACAGCCGATCCTGATTGTCGAGGACGAACCGAACATCGCCGGTCCGATCGAGACGTACCTCAAGCATGCCGGGTTTGCGACGATCCGCGCAGCCGACGGCCGCCGGGCTCCAGACCTGATTCGCGATGAGAGCCCGTGGCTGGTGATGCTCGATCTACTCCTGCCCGAAATTGATGGCTGGTCGGTCGCGCGAGCTTGTTGAGCGGGTCCGGGCCATACTCCGACGTTACGAGGCCGAGCCCAGGGAAAAGCAACCGGCGGTTCTTCGCGCCGGGGGCCTCGAACTGGATCCGGGGCGCCACCGGGTCAGCCGTGGCGAGGAGGAGATCGAGCTGACGCTGATAGAATTCAGGCTGCTGCATGCCCTGATGAGCGCCCCCAGCCACGTGCAGACCCGCGAGGCTCTAATTGCACGCTTGTACGATGACGAGCCCGACGTAATTGACCGTGTCATCGACGTGCACGTTGGCAAGCTACGGCGCAAGCTGGAAAACGACCCCTCGTTGCCGCGGCTGATCCGCACCGTGCGCGGCGTCGGCTACCGTTTCGCCCCGGAGGACGCTGACCCGGACAAGCTCTCGCGCATCCTGCGCAACCTGCTGGAGAACGCGTGCCGGTTTACACCACGCGAGGGGCGGATCATCATCTCCGGGCGACACAGCGGTGATCGGGTACGCCTCGAGGTTGCCAACACCGGCGCGACGATCCCGACAGCCGATTTGCCCCACATCTTTGAGCGTTTCTACCGCGTCGAACGTGCGCGTTCCCGCGAGACAGGAGGGGCCGGCGTCGGAAAGGACGGTGTGGCGCTGGGCGGCACCGACCCGGTTGCCTATTTCGAAGTCGGAAAACCCGCACAGGGCTCCGTGGATTACAACCATGAATGGCGCGGTGCACTGTGGCATTTCGCGAATACCGAACACCGAGGCATGTTCGCCAAGAACCCGGAGGCCTGCGCGCCGCAGTGCGGGGGATGGTGTGCACGGGCGGCCGCGCGGGGCGATGCCGCAAAGTCGGTGCCGGAGGCGTGGAAGATTGTCGACGGCAAGCTGTACCTCAACTTCAATCAATCCATTCAGCGCCGTTGGGAACGCAATATCGAAGAGTATATCGCCGCTGCCGACGAACACTGGCCCGATATCTTCTGACATGCGGACGCCCAGGAGGAAAGCATGCAGCGTCGCGACTTTCTGATACTCACGCTCGGAACAGGTGCAAGCCTGTTGCTGCCGGTGGGCGCAGCCATGGGCCGCGCCGAGGTGCGCGAGTTCCATCCCGTCACTGATCGGGCATGGGATCTTGGGCTCCTCACGCACGAGCCGGCGTTCTGGCGCGCGCACGTCTCCGATGCCGCATGGGACATCCTGTTCCGCGACGGGACGGAGCGCCCCTTCTCAAGCCCGCTGGACGAGCTCTACGATGACGGCACCTACGTCTGCGCGGCCTGTCACCTGCCGCTGTTCAGCTCCGACACCAAGTACGACAGCCGCACCGGCTGGCCGAGCTTCTACCAGCCCTTCGCGGGTCACCTCGGCACGAAGGAGGATCGCAAGCTCTGGATGGTGCGCACGGAATACCATTGCATCCGTTGCCGGGGGCACCAGGGTCATGTCTTCGAAGACGGCCCCGACCCCACTGGCGAGCGCTGGTGCAACAACGGGCTCGCCCTGCGTTTCGTGCCGGCCGATGAGTCACTGCCACAACTGCGAGGCTGAAGAATGAATCGAAACGTGATTTCAATTCGGGGACTGCTGTCGATCCTTTTTTTGCTGCTGGCCGGCCTGCTTGCTCCTGCAAGCGGTTTCGCCGACGACGAGGAACGAGCCACAGCCCTGTTCGCGGGCGGCTGCTTCTGGTGCGTCGAAGAGGCGTTCGACGCGGTCGACGGCGTAGTTGCCACCACGTCCGGCTTCGCGGGCGGGCATGTCGAGAATCCATCCTATGAACAGGTCGTCGCCGGCGGCACCGGCCACTACGAGAGCGTGCTGGTCGAGTACGACCCCGCGCAGGTCTCGTACGAGGAACTGCTCTACGCTTTCTGGCGCAATGTCGACCCGCTCGACGGCGGGGGACAGTTCTGCGACCGGGGCGACCACTACCGCGCGGCCATCTTTGCCGGCAGCGAGGACGAATACCGGGCGGCCCGGGCATCAAAGGAAGAGCTGGAGCAGTCCGGGCGCTTCGAGGAACCGATCGCCACGGAGATACTCGACCGGAGCACGTTCTACCCGGCCGAGGAGTACCACCAGAACTATTATCAGAAGAATCCGCTGCGTTACCGGTTCTACGTGACGAGCTGCCGTCGCTATGCGCGCCTGGATCAGGTCTGGGGAGACGAGGCCCGGCCGGGGAAGAACTAATCGTCCGCCACACAACGCCGGGACGCCGCATGAGGGGGCAGGCGTCCATCTTATCACCCGCTTAGCGGCGCGAAGCCGACGCGAGCAGGACTGGACGCTGACGGCCCGGAAGATCGTCGCATGGAAGCGTCGGCGAAAACAGGGCTGCAATGACGGCCTGAAGCCGGAGAATGGCGGTGAAACGGCGAAGAGCGAGGCCATCCCATCGGCGGTTGAGAAGGTCCGGCGCAAGGAGGACGAAAAGCGCATGCGCGGCCGGAGACAGGGTCGCGATCGTGGCCGGTAAGTGCGCAGGGGGAGGTGATCAGGGCAGAAAGCACCGGCAGCTGCGGCCGCCCTTGATTGTGCGTTCGGGAAATCTTCAGCCGTCGGTTAGGGCCGTATGCGCATCGGCAAGTGTGATCATCACCGTCAAAGGATCGACCGGCGAGGCCTGAAATCCGCAGCGCTCGTAAAACCGCCTCGCGTCCTCGGAAATCGCATGGACCAGGATCGCCCTGATCCCCGCGATATCGGCTGCCTGCATTGTGCGCAGAATGGCGTCTCGCAGAAGCGCCCGCGAGGCCGCGTCCCTGAAAGTCTGCGTCGATGGCGAGACGGCCGAGCACCATCACCGGCCCAGGGTGCGGCATGTATTGTGGGCACTTTGTGTCTACATGCCGGATGTGCGGTCGCCCGCCCGGACGGCGTCCGAGCGCTCACAGCTTCAGCGCCCAAGCGTGTGCAATGGCTTTTAGGGCGGCGGGTTGCCCGCGTTGCCGGCGCCGGCGCCCAAGCCCGCCATCAGGCCGGGAGCACCGCCGCTGGATCAACGCCCGCATCCGAACCCACCCCTTCCGTGGGTAGAATCAGCGGCACCGGCAGGTGCAGCGACACCGCCATCACCCGCAACAGTTCCGCCTCGGCGACGGTCACCTGCCCGGCATGTGTGGCGGTAGCCACCAACCCCTTCACGAGGCAGCGCTTGCCCTCGGCATTCAGCTGCGCCAATGCACCCAGCGCCGTGGTGAGCGCGGCAACCCAGTCCTGCGGCGTCGGCAACGGAGGCGGTCTGAACACGAGCATGGCGTCCATGCCGGCCTGGTAGGCGCTATGGGCAGCGTCAGCGTCCTCCGGGTGGCCATGACGGGCGAACACAGCCAGCGCGGTCGCCGCGCTGGGCAGGCACTGATGCAGGGCCCGCGGGCGACCCCGCGCCCTCCGGCCGGGCCGGATTAAATCCTGCAACTGAACTTGCAACAACCGCGCCAGGGCGTATTCGTGTACCGCGATTTGGCCATCGGCCCGGACCACACGCCCCACCGCGGCGATCAGGCGACGCACATCGGCCACAGACTGCTCGCGCAGCGCCGGGAAGGCCAGCTCCAGCAGCGGCAATCGGTGCTGGGGCCGGACCACGCGCCCATACTCTGCCAACAGGTGCACCGTCGACGCCCGCACCTCTGCTCCCATCATGTCGCCGACGGCGTCCAGCTGCCGCTGGCGGATCGCGAACTCTTCCGAGAGCAGCAGGTAGAGCACCAGCGGGATCACCTCCTCCGGGGCGTGGGCAGCTGCGTTCAATCGCTCCGGCACACCGGCCAGCAGGGCCCGGGCCTGGTGGATGCGGGCATCGCCCGCCTGCCCGGTCGCGGCCAGGGCGGCGAGCAGTGCCGCTTCACTCAGCGTCCCATCCACCTCGGCGCCAAACCGCCCCACGGTCTGACCATCCGTCCCCGCCGACAGCGGCGCCCGGGCGGCCTGATACTCCGCGCGGTGGTGCTCGCGCATGTCATCGAGCATGGCCTCCCGGACTGCGGCGAGCTCGTTGGCCTGAAACCCGGGGTCGAGTTCGCGAATGCGCTGCATCACCGGCGGATGAGTGGAGAACAGGGGCAACCACGCGTCCGCGAAACCCAGCCCAGGCGCGAAGAGCATGTGGCTGACTTCGCGCCGGCTCGGCGCCAGCAGCGCGGAGCCCAGCCGCCGGCCAGCGGCGATCTTCTTCAGCGCACCCGCAAGCCCTTCGGGCTGCCGGGTGAACTGCAGCGCGGCGGCGTCCGCGAGCCATTCCCGCTGCCGGACGATGGCCGCCTTGATCAGGCGGCTGCACAGAACGCCGAGCAGCCCGATGCTGTAGAGAACCACGCCAAAGAACAGGGTGTCCGGCGCCCGCGCAGACCGGGTGTCGCGCGCCGAACGGCTGTGGGCGCGGCGGTGAGGTGGGCCGCTTAGGTAGGACCCACCGGTGATTGCCAGCACCTCGAGGCCGTGCACAATGGCAATGAGCCGCATGTTCAGGCGGGTATCCCCATTGACGAGATGGCTGAACTCATGGGCGACCACACCCTGGAGTTCCTCCCGGTTGAGCTTCTCGAGCGCCCCGCGGGTGACCACGATCACGGCATCACTGGGTGAGAAGCCCGCGGCGAACGCGTTGATCCCGGGCTCCTCGCGCATGATGTAAACACCTGGAACGAGGACCCCCGCGGCCAGCGCCATCTCCTCGACCACGTTGCGTAAGCGTCGCTCCGCATAATCCGCGGTATTCACCTTGACTGGCACCGCCCCCAAATCCAGGGCGACCACACGCCCCCCGGCGCGCAGCTTCAGGGACATGCGCAGCATACTGACACCGAGCGCGAGCACAATCACGGCTGTAACGACGGCGAGCACCACCGCGGCATCCGCCAGGGCCTCCATAAACGAGACCCGCCCGCGCGCACCCAGCAGCAGCTCCGGATACAGGCTCACCAGCACTCCGGCATTGATCAGGGCGATCAGACCGGCAACCACAATGACAAACAGCACCACCAGATAGCGGGACCGGCGTTGGGCCTGCTCCTGGCGCTCGAAGAAACTGGTCGGCATCAGCAACTCTCCCTGGACTGAGCCGCAACCGCGCTTCCAGCAGATCGATTTCCGCTGCTTCGCACGCTCCATGGCTCCCGTTCGCCGCGTTCGCCGGCGCGCTGGCGCAACACTTGCGCACCGACACGATGCCCGAATCGCTCAATGATGGCCTTGAACTCGTCCACACTTGGCACGATCAGTAACAGTGATTCGTCATCACGTGCGGCTCTGGCCGCCCCATCGGCCAACTGCTGACTCACCTCGCGGCGGTCCTGCAAGCCGGTGCACTGCGCTGTGCCTGCGAAGGCGCGGCGGCTGCCGTGCATTGCGTGTGCTGGCATACTTGGCGAAAGCTCATCCAGGGAAACCCATGAGCGACAACCTGCAAGACCAGCCCCTGCCTTACAACGCGGATGCCGCACAGAGCGAGCTTGCGCAACGCGATCCGTCGCTCGCAGCGATCATCCAGGAGGTGGGGCCCTTGACGCTACGGCTGCGCGATACGCAGGATCCGTTTCTCGGGCTCCTGCGGGCGATCGTCTACCAGCAACTGAGCGGGCGTGCTGCCGGCACAATACATGGGCGGGTCAAGGCGCTGTTTGCCGAACACCATCCGACACCGCAGGCTCTGCTGGCGCTGCCCGAGGCCCAACTCCGCGGTGCCGGGCTGTCGGCGGCAAAAACGGCGGCGGCGCGCGATCTGGCACAGAAAACGGTTGCCGGTGTTGTGCCGAGCGGCCCGGCGCTGGAGTCGCTCGACAACGACGCCATCATTGAACGCCTGACCACCATTCGCGGCATCGGGCGGTGGACCGTGGAGATGCTGCTGATCTTCAATCTCGGGCGCGCAGACATTCTGCCGACCAACGACCTCGGCATCCGCAAAGGCTTCATGGTGACCTACAACACCGACGCGCTGCCGAAACCGGCTGCGCTGCGCGAGCACGGCCAGCAGTGGGGACCCTGGCGCTCCGTCGCCAGCTGGTATCTCTGGCGCGCGGCTGCGTTACGATGAGCCCGGCAAGCGACCTAGATCAATGGCACAAGACGTCTCTGGCCCCTTGACGATCCACCTCGTGACCGGACGGCAGCTCCCCGTCGACATCCGCGAGCCAGGCGTTGATGTCCTCGTGCACCTGTTCCGCCTCGGTGTAACGGGTGAGCATATGGTAGCCGCCCGGGTATAACACCATGCGCCACGGTCGTGTTTGCCTATCGGGCAGGCGCCGGAGCATGAGGCAGATCGGCTCCGCGGGAATGATTTCGTCCTGGTCACCATAGAGAATCAATGTCGGTCCTGGAAGCGCCTGACTGGCCTGCAGCGCGCTATCCATGAGGTCGGACAATCCCTCGATCGTGTCGATGCGGGCCTCACGCTGCACCATCGGGTCCTCACGCAGCTCCTCCAGCACGGCCTCGTCATCGGTGGGCGCGATACCAAGCCCTTGGGCGAGGTCCGCGGACAACCGCATGCCGGGCGTGATGGTCTCCCCGAGCCAGAGACCGAACTGCTGATACCAGGGCATGACTTCCTCCCCCCAGACCGCCGGGGCAATCAGGATGCTGCCGCCCACAGTCGGCGCGTCTTCGTGGGTCAACGCCAACATGGTCACGGCGCCGCCCATACTCTTGCCGACCAGAAACAGCGGCTGCTCGGGGTAGCGCTCCTGCAAGAGCCGCGCGGCAACCATGGCATCGTCGACGAGTCGCTGTTCTCCGGCCCAGATTCCGCGGGGCTCGGTCGCGCCGAAACCGCGCTGATCGTAGGCGTAAAGGGCTACACCCTGCGCTTTAAACCCATCCGCCAGGACGTCGAAAGCACCACCGTAGTCATTGAAACCGTGTAAGGCGAGCACCACGGCGCGCGGGTCGTCACCGGGAAGCCAGCGGTGCAGGGGTAGGTAGTAGCCGTCAGCGGCGATGATGTGATCGGCTGCCAACACGGGCGTCTGCGCGCCCGGCCCGATGGGCCGCTCGGCAGGCCGGGCACAGGCCACGACCAGTAACGCCACAATGAGAATCAACACACGCAGCATGGGTTGAATCAATAATCCTCGAAAATTTCGGGGCCATTCCCGACGACAGTGGAGTAGGCCATGGGAGTATTCCACCGGTACGATTATTCCGCCAGTGGGAACATGAGCCGATAGGGATGGGCATCGAATATCACCTCGATGCGTGTAATGCGACCGGCTTCCACCGTGGACCAGTGCACCAGATCCACGGTGAACTTCTCGGAAAGCTGCACGTTGAACACGAGAAAATGGCAGACGTCCGGGCCGTCCACAAACACCTTGCGCACGCGAAAGCTGTGCACGATGCTGCTGCTCATAAACGACTGGTTGACCAGCGCGTCCGCGCTGTCGAGCGTGCCAATCGGGCTGCGGTAGTGAAAACCGGAATCCGCCAAGTGAGTCCGCGCCCGCTCATAGTCGCGCTCCTGGAGGGCCTGCAGGTAGGCATCAACCACTGCTTTCGCATTCATGGCACCACCGCAACGTCCCCTAGCCCCTCTAGTTTACCTCGCGCTCGCCGCGACGTCGTCTCCACTGCACGCATGGCTCCAACCCCCATCACCCAAGCCCGGCGGCAACAGCCCGGCCGGCGATAAGGCCGGAGAACAGGCAGCCGCCGAGAAAAGTTCCCTCCAAGGATCGGTAGCCGTGCATGCCGCCACCACCGAACCCCGCCGCCTCACCCGCGGCAGACAACCCCGGCACCGGTTCACCCCCGGCACCCAGCACCCGCGCCTGCAGGTCCGTCTCCAGGCCACCCAGCGTTTTACGGGTCAGCAGGTTCAGCCGGACGGCGATGAGGGGCCCGTGCCGGGGATCCAGGATACGGTGCGGCCGGGCAGTACGGATGAGCTTGTCGCCGAGGAAGCGGCGGGCGTTGTGAATGGCCATGATCTGGAAGTCCTTGGTGAACTTGTTGGCCAGCTCAAGGTCCCGGGCAACGATCCGGGCCTCCATGTCCCGCGCATCCAGTACATGATCGCCGCTCAGGGTGTTCATGCCCTCCACCAGCGCATCCAGGTTGTCACGCACCACAAAGTCGGCGCCCTGCTCCTTGAACGCCTCGACCGGGCCGGTGGCCTTTCTGCCGACGGCGCGGCGGGCTGTCATGCGCCAGCTGCGCCCGGTAAGGTCCGGGTTCTGCTCCGAGCCGGAGAGGGCGAACTCCTTGCGGATGATGCTCTGGTTCAGCACAAACCAGCTGTAGTCGTACCCCGTGGACAGAATGTGGGTCAGCTGTCCGAGGGTGTCGGAGCCGGGATACAGCGGTGGCGGAAAGCGGCGGCCGAGGGCGTCGAACCATAGGGACGACGGCCCGGGGATCACCCGGATGCCGTGGCGCGGCCAGATCGGGTTCCAGTTCTGCAGGCCCTCCGTGTAGTGCCACATTCGGTCGCGGTTAATAAGGTGCCCGCCAGCGGATTGCGCAATGCCCCACATGCGGCCGTCGACGTACGCCGGCACCCCGCTGACCATCCGCTTGGGCGGCTGCCCCAGTCGGGCCGGCCAGTGTCGCCGCACCAGGTCGTGATTGCCGCCGATACCGCCGGCGGCCACGATCACGGCCTGTGCGTTGAAGCTAAAGGATCCGCGCTCGGCGCGGGAGGTGCTCGCCCCGCGCCGGGCGTGGTCCGCCGCCAACACGGCACCGCGCACCCCGTGTACCGTGCCGTTGGTGCTCAGCAGCTCATCCACCCGGTGGCGAAAACGCAGCCGAATCAAACCATTTTCCTCAGCAGCGCGGACGCGCCGCTCGAACGGCTCCAGCAGTCCGGGACCGGTCCCCCAGGTGATGTGAAAGCGGGGTACAGAGTTGCCTGGGCCGGTGGCGTCATAGCCTCCACGCTCGGCCCAGCCCAGCACGGGAAAACTGCGGTGCCCCATGCCCCGGAGCCAGGCCCGTTTCTCGCCGGCGGCGAAATCCACATACGCTTCGGCCCAGCGCCGCGGCCAGGCATCCTCGTCGCGATCGAAGCGGGCGCTGCCCTGCCAGTCCTGCCAGGCGAGGTCGCGGCTATCGCGAATGCCCATGCGCCGCTGCTCGGGAGAGTCCACGAAAAACAGGCCGCCAAAGGACCAGAAGGCCTGCCCACCCAGGCTCTGTTCCGGCTCCTGATCGACGATGATCACCCGCCGCCCGGCGTCGGCAAGCTCCGCCGCCGCCACCAGACCGGCCAGCCCGGCACCCACGACGATGACATCCGCATCCAGCTGCATTGTGGGCCCCTCCCCCTGTGTCGCCCTTGGGGATAGCCTACAGCGCGTTCAGTGCCTCGGCGACTTGATCGGCGAGCACGTCCAGCTCGTCGACCGGGTGTAGTAGCAGCGTGTTGCAGACGTTGGCGAGCATTAGATTCAGGCCGCGGTCCTCCAAGCCCCGAACATCCGTGCGGATGCCGATGATGGGCAGCCCCCTGGCGTAGGCGTAACCCAGCTCCAGGCTGGTGCCGGAATCGGCGTCTGGGCCCTCAAGGATGGTGACCACCACGTCGCTGGCATCGATCATGGCGAGGCAGTCTTCGAACATCCGCTTGGACCAGTCCTCCCGGTGCAGAAACTGTTGGGCGCGCTCCTGCGGCAGGATGAACTCCACACCCTCGAGACGCCGGCCCACCGCCTCGGTCAGCTCGCGGTTGAAGCGTCTTTCGGCCAGAGTGAACAGGGCACCGGCAAGGTAACAGCGCATGGTTGTACTGTCTCCAACACGGATCTCAATGTGCAAGGGGCCCACTGACCCGCCACGGTTTAGCCGCCGGATCTTGCCTGATGCGCCAGCAGCCCGCGGGCCTCGTCGTAGGAGAGTCCACGGATACCGGAGTGATCCATGGATACCCCCAGGGAGTAGCCCAGGGCATACGCGAAGACCCGCTGGTAGAACGGAAAGCGGGACTCGTGCACCGGCAGGGCGTCATCAAGGGTGTCAGCGGCTTCCAGAGCGCGCTCGAAACGCGCACGTTTCTCTTCCAGCTCGCGCATGAATACGGGATCTCCGGCCACATCATCCGCCAGCATGAGCGTCCAGGTCATGTCCTCGTGCAAGCGGCATTCGCCGATGTAGCGTCCGTAGACAATCGGATGCCACTCCTGGGGCGGAACAGGCGAGAGGCGAAAACGGCCTTCCTTGCGATACATCCAGTAGGCGCGACCAGGTACCGGTTTGAAGTTGAAGTCGCTCTCCAGCACGAATAACGACGTGAACAGCTCCACCGACACCTGCCCGATGTGCTTTGGCGGCACGGTTGCGACCGCGCGCTGGTTTTCCGTCAGCGCAGCCAGAACCGGCGCCTGGCCCTTGCCCTGCGGGTTGGGATTGTTCTCATGCATAACGCGTTGATTCGAGCTGATGTCGCATAAAGCGGTAGCCCGAGAGCCTAACCCAGGGGGCTGGAATTGTCACCGCTAGACGGTTGGCCCTTGCACGGCCGCTTACCCGCCGTCATTCGTCTCGCCACGACCCTCAAGCCAATCACGGAAACGCTCGTTGATACGGGCATGCACTTGGGCATACCACGTCTCGTCCTTGCGCACGGCGCGGTGGGCGTTCAACGGGTGGGTGGGGACGTGCAGGCGCATGTCGATACCCGTGGGCTTGTGGGTGGTGACCTGTTCGGCCGCTGAGCGACGCACCGGGCCGTAAGGCAAATGCCGGGCGAATTCAACCAGGCGGTCCGTGCGCGTGGCAAAACGGATAAACTCGCGGGCGAGGTGGGGATTGTCGGCGCCGTTGGGTATCACCCAGGTCTCGAACTCCTGGATCTGGCCGTCCCAGAGAATGTCGATGGGCGCTCCCTGGTTCACGATGGCGTCGAAGAAGCGGCCGTTGAATCCGGACGCCATGACCACCTCACCGTCGGCGAGCAGTTGCACGGGCTCCTCGGCCCCTTCCCACCAGTGAATCGCCTCACCGAGGCTGTCCAGTCGCCTGAGCGCAAGGCTTAATCCGCGCTCGGTACTTAAAAGGCCATAGAGCTCTTCCAAGGGAACGTTGTAGGAGAGTAACGCCCACTCCAAATTCGCCGCGGGGGTGCGCTGCAGCGCCCGCGGCCCCGGGAAACCCTCGATGTCAAACAGATGCTTGATGGATGTCGGCCGGTTTCCGGGAAACGCAGTGCGGTCATAGGCCACCACGGTCGCAAACACAGTATGGGCAATGGCGCACTCGGTGAAGGCGCCCTCGAAGAAATCCTGCCGGGGCGCCGTGCCGTCCGGGGCGGGGTCCAGAAGCTGGGCATCAAGCGACTGGAGCAGGCCCTGCGCGCAGGCGGCCCGGGCGTCGCTCATGGTCATGTCGATCACATCCCACGGCGGCCCGTCGCCGTGTGTAGCCTCGCGCAGCGCCTGCAGCCCGCCGGCATACGCGTCCACGCTCACGGGGATGCCGGTGGCCTCGGTGAAGGGCTCGAACAGGGCTTGCGTCTGTGCCGCCTCGTAGGCTCCACCCCAGCTCAGCACGCGCAGCCTCGGTGTGTCATCGGCGGTATTCTCCCCCGCATGCACGACGCCCAACACAAGCGCGGCGGCCATCAACAGCGCAGACAAACGGCAACAGTCCCGCCAAACATGCCTATCCTGAGCCATGTTCCTCACGCCTCAGCTCCTCGGTCTGCTTCAGGTAGGCCCGCGTCAGTGCGGCCTCATAGATCACGCCACGAAATGCACGTGACTCCAGGTCATCGACCACCGCAATGGCCTCTCCGGCGAAGGTCTGCAACTCGGCCATGGCGGTCCACACGGACGCGCCCTCCGGGAGTACCGGACGATCAGTGTCGGTCAGCGCGGCGACCGGACGCGCCCCACCGCCATCCTCCCGCACTGCCTCCAGGCAAGCCAGTGTCACGGTCCCCCGATACCGCCCATTGCGCGCCACGACGTAGGCCTCCCCGTGGCCGGCATGACTCACAATCGCCACCGCCTCGGCAACAGTGGTATCCGGACGCAGCTCCACACAGTCGCGGGAGACGAGGGGTGTGATGTGCAACGCCTCCAGCATGGCGCGGCCCCGCCCCGCCGCCAAGTCCAGGCCACGCTGGCGAAGCTGGATATCAAACAGCGAACGACCGAACAGCTGGGCGCCCAACGGGTTGGCCAGAGCGATGCTCGCCAATGCCGCCGTGGTGAGCACATAGTTGCCAGTGAGCTCGAAGACAATAAGCAGGCTGGTCAGTGGCGCGCCAATCACAGGCGCGGTGACAGCAACCATTCCGCAGACGGCGTACACCGCCAGGCTCGCGCCCTGATCGCCGACCACAAGACCGACGAGCGAGCCGCACAGGGCGCCGAAGAGCGTGCCCACCACCAGCGCCGGGCTGAATACACCGCCGCCAAAGCCCATGCCGATGCATACGGCCGTGGCCAGGAGCTTGAGCACCAGCACCAGCGCCAGCTCGGCGCCACCAAACGCGCCGTCAATGGTAGCCAGACGCAAGGTCTCCTGCCCCATACCCAGTATGTCCGGCACCCACAATGCCGTGAGTCCCAGGGCGGCGCCCGCAATGGCCGGCCGCACTGCCGGGGGAAGCGGCATGCGCGCAGCCATGCGCCCCACGCCGAGAATGGCGTGCACATAAGCGCCCGCCACCAGCGCACCCAGGGCACCGATCACCAGAAAGGCTCCGAACTCCCAAGCCTGGGGCACACCGGTCTCCGCCACGGAGAACAGCGCGCCGCGCTCGAAGACCACTTCCGCCAGCACATAGCCGACAATGCTGGCCGCCGCCACCGGGGCGAAGGCGCGCAGCGCATAGTGGCGCAACACCACTTCGTGGGCGAATACAATGCCGGCGAGCGGGGCGTTGAAGGCGGTTGCAATCACCGCGGACACCCCGGCGGCGATGGCGATGTTGTCGTCTGTGCGGCCGGCGTGCAGCAGGCGCGCCGAGAGCGAGCCAAGCGTCCCGCCCATATGCACCAACGGCCCGTACTGCCCCACCGACGCGCCGCACCCAAGCGAAACCAGCCCACTGCAGGCGGAGAGGAGGCCGGCCCTGGCAGGCAGCCGGCCGCGGCGGGTCTGCACGGCAGCAATCACATCGGCGGGGGAATGCGGGCGGCCTTCAGGAATCAGGCGGTGCATCAGGCCAACCGCGAGGCCGCCGGCGGCCGGCACGGTAATCGTTGCCACCACCAACCAGGTGGGGTCGGGAAACAGCATGCGGCTGCGCGGCGAGATGAGCAGTACATCGTTGAGCCATTCGACAATCGCCACGAACCCCAGCGCACACAGGGAGGCCGCACCACCCAATACGGTTCCCAGCAGCGCCAGGAGCAGCACGTCCAGCACCCCCGAAGGAGCATGCCGGGACTGTTGGTGATCGCGATGCCTCATTGCATAGGCTTAGGCGGCAAACCCACTCACGGCAAGCCTAGTGTCCTGTCCCGAGGCGCTCGCCTGCTGCTGCAGCCCACTATCGCACCGCCGCCCGGCCGAGACGGTGCGTTTCCTGTCGCCGCCTGAGGGCATCGAGCGCCTGGGGGCACTGGCGCTGACGCCGCCGGCACCGCCTGCGCTACTGCGGCGTGCTCGCCCTCTCGGGCCGTGCGGGCCAACTTGCCTTTCGCTCCGGGCAAGCATGCGGATCAAGGCAACGCTTGATCCTTCTTGATCAATGGGATAAACGTTGACGGACGTATAGACAAACGCCTATATTCGAAGAGTGAGCGCAATGCGGATCGCGGGCTTCGACTGGGACGACGGCAACCGTGAGAAATGCCAGAAGCACGGCGTTTCCTGCGCGGAAATCGAGGACATGTTTTCCCGCGCACCGGCCATCCTCCCCGATCCCGCGCATTCCCGCGACGAACAGAGATGGCGGGCTATCGGGCAAACGGTTCAGGGCCGCTATATCTTCATTGTCTTCACTCTGCGCCCCGCCGATGCCGAGGTGCCTTTCCTTCGGCCTATCAGCGCCCGGCACATGCATGAAGAAGAGATCCAGCACTATGAACGCCAGCAAGGACGATCTTAAGCCACTGCCCGAGCTTCGGAGCGACGAGGAATCCGAGCGCTTCGTCGAAGAGGCCGACCTGTCCGAATACGACCTCTCGGGCTTCAAGCGCGTGCATTTCGAGTTCGAGCCGAAGAGCGCGCAGATCAACATGCGCCTGCCCGAAAATCTCCTGAAGGCCATCAAGGCGCAGGCCAAGGCGCGCGGCATTCCCTATCAGCGCTATATCCGCGAGACCCTGGAACAGGCGATCCACGACCCCAAACGGTGAGCCCGCGCCAGGCCCCACAGCCGGCCCGAGACACCAAGGATTACCCGCACCGGCTTCGCATGAACGTCTGCGACTTCATTCCCATGCACCCGGTCCGCACATGTCCCGCTCCTACCGCGCGGTCCCCTGGCCGAATCGCTTCGGCGAGGTCGCGCCAGTGCACCAGGAGGGAGCGCATCTGCACGAATGGGCAATGCAGAACTCACATTCCGACACTCGCCTCCAGGCCGGCGTACGGTATCCTAATGTTCTGCTCAGGAGTGCGTGTCATTTTCGCGGCTGGCGCGTCCGGGGCAGAACACTACCAATGGGGCCATGCCAAAAAAAACCACGGGCATAGGGGGTAGCGCTGGTTGGGCACGCATACCGTGACACTTGCCACAAGGTGGCTGGGACGGCTCATCTGCGCGATGGCCTGTACTGCCGTATTGGCTCTGCCTGCAGGCCGTGCGGGCGAATCCGGCATTTTCCCCGAGCGGGATCGCGAGCCGTTACAGCTCGCCTCCGTTCACGCTACCATTGGCCCGCTCGAGGAGGAGAGGGTGTGGTTCGGCAAACGGGCGGATGACGTGACCTCCGTGGCCTCGCTCACCAAGCTGATGACCGCCATGGTGGTGCTGGACTCCGAGCGACCCCTGGACGAGTGGCTGACCATCGTCGAGCGCACGCATGAGGTGGAGAAAAACGCCTATACACGCATGCGCATCGGCTCGGAACTCACACGCGCGTCACTCCTGCGCATTGCTCTGATGTCCTCCGAGAACCTGGCCACGCATGTGCTCGCACGCCATCATCCCGGAGGGCGGGAGGCGTTCATCCAGGACATGAACGCCAAGGCCCGCTCACTCGGGATGACCTCAACGCGGTTCGTGGACTCGAGCGGACTTTCCGCAATGAGCCGCTCCACAGCCTCGGACATGCTGAAGATGGTGCGCGCGGCGTACCACTATGACCACATTCGGCGGTTTTCCACCACACCCCATCACACGGCGCGGTTCCGCGCTCCGCGTTACACGCTGGGCTACGGTAACACCAACCCACTGATCAACCACCCGCGGTGGGACGTCCAGGTAAGTAAGACGGGTTACATTGCTGAAGCGGGGCGTTGTCTCGTCATGGTGGCGGAGGTGGACGGCCACCCAGTCGCCATGGTGTTCCTGAATTCCCACGGTACCCGCAGCCCCTTGGGAGACGCCGGGCGCACACGCCGCTGGCTGACCACCGGGGAAGGCGGCGTCGTGGCGGCCGCAGCGCGGAAATACGAGCAGCAGCAGGCGGAGCGACTCGGCGGCGACAGGTAGCCCAACTTAGCGGATTCGGCCTCGATGACGGCGGTCCTGCGCCGGCTCGGCTACCCGATGAACCGCAAGCGGGTGCAACGGTTGATGCGGCAAAGGTCTCGGCCACAGACAGGCCGATCGTCAGGCCCAGCGCCGCCCCGGCGGGTCTGCACGGCAGCAATCACATCGGCGGGGAATGCGGGCGGCCTTCGGGAATCAGGCGGTGCAGCAGGCCGCCGGCGGCCGGCACGGTAATCGTTGCCACCACCAGCCAAGTGGGGTCGGGAAACAGCATGCGGCTGCGGGGCGAGATGAGCAGCACATCGTTGAGCCATTCGACAATCGCCACGACCCCCAAGGCACACTGGGAGGCCACACCACCCAATACGACCCCCAACGGCGCCAGGAGCAGCACGTCCAGCACTCCCGAAGGAGCACGCCGGGACTGTTGGTGATCGGGATGCCTCATTCCATAGGCTTAGGCGGCAAACCCACTCAGGACACTAGCCGCGGCGCAGCCCCGAGGCGCTCGCCTGCTGCTGCAGCCACTCCTTGAGGGCCCGAATTCCAGGCTCATTGCGACGGCTGGTCTTGTAAGCAAAACGGAACTCGTCCCCGGTCTTCACCGTGTAGCAGGGCAGAATCACCATGTCGGGGTGGTCCGTTGGGTCGATCATGTAGTCGTTGGTGAGCGCGATACCCTGGTGATAGCGGGCGGCGGCATGGGCCAGGAGCATGTGGCTGAAATGCTGCATGCGCGCGGACGCCGGCAGGCCGCAGCCCCCCGCCGCGAGCCAGACGCGCCAATCCTCCGCCGGCTGGCCCAGGATGCTCGAGGCAGAGAGCAGCGGATACCGCGTGAGCCAGGCCGCGTCGATGCGCGCTGGCGTTTCGGTGTCGATCATGCCGGCTTGTTGCAAGTCGCTGCGCATGGACTGCCAGAATTGGCGGCTGCAAATGGGGAAAAGCCGCTCCGAGTAGAGCAGATCAGAGCTAAACCCCGTGTGGCGGCCTTGAAGGGTGATGAAGGCGTCGGCAACACGCTCCGAGAGTGCCGGCGAATGGTCCGTCATCTCCAGCATCAACTCGAGCGCTGGGTGGCGGCGCTGCAGGTCGGGCAGGCGCGGGATCAACCAGCGCACGGCAAAGGAGCTAAATACCGCCAAGCGCAGCTGGGTGTCACCGCGCCCCTGGAGCTTCTCGCTGGCGCGCTCGATCTGGGTCAGCGCAGCGCTCACTGCCTCCAGGTATTGCTGCCCCTCCTCCGTGAGCGCGAGCTTGCGACCGCCGCGCACAAACAGTGGCTCCCCGAGATACTCCTCCAACTGCTTGATACGGTGGCTGACTGCGCTCTGACTCACGCGCAGCTCCTCTGCAGCGCGCGAGAAGCTGTTGAGACGGGCGACCGCCTCGAATACAGGGAGTGCCTTCAAGGGCGGTAGTCGCATTATTCAATAATCTAATAGCTTGCCAATATTCATCATTATACAAGATTTTCCGCCGCCCCTAGGATGCCCTCCAATCCCGCCGGCAAGCGGCACCTGCAGACAGGCAAGGAGGGCACACATCATGACCGGGCGGACGGTGCACAGCGCGATCATCCTGTTGGTCATCGGCAACCTGTTGGCGATCTTCTCTGACGCCATCATCAAGTGGCAGGGCGGGGAGATTCCGGTTCTGCAATTCGTTTTCATGCGCCTGCTGTGCACACTCGCTGTGCTGGCGCCGTTGCTGCCGCTCATCGATCGCGACAACCTCTTCCGTGGCACCCGCATCCACCTGTTGCGCGCCCATATCAGCATCGTGGGCGTATTGTGCATGGTGATCGCCCTGACCAATCTGCCCCTGGCCACGGCCAATGCGTTGTTTTACGCCGCGCCGCTGCTCGTCATGACCCTGGGTGTGGTGATGTTCCGCGAGCGCACCACCCCGTTGAGCGTGCTGGCGGTGATCAGCGGATTCGCCGGCATCCTGATAATCCTGCGGCCCCTGGAGTTCACCTGGCAAGGGGTGAGCGCCCTGGGTGCCGCGGCGGCACTGGGCATAAACGCGCTGTTGGTGAGAAAGCTGCCCCGCGGGCAGTCGATGGTCCACACGCTGGTGCTGACACACGTCTACGGACTGCCCGCAGCACTGGCGCTCATGCTCTGGGAGGGCGCAGCCTGGGATTGGGGGCTGATGATCGCCGCGTTCGGTTCCGCCCTCTTTATCCTGGGCTACAGCGCGACGGTGCTGCTCGCATACCGGCACGTGGCGGCCAACCGGGTAACCAGCGCGGAGTACACCGGCCTAATCTGGGCGATCGGCTTTGGCTGGCTGTGGTTCGGGGAAGTGCCCGACTTGTGGTTTTTCGCCGGGTCTGTGCTCATCGTCGGCCCACTGGTGCTGTTGAGTCTGGCCGAGCACCGGGGACTGCGCCGGGACAAGCGCGAGTTGCCCAGTCCTCCGCGACCGGCCCCGGCGGAGCATCAGACCGATCGCCTCGTGCGGGTCCACGAATAGGCCGCGGGATCCTGTGGCCCTGCCGCGACGACTGACACGCGCTCCCGGGTCAGGACGCAATCGATTAGGCCATTGCAAGGGACAAGCACAGGCATGCGGGGGAATGCAATCAGCGGGACCGGGGCAGGCGGCCAACCGCCTCTGCCCCGGTAACTCTCTACCGCCACTCCAGGTCGTTCAGAGCGATTCGGTAACTGCCCTCGCGTTGGTCCCAGCGAACGCTATAGGCACCCGGGTAGTAGCCTTGCGGATCATAGCGCTCGGCGACCGGCACGGCGAACGAGTTATCGGGCTGCTCTGACAGCATGTCCACGGTGACCATGGGCTCAAAGAAAATCAGCCGCCCGTCCCAAGTGCCGTACAGGAAGGTCTGCACGAAGGGCTCCGGGTCGTGCGCACGCAGCTCCGGTGCGTCCGCGTGTACCAGATGCACGCCCATCATGGGCACTGGCGGCAGACCGGGGTCCAGGTACCCTGAGGGGATGAACTCCGCCGGGGGAAGCCTGCCGGCCTTGTCCAGGAAGGCGGGATCCTCGGGGTGAATGGCCCGCCGCTCCTCAGGGCCGATGGTGTAGAAGTGCACGTCAAAATGGGGTTTGTCGTAGACCCCTTCCGGCTTGTGTCCCGCCGGATTCCAATCCAACGTCACGTGCTGGAACGGGGTGGGATTTGCCGCCGGCATCTCCAGGACATATTCGAACGTGCTGCGCCCATCCGGCATCGTCACGCCGCCATGCGCGCCGTTCGCCGGCACCGACGCCGTGAAGGCCTCGTCGATCTCCACGCCCACTTCGCTGGGCACACCGTTATCCATCACCACATAGGTTCGCGCGGAACCTTCCTGCAACGACAGGGCAGGGCCATAGAGCGTTTCCGCCGAAGCGGAGGCCAGGGCCACCATCATTGCGCCACCGACACACACCGGGGCGATGCGCCGGGCCCGAGCACCGGCGCGCCCACGACTCGGATCGCGGGTAAATTTCATGGGAAGAAACTCCAGGGGGGACGGCCGCGTCAGCCCGGTAACCCGCTGGCTGCCGGGCGCTCTTCCGGGAAGCCGTCATTGCCGGGTGAGCGATTAATGCTAGCCGAGTCGAATGGGCAATTCAAGCCGTCAGGCTTCCACAAAAGGGCGAAAGATGGCATGTTCGTCGGCGGTATCCATACGGGAGCAAACCGATGAACACAGCATGCCGTTTTACCCTGTCGTTGCTGCTGGCACTGGCCATGGCAACCGGGCTCGCACTCACAACAGCAATTGCGGGGGAGCACGACGACATTTACGAAAACGAGGTTGCCAGCAGCACTGACCTGACCAGTGATGACATCAGCGACGCGGAACTGGAGGGTTTTCTGCTCGCCGCGGAGCAGGTGCAGGATATCCGGGCGAGTTACGCGGAGATGATCCGTGAGGGCGACTCGGGGGAGTGGGGGGAACTACGCCAGGGTGCCGTGGATGACATGACCACCGCCATCCAGTTCAACGGGCTCGACGTCGATACTTACCGGGCCATCGGGTATCTGTACCAGAATGACGACGAGGTCAAGCAACGGCTAGACGCCATGGCGGCGGAGATGTAGATCGCCAAACATCCCATCGGCGGCGCATGCCGGCCTATTCAGGGTGGGCACCGGTCGCGTGCTGCGCCTATTGCTCAGGCATGGGCGAAGTCCGAGCGTATACTCCGACCCGGATTCCGAAAGGCCGCGATGCTCAATGACGATGGGTCGCTATACTCCCAGGGGAGGCTGGCGGCGTATCGGGGGGAGCACCGCTATACTGCGGGATTCATTCAGCCGACACACCACACAACAGCAGGAGGATCGGGCACATGGCAGACTTTGGCAGGGGTATCATGGCGGGCTTAGTCGCCACGCTGGTGATCTCGTTGATCATGATTATGCGGCAAGCGGCAGGAATCATGCCCTGGTTCGATCCCATCGAAGTCATGAGTCTCACCGCCCAGAACCTGTTGGGCATGCCGCACAGCGTCGCCGGCGGCTGGGTCTTGCACATCGGCATCGGCAGTTTGATATGGGGCGTGCTCTTTTCCGGGCTGGCAGACATGCTGCCAGGCAAGAGCTACACCAGGCGGGGGCTGCTCTTTGGTCTGCTGGCGTGGATACTGGTGATGATGACCGTATTTCCCATGGCCGGGTCCGGGTTTTTTGCCATGGGCTTTGGTGTGATCGCACCCATTGCCACGCTGATCTCGCACCTGATCTTCGGCGCCGTGCTGGGCGCGACCTACGGCTGGCTGAGGACGCTGTAGCCGGGATACCCCGGCTTTACTGGCCGAAGTACAGACTCCGTAACAGGGAGATGTACCCGCCCTCGGCGACGAGGAAGAATATCAGGATCAGCAGCACTATGGGGGGGGCAAAGACGGCATAACGCAGCGATGCCCGCTCCCATTGCATGTGCATGAAAACCGCGATGATCAGCCAGGCCTTGAGCATCATGAACAAGATGACCAGAAACCAGCGCAGGAATCCCTCCACCTCGTTGTAGTCCACCAGATAGGAGAAAAAGCTCAATACAAACAACCAGCCCCAGACCTGAAGGTACAGGCCGATCGGATGTTGCTGCCCCTGTGTCTCGGCCATGGCATCACCTCAAAGCAGGTAGAAGAATGCGAAGATGAAGACCCACACCAGGTCCACGAAGTGCCAGTACAGGCCGGCCACTTCAACCGGCTCATAGTTGCCACGCCGGTCATAGTCCCCTTTCAGTACCTTAATGGCGACGGTCAACAAGTAAATCACGCCAATGGAGACGTGCAGGCCGTGGAAGCCGGTGATCATAAAAAAGACCGCACCGAATTGCGGTGCCCCCATGGGATTCTCCCAGGGGCGCACGCCCTTCTGAATGAGGTCCGTCCACTCGTAGGCCTGCATGCCCACGAAGCTTGCGCCCAGAAGCACCGTGAACAGCAGAAAAAGCGCGGCCATTTTGCGGTTACGGCGGTAGCCGAAGTTCACCGCCATGGCCATGGTGCCGCTGCTGGTGATCAGGATGAACGTCATGATGGCGATCAGCAGCAGCGGAAAATCGTGCCCCATGATGGTGAGCGCGAAGACCTCGCCGGTGTCCGGCCAAGCCTCCTGTGTGGTGAGCCGCACGGCCATGTAACCCACCAGTAACAGCGTGAACACGAACACGTCGCTCAGCAGGAAGATCCACATCATGGTCTTGTTCCACGAGACCTTCGGAAAGGCCTCACGGTCCGCCGACCAATCATTCACCAGGCTTCGCCACTCCCCGGACAGGGTCTCGGGTTGTGCGTTCTCCTCTAGCCTCCGCTCGACCATCTGCGGTTACCTCTGTTTACGAGACCCAGAACAGCACGCCGAATAGCAACAGCCACACCACCAGCAGGAAATGCCAGTAGATGGCACACAGCTGAACGTACAACTGCACGGACGCGACGTCCGCACCGCCCGTCAAAGCGGATCGGGTCTTGGACCAGGCCACGAGGCCCGCTATCAGGTGCAGCCCGTGGAGGCCACTCATCAGGTAGAAGAAACTATTGGCCGGGTTCGCCGCCAGATAATAGCCCTGCTCCTGCAGGTGGAACCAGGCCCAGAGCTGGCTGCCAAGGAAGGCAACCGCTAGCACGCCCGTCCCCAGCAACCCGCGGCGGATATCATGGATATGCCCCAGAGCCGCCGCCCGGCGTGCCACCTCAAAGGCAATGCTGCTGCCCACCAAAAGTACCGTGCTCAGCCACACCTGCCAGGGCAAGGGTATGGGCTGCCAGTCCCCCACATGCCGGCGCATCATGTACGCGGAAATGACCAGCGCAAACATGGAGGCAAGCGGGAGCAGGAAGATGAGCAGCCCGCGCATTGCTGCGCGGCCCCGCCCTGCCGGCCCCTGCCAGGAGCGGCCGTCACCGTCAGGGTCCAAGGTGCCACGGGACGGGTCGTACTTTACCCAATGACTCATGAGTGCCCCTTCTCCCCGGGCTGTTCGGGCCCGTGACCATGTCCCTGACTCGGCCCGCGTTGCGGCTCGGTCTGAGGGACGAAATCCGCGGACGCACCAGGGACGTTGTAGTCGTACGCCCAGCGGTGCACCTCGGGCACCGCTGGGCCCCAGTTGCCGTGCCCGGGCGGTGTTTGCGGCGTCTGCCACTCCAGGCTGGTCGCGCCCCACGGGTTGCCGCCGGAGGGCCTGCCGCGGAAGGCGCTCCAGATCATGTTGTAAAGGAAGAGGATCTGGGCCGCGGCCACCACCAGGGCGACGATGGTAATGAACGTGTTCAGGTCCAGCGCCGACTGCGGAATGAACTCGTAGTCGTAATCAAAGTACCGCCGCGGCATTCCCAGCACTCCAAGGTAGTGCATCGGGAAGAAGATCACGTAGGTGCCCAGGAAGGTAATCCAGAAGTGCAGCCGGCCCAGGGTGTCATTCATCATGCGGCCGGTGACCTTCGGGAACCAGTGGTGGATCCCCCCGAACACCACCAGAATCGGCGCCACACCCATGACCATATGGAAGTGCGCCACCACGAAGTAGGTATCCGCCAGCGGAATATCCACAATCACGTTGCCGAGGAACAGCCCAGTCAGCCCGCCCACCACGAAGGTGACGACGAAGCCGATCGCGTAGAGCATGGGGACGGTCAGGTGGATGTCTCCCTTCCACAGCGTCAGGATCCAGTTATAGACCTTGATCGCCGTGGGGACGGCAATAACCAACGTGGAGATTGCGAAGAAGAAACCAAACGAGAGATTCATCCCGCTGACGTACATGTGATGGGCCCACACGAAGAAGCTCAGGCCACCGATAATGACGATCGCCCACACCATCATGTGGTAGCCGAAAATGTTCTTGCGCGCGTGCGTGCTGATGAGGTCGGAGACCAGCCCGAAGGCGGGCAACGCCACGATGTAGACCTCCGGGTGCCCGAAAAACCAGAACAGGTGCTGGAACAGCAGGGGGCTGCCGCCCTCGTGCGGTAACTGCTGGCCCATGGCGATGATCGCCGGCATGAAGAAGCTGGTGCCCATGGTGGCGTCGAGCATCATCATGACGGCCGCGACGAACAGTGCCGGAAACGCCAGCAGCGCCATAATGGAGGCGACAAAGATCCCCCAGACAGTCAGCGGCATGCGCATCAGGGTCATGCCTTTGGTCCGCGCCTGCAGCACGGTGGTGACGTAGTTCAGGCTGCCCATGGTGGCGGCCACGATGAATATGGCCAGGGATAACAGCATGGTGAGAATGCCCCAGTCCGCCCCCGGGGTGCCGCCGGTAATCGCCTGTGGCGGGTAGAGCGTCCAGCCCGCCCCTGTGGGCCCGTCAGGCACGAAGAAGCTCGCCATCAGCACCAGCACGGAGACCAGGTAGAACCAGTAGCTGAGCATGTTCAGGTACGGGAATACCATGTCCCGCGCGCCCACCATCAGGGGGATGAGGTAGTTGCCGAAGCCCCCGAGGAACAGCGCAGTGAGGAGGTAGATCACCATGATCATGCCGTGCAGGGTCATGAACTGGTAATACGACGAGGCATCCACAAGCCCCGAGTCCGGGAACCCCAGCTGGATGCGCATCAACCCCGAGAGCACGAGCGCGACCAGCCCCACCGCAATGGCGGTCAGGGAATACTGGATCGCAATGACCTTGTGATCCTGGCTCCAGACGTACTTGGTAATGAAGCTCTGCGGCTCGTGGTGCTCGTGGGCATCAGCGGACGCGACAGTAACCATGGCTTACCTCTCTGCGTTAGTGTCCGGTGCGTCCGGGTTATTGTTCTCGTCATCCTGCAAGCTACGGATATACGCCACCAGGGCGTCGAGCTCGTCATCGTCAAAATCGTAGGCGGGCATGGCCGGCGGATACCCCTTGGTCAGCTGTGCCCTGGGGTCGGTAATGGATCGACGGATGTATTCCTCGTCGGCGACCACCGTGGAGTCATCCTCCAATGTGACTTCCCGGCCGTAGAGATTCAGCCATGTGGGCCCGACATCACGCGAACCGTCATCGCTGTGGCAGGCCATACAGCCCTCCGAGGTGGCCAGCTCCCGCCCCCAGCTCACCTCGTCGTCCTCATCGCGGTCGCCCAGCGCCGCCAAGTGCTCGCCGAAGGTCTGCTGCTCGCCCAGCCAGTCCTCGAACGCCTCCCGCTCCATCACATTCACGGTGGCGCTCATGTTGTAGTGCCCGACGCCACAGTGCTGGGCGCAGAGCGCCTCGAAGGTACCGGTGCGCGTGGGCGTGAACCAGAAGGAGGTGACCATACCGGGGACCATGTCCATCTTGGCGCGGAACTCGGGCACGAAGAAGCTGTGGATTACATCCCTGGCCCGCATTACAAGCTCGACAGGCTGATCGACCGGGAGGTGCAGATCGCCACCCGCCGGGATGACAATGTCGTCCTGGCTGGCGGGATCGCCCGGATCCAGGCCGAGCGGGTTGTCCGAGGTCACGTGCTCGATACTGGTGCGTCCCAGCTGGCCGCTCTCCCCGGGGTAGCGAAAGGCGAAGCGCCACTGCTCGCCCACCACCTCCACCCGCATTGCGTCGTCCGGCGTCCGGGTGAAGTCGTAGTAGTACACCAAGCCGGGCGCGAGCAGGGCAACAATTCCGACGGTGGTGAGGCCAAGCAGCCACAACTCGAGCCTGCGGCTATCCGGCGAGTACTGCGCCTTGCGACCCGGGCGATGCCGGTAGCGAACGATGGCGAGCACCATGAACAGCGTCACCGCGACGAACACGACGCCGGTGATGGCAAAGGAAATATGGAGCATGGCATCCATGGACTGCCAATTGGAACCGAGTTCGGTTAGCGTCCATGGGGTGAGCAAGTGGAACGCGACCGAACCGATGACGATGATGGTCAGGATGATTGCCAAAACCATAGACACAAACCCCGATGCGCTGTAGAGGCACCTCTGGATAGCTCGTTGATGGCCGTGCTCGCACACAGCGCGCAGCGCGGACCTGTCAACGGCCGCATCACTATACGTCCATTACGGCAACAACGAATTGACTACGGGAAAGTCTGCGTGAAGAAACGCTTCACGCGGTACTGGAACGTAATGATCCAGTGCGGAGCGCCACCACCCGTACCGGCCCGCTGAAGACTGGGATGTCTCTTGACCGCCCGCTCCACGATCTCTTCCTGGCCCGGTTCAAGGTCGACGAAGAACACGTGCTTCTTGTCCTTCAATGCCCTCTCGAAGCGCTCGAACTGAACATTGGGTGTTTCGATTCCCCGCAGTCCACCTTCCCAAGTGAAAAACCCGAGCAGCACAATCGCCAGGAAAATGAATGGCACCCAGCCGGCCGGCGTATCCGTCCAGCCCGTCAGGGCGGCCACGACAAGCACCACGATCGCGAGGCATGCGCCAACAGCCGCACCGATCAGGCTGGAGTGGACCACGTCTCTCTTCATCAGGTCGGTCACGGCGTGAAGGTGATGATGGTGCTTAACGCCGCTTTCATTGTTGGTCAGCACGTGGATCTGGGGCGTCACGATGCCTTCTTGCTCGAGTTCTTCCTCCAGACGCTCCAGGTCGTCCAGGTCGTCACTGATGAAGAAGTAACGCGTGGTTTTCATATGCATTTCTCCTCTACTACCACCCGCCGGATGAACGGCCACGGTAACTCGTTCTGCCATGGCCAGGACGACCCAGGCTTCAAGTTTTCCCCCCAACCTGCAGGTTAGCCGCTTTTGTGGAACGCGTCACGGCAGCAGATGGTATAGCATGACCTGGGAGCAGCCCGCCACAAGCGCGACCGGCCAGCAATAACGCACGCGAGTGGCGATGCCCCCGGGGTGGCCGCGGGCTAAATCGCGAGGCTCTTCTTAATTTGTTCGATCGAAGCACCCGTGAGGTCCTTGTCCACCGTGTGCGTCACCAGCCCGGCGGTCTTATCGTCCAGCCCACCACGCAGACGCCCGAGAAACCGCGGCTCCGCCGCAATCACCAACTGCTCCGCCTGGCCCTGGGTGCGGATCTTCTGGAGCCGGCTGGCCACTTCACTGGCAAAACGCTGGGCATACTTCTCCGTGGTTTCCGTGCGCGGATCCATTCGCCGGACCTTCGACTTGGTAGATTCATGCTGCGCCCCCGGCCCCTGCTCTTCCAAATCACCGGCATGCTGGCGATTTTCCGGGTGCTCCAGGCGTTCGGCTTCTTTCACGGGTCCGAGCCCGTCACGAAAGAAAATCCGCGCCTCGGAAGCATTCGCCACGACGATGCACTGCTTCATCGGCAATCTCCTCTGCTGCCTCGTCTTCGGTCCCTGCTCGCAAGCTTGATGGCCACTGAACCGACTTTCAACCCGGGCGGTGCCAGCGAGGCGAGTGGATCAGCGGTGATCCACCCCAGTGCGTCGG
The DNA here is from genome assembly GCF_007120195.1 of Aquisalimonas sp. Lineage (GTDB taxonomy): Bacteria > Pseudomonadota > Gammaproteobacteria > Nitrococcales > Aquisalimonadaceae > Aquisalimonas. Next base: position 50,234 of record NZ_SKOG01000223.1, read on the forward strand.
AGGTATTCCTTCTCAGTGGATGCCCAAACGATCCAGCCCCAGACCATGCCGCCCATGGGGAACATCACCAGGGCGAGGAGCAGATTCGGCAACGGCTCGAACTCCGGTGCAATCAACCACATCACCATGGTCCAGACCAGCGCGGTGGACACCCCCCAGGCCAGTGCGCCGTTCACCAGAATAAACCGTCGCTTTCCCTTCTGCCGGGTTTCGCCCCAATGGGCCAGCCGCTGTTGTCTGGACGTAATCACTGCCGCCTCCGATACCACCTCACTCGCGTCCTTCTCACCAGTCTAATTCATGCAAGCCATCGCGGCCTTCGATCAACGACAGCAACGCCCCCCGCCCACAGATGATCGGTGTTGAACCAGGCATGGCGCAGGCCAGCGACACCCAACCGCTGGTAGACAGCGAACGCGGCAATGACGATGGTGGCTGCCATGGCGAGCGCGTGCACAGTGAGAGCCCCAGCACGCCAGCGGTCATCCCAACGCGGAACCGCTGGTGGTGGCCACGTACGAAGTGATAGGCCCCCTTCATCGCCGGCGAGCAGGACTGTGGCATTTCGAGGGTATGCGAGAGGTTGCCCACACCCCGATGCTCGGCTGTCAACTGATCGATGACGCCGGCCACTGGGTGCGACGTGGGCAACCCGAAGCGGTGAAGTGGCGATTGCTGATTTTCTTCAGGGTCCCATTAAGGAACCCACGGTGAACGATGGGATCACCTCCTGATCGTTCACCGTGGGATGGCCGTTTTCCTCAGGCTCAGCGAACATCCCCGCCCGAGAGGTCACCCAGAAAGTGCTCGCCGTCGGCGACCTCCGGCCCGGCGCGATAGGACAGCTCCCAGGAGCGATACCCGAAGTCGCGCAGGCGCGCCTCGTTCTGCGTCAGTTCGGTCTCCCGATCCAGGCGCTCGAAGGTGTACCGAGCCACCACGGTGGAATCAGGGCGCTTGTAGCCCCACTCAACCAGCCGCTGCTCGGTCAGGCTGCGGGCTTCCCGGGTTTCTCTCTCAACCACGGTAGAAGGCTGTATCTGCGCTGGCGCAAAACCATACGCGACTACACGATCGTGGGTGGCATCTGCCGCAAGCGGCCCCGCTGATGCACCAACAATGGCAATGGCTGCGATCAAGTGACGAGTCTTCATGGCAAGTACCTCTTAGCGTCTATGTTTCGAGTTCGTGGCAGGCTCCTAACCTCCCTGCCCTTGATGCTCAGTGTACGTAGCACTCACTAATCCACTATTGGCGAATGTGCTTAAGTAACTTCCACATAAGAAAAATCCCTCCAATGCATGGCTGAGCTCCATTGAGCTGGATCGTCATCCGTGTGGCGTCGCCGTCCACGGCGAAGGCGGCATCGTTGACGTCCGGCGGCCCCATGCTGCCCAGGGCATCGCGGCTGAAGCCGTAGGGCTCCGGAGCTCTGCCGCCTGGGCGCTTGCCAGGGCCAGCCCCCAGCCCCTGCACCGCCGCCGCGGCGGTTCGTGCGTGATCCGATCATTTCGTCCTCCTGGGCGTTCACGTGCGTGTCATCGCCCACGAGTGTTGCGCGCACGCTCGCGATGGGCATTGGTTGTGCGATGGATTGCAGAGGGTTGCGATGGACAGTGAATGGCGGCGATGGACGGCAGGCGCCTTCAGTCGCGGTGGGGACCCCCGGAGCCCGGCCGGAGATCCCCGAACAGGTCAGGCGTTGTGATCTCCTCCCTGAACCTCGCGGTACGGGACCATGAACCGCTCGACCAGCGCGTCACTGCCTTCGAGGATGGCGTCGAACACAGCGCGGGTGGTTGGCCTCGACTTCGCCGCCATCCCGGTCGTGCGGCGCAGAGACAGCTTCACCCGCGGGGTCAGAGGTGATGCATCAGGCGACGACGCTCGAGCGCACCCTGACCGGCCTTCGCTGCGACCACCACCGCGGGACTGCAGCGTGTTCGGCACTTGCGGCTCGGTACCGTAACCCACGGCCCAGTAGCGGAAGTGCTGCTGAAGGTGCCCCGACTTTGGCGGTCTGCCTCAGCCAAGCCGGCCGGGTCCGTGCAGGGAGCCGAGTCCGTTTCCCGATCCATTCGCATTCCGGTATGGTCGAATGGATGCAGGCGGGCACGCCTGCTCCCACCAACTGGAGATGCCGCCATGCCCAGCCGACCCCAGAACGCAGCTAACTCTTCGGCCAACACAAGGCCATTGCGCCTCATTATACCGATGGCCGTGTGCATGCTCCTCGCCGCCTGCGCTGCCGGACCCAATGGTGCGGATCATGACCACCAGTATGACTCCGCGACGACCTCCCATGAGCTGACCGGCACCATTGTCGCCATCGATGCGGACAGCAAAGTCTGGTATGTGAACCACGAGGAAATACCCGGCTACATGGATGCGATGGTGATGCCGTTCCAGGTTCCGGACGACCAGTACTGGACCGAGGAGCTCAGCGTTGGCAAGACCATTACCGGGACCATAGTCGTGGCGGGTGACGACCACCGGCTGGAAGATATTGAGATCCAGAACGACTAATCATTTGACCCCGGGCTCTGCACGTTCTCCAGCGCTCCACGCACCACGCCCGGGCTCAGGAACTGCGGCAAAACCACCGGTTCCATCGGGTCGCCCTGGGCATCACGCCCCGGGAACAGGACGTACAGCGGGATGCCCTTGCGCCCGAAGCGCTCGAGCAATGCCTGGATCTCAGGGTCGGGCCGCGTCCAATCGGCCTCCATGCGCACAATGTCTTTCTCCCGGAAGGCTTTGGTCACCGAGGGGGCACTCAGGGCACCCCGCTCATTGGCGATGCAGCTAATGCACCAATCTGCTGTGGCATTCAGGAAAACGGGCTCACCGTCCTGCACCAGTGCCTCCAAGCGGTCCGGGTCATACGCAAGCCACGTGCCCTCAGCAGCTGCCTCGGCCACCGTCCCTCGCGGGCGTGGCTCCTCTGCATCCGGCACCCACAACAACGCCACCGCGGTGATAGCCGCCGCAACTGCGAGTCCCTGGCCGACGGCACGCGGACCTGGGCGCGTCGCCACTGTCTCGATCGAACGCAGCCATACCACGAAGACGATGAGCAACAGGCCTGCGAGCACGACGGCCATGCCCATGGCCCCGGTCTGTCCGCCGATCACCCACAACAGCCAGATCACAGTGAGATACAGCGGGAACGCCAGGGCCTGCTTGAACACCGTCATCCACGGGCCAGGCCGCGGTAGCACCCGGGCAAGCCCTGGGACCACGACCAGCACCACAAACGGCAGCGCCATCCCCACGCCTAAGGCAATGAAGACGAGTAACGAATGCACCGGTGGCTGGACCAGGGCGTAGGCAATCGCCGTTCCCATGAAGGGTGCGGTGCAGGGGGTCGCGACCACCGCGGCAAGGGCTCCCGTGAAGTAGGAGCCGCCGTAGCCGCCGGATTCCGTCAACGACTGTCCAACCCCCATCAGACGGTAGCCGAAACTGAGCAGCCCGGAGAAGTTCAAGCCCAGCAGGAACAGGATGTACGCAAGCAGGCCCACAAACCACGGCGATTGCAGCTGGAAGCCCCACCCGCCAACCATTCCGGCCTGGCCCAGGACATACAGAACCCCGCCAATGACGCAGAAAAACGAAATCACACCGAGCGCGTAGAACACGGCGTGAATCCGGTGCCGGGTATCGCCGAGCTTGACGGACTCCATGATCATGAGGGCCTTGATCGACAGGATGGGGAACACGCACGGCATGAGATTCAGCAACATGCCACCGGCCACCCCCATCAGCAGCACGGTGAGTAATCCGAATTCGGAAAGCGCCCCCGCCTGGACCCCGGCGGCCACCGTTGGCTGCCCATCACCAACAGCTTCACTGATTTCGTAGCCCCGGGTTTCGCCCGGAGACTCCACCACCAGCACGCCCTCCAGCCGATCCACATCCTCCTCCGCGCTGGCGTCCAGTGCGTGTCGGAGCCGAATGCGGTCGGCGGAAATATCGGTGGACGGCGTCGCGTCGATATCCAGCACCCGGGCTTCATAGGGGAAAAAGCGCACGCGCTCGGCGCGCTCGAAATCCCGTTCCGGGCTCGCGAGGACCAGCTCCAGCGCCTGGTCCTCGACTTGGACACGTTGCTCCCACTCGGGTATCTGCCGGGGCAGCTGCTCGCGGGTGCGCTCGAAGAGTTCGCGTCTCGGCGGCTCAGCGGCCTCGGCGGGTGCTGCGGCGACAGGCAGCTCCAGGGAAAACGCCCCGTCACCGAGAATGCAGATATCACTGCACACCGCCCAGGAGATCTCCGCGCCCACGCTTACTGTGTCACCGGGCTCCAGATCGTCATCCGGCACCACGCGAGAGAGAAGCAGCACGTCGCGGTAGTAGCCGTAACTGGTGACACCCTGCGCCTCAATGACGTCTGGCAACGGCCACTCCGTGCCACCAACGTGCGCCTTGTCGGAAGACTCCCATTGGATGCTCGTGGCCAGGCCGGCTGCACCTGGGTTACGCCAGTACGTCCCCCAGCCCTCGTCCGGGCGCAGGTGCACACCGACCCAGAAGGGCTCTCCGGGCGCGAGCGCATCGGAATCACTGATCAGATCGACGTTGATCCGCTCGAAGCGCTCTGCCTGCGCGGCAGTGGCGGTCAGCGCGAGGAGCGCTAAGGCGCCGAGCAGGCGAATCATGTTGCTGGTATGGCGCATGATCCTGCTTCGCAATCGCCAAGAGCCTGTCAATCCATCACAGCGGTAGAATTGCATCTCATACGGCGCTCCCCATCATGGCTCTCACTGCTTGACCCCGGCGATGCGCTCGCGCATCTCGTCGCCGTCCCAGTCAGGGTCGCCGACCACTTTGTAATGCACCCGTCCCTGCGCATCGAGTATAAAGGTGGTGGGTAGCGTACCCACCGCCCAGGCGTCGGTCGCGACACCGTCGGGATCCGGCAGCAGCGTGAACGAGAGGCTGATCTCCTCCCTGGCCTCCAGGAACTCCTCGATGTCCACCGCCCACTGATTGACCGCGATGGCCACCACGTCGGTTGCAGGCCCGTCCGGGTCGGCGTGCAGGCGCTCGAGGGCTGGCAATTCCCGCACGCAGGGCGCACACCACGTGGCCCAGAAGTTAACCACCAGGGCGCGGCCCTCAAAATCCTCGAGACTGCGCTCCTGTCCGGTCACGTCCTCGAGCGCGAACCCGGGCGCCTGCTCCGGGTTGTCGTAGCGGATTATGTCCACCGATCCCGCCGGGGTCGCCGTGCCGGGCAGGACAGCCGCCGCCACCAGAGCCATCGTCGCCACAGTCTTTCCAGGCATCATTGCTCCCCCGGGAATCGCTAATACACGGCCATAGGCGCCAATCCATGTCCGCCATGCCAGGCCGTTGCTCACAGGCCAGGCATGTGCGCCTGCAGCTCTCGTGCGGATGCATTCGCTCCCATGCGAAATCAGCCTAACCCTGTACGACCGCACAACTTAAACAAAAAACAGCTCGTTCACGATAAAATAATAGATTACGTCGGTACGTTAAACTGCGTATAAATACGTATTTCACATGCTCCACCTAAGGCAGATAGGGCGCCGCCCAGTGGTCAACGTTGCGTTTTCGCGAGGTTTTCCAAAGAGTCCTACACGCGCGCTGGACGTGCGATGATGACTCCGCCTTTCTCCGCAGCGCTCGGCTTGCAGCAGGTCCGTGAACTACCGAACTCTACCTACGTAGAATTACAGATGGCGAAATAAAAGTGAGTGTAATAATTAAAAATGGACGTCCAACTCGTTTAGGATACGCCATGGTGTCGATTCGCGTAATTTTTGCAAACCGGCCTATCCACGGTCGCAGTTTCGTGGACGACAGCACCCATTTCCTTGGAGGCATCATGAGCGTTTCCGAACCTCCCGGCGCGCGCGGCACGCTGCACTTCGGCAGGCCCCCACGCATCGCCACCTCCCCCCGGGGCCATGGGCATTCCCTCCGGGGCACTAGCGTTGCCCGTAGCCCCATCAGAGGCGGATTCTGTGACAAGCGTCACCGAATGACGCGGCGCCGCGAGCTATAAGGGAACAAGTCGGGTGCCATAAGGACAAGTCCGCATCATGCTCTCTAACACATTTATTGTCGCAGTAACCCTCGGGCACCCTGGACAAGCGTTAGGGATAGGGGTGGCGAAATGATAGTAAAAGAAGCGGAGCCATATTCAGCAACAGCCAATGGCCTGACTGCTGGAAATAATCAAGAACAAAATGTTGCATTTTTATTGCGAAGTGAGTTCGAAAACGCACAATTCATTCGCGTCATTAATGACCTGACTATATCCCATGGGAATGAGAGCGCCCAGATAGACCATTTGGTCATCCATCGATACGGCTTCATTGTGATCGAATCGAAGGGCCTTTGCGGCGAGTTCAAGGTTGACACCAAGGGTGAGTGGTGGCGGTGCGACAGTGGCCGCTGGCGGAGCATGCCATCACCCGTCCGACAGGCAGAATTAAAACAGGATCTACTGAAGGACTTTTTGGGGAGGCACGTCAAGAAATTTCTTGGAAGAATTCTGGGTATTCAAATGCGGGTCGGGGGGCGTGATTGGCAGGCCCTCTGCGCTCTATCCAGCAACACGATTTTTCATCGGGATGGAATGTCGGAAGCGATTTCGTCGAAAATTGTCGAAACCGAGTCACTCGGCAATAAGGTGCGCCTAATATGCAGCCCAACGGGGGGCGGGGAACTTAATGGAAAGCCGTGGTTCTCAGAGCAGGAGATGGCGAACGTGAGTCACTTCCTCCTGGAACATCATCGAGGAAACACGCCGGAAGTCGCCAGGGAGATGCCGCAGTCCCTTGCCAATGAACAGAATTCGTGTGTTCCGGGCTGAAGATGAAGCCGTGCGTAGCAAGGGGCTGCCTGCGTGCCGCGCCGGCAACCCCCTGAGTGAATACTTCGCGCCGTCCTGGCCCGCGCGACACCGGGGCCTGAAGGCGGCCGGCGCCGGCATCCCATAGATGCACAGTAAGGACACGGTCGTCGTCACTGGCGGAGCAACCAGATCCGCGAGCTGGTCGAGGCCACGTGAAGACGAGGGAGCGACGCTCCTTCGGCGAAGACTCCTGTTGGGTGGCAGTGATTTCGGTCAAGGCGAACGTCTGGGCCGACGGCGCGGTGCGGTCCATTCAGCGGGACGGCGCCACGGCCACGCTCAAATCGTACGGCTCGGCTTGGGATAGCGCCCTGCGCAGCGCCTCGTCTGACGCGTAGGGCTGTCTGCGTATCCGCCGTGCGGTGACGGTGAAAGTGCACGCGCCGCCCGCATAGGGCCACGGCTCGACAGTCACCACCTCGTGGGAGCGGGTGACAGTGTAGGGCTCCCCCGCTACCCGGGGACTGATCCGTTCCGGTAGCGAGGCCCCACACAGCAGTAGCGACAGTGCGTCAAGCATCGCGATCCACTCCGAGGCCAGCGCGACCCCCGCCGGTAGCGCATCCCAACTGCCCCCGAGGCCAAGTTCCACCAGCACCGCATCCTGACGGCATCGCTCCTCGGCCAGGAGGCGCCGCATGCCCGCGCTCTGCCGGGTCTTGAAAAACCGGGCACCGTGGATCCCGACGAGCAGGCCAACCAGGGCATCAACGGCGGCGGCACGCGCGATGCCGCGGCGCCACAGCTCCTCGTAGATCGGGTCCGGGGCACTCGTGAATGTGTGCGGTCGCCCCTCGCTGTCCACCGTCGCCGCACGGTCGGCCTCGCGCCAGCCATTGTCGTGCACCCGTGCCGCGGCGACGAACGCTGAGCGATGGGGCACGTGAGTGGGCAAGCTGGCGGCGAGCTCGCCGGTCAGATGGGCGTGGGCTTCTTGCCCTATTAGCACGAGCGACTCTCCATCATCATCGACGATCACCGCTACCACCTCCGCCATCGCAGCCACTCGATCCCTAGTGTAGCCTTTTGCCACGTGCACCCCCGCGAAGGCTGCTTCCCTCCCAGTGGCCGTGCTGCACCACCCTGCTGTCTTGACCGGTGGCGCAGCAACAACGCGTTCGAGGAGCCGACGGGCTTCACCATGATCTGAGGGCAATCGCGAAACTGAAACCACGGCGGGTCAGACCCGCGTACCCCCCGCCGCCAAGCATCGCCAAGGCCCTGAGGCCTTGGCAGACACAGGGACACGCGCAGGCGCCACCCATGGGGGCCGCACTGATCGCGGTAGATCCAACCCACTACGGTGCGCCATGTCTTGCCGTGCGCCGCGCGCAGGCCCCGGCGACCGCGTTACCTTAATGCGGAAACGACTTATACTCCCATGGGAGGTAATGAGAATGGCGGCATCATCAAAGAGCGACGAAGCGGAACGCAACCCCGTTCAAAAAGCCTTTCTTACGGCGGGCCTTGCGGCATTCCTTATTGTTGCTGTCTACATCTTTACCGACTCCGGCTTAGAGCATCTCGCCCTCTTCGCCATCGGCTTTGCCATCGGCTACACGCTCTTGCATGCACGCTTCGGCTTTTCCTCCGTGTACCGACAAATCGTCGAGAGCGGGAATACAGAGATGCTTCGTGCGCACTTACTCATGCTCGGGCTGGCCGCAGCGTTGTTTTCTGCATTGTTTATTTTAGAATTCGGACTTGGAGGGGCTATCCCACATCCCGCATTGTCGCCGATTAGCGTCGGCCTCGTTCTTGGCTCGTTTATGTTCGGTTTCGGCATGGAGTTTGGAAGCGGTCTAGCCCCAGCGGCGCTATACAGAATGGAGGGCGCCCGTTCCGCCATGCTTCTCACCCTTCTCGGATTTACGAGCGGCGCAACCATCGGCGGTGCACATTTCGGTTTCTGGAACGATTCACTTCCATCTTCTGACGCATTTTCACTAGCAGAAGATACTCCTCTTGGGTATTTTGGTGCCTTAGGGATTCTCATTATTGTATTTGGGCTCATCGGGATTATCACTTACACATACAAAATGCGTCAACGCCCGCCAGCATTACCTCCACTTCCCACGGCTGCCGGTTGGCGAAAATTTTTTTTCGGGACTTGGCCACTCCTCGTCGGAGCCTCTCTGCTCGCGATCTTGAATGCGCTCGTACTATTTGTGCAGGGAGAACCTTGGATGCTGACGGCGTCCTTTACCTTATGGGGAAGTAAAATAGTTAATGCGGTCGGTATCAGTGTGGGCGAATGGGCGTATTGGGAAATACAGGGCGAAATGCACACCCTAATGTTACCGCTTATGAGCGATTCACGAAGCATTCTGAATATCGGCGTTATCATCGGTGCCTTCGTAACATTAAGTCTCTCTGGCATTATTCGTTTTGAAAGGCCACCGTTTCATATCGCGATTAAGGCGCTTGTTGGCGGAACTCTGATGGGGTACGGCGCAACCATCTCATTCGGCGCCAACGTCGGCGCCTATTTCAGCGGTATTGCGTCGTTTAGTTTGCACGCATGGATTTGGACAGCTATGGCTATCGCAGGAGTTTACGTCGCGTACTTTCTCGAAAAGAAGTTTGACATTACAAAATCACAACAACGATAAGCAGTTATTCCTACTCAACGACGGGTTGAGGCGAGACGAATAAACCGTGGTCTCCGGCGTTTCGAGTAACGAAGCGAGGCAGTGGTCGAGATCATATCGTTACACATAAGTCCCGAGCGCCCACGGGCCGACCGGTGTAGAGCGGGCGCTGGACACAGTGGTTGCAGCCTGCTGTAATCGCCCCACGACAACGGACAGCTCGGGGGTGGTCGA
>NZ_SKOG01000073.1 GCF_007120195.1 Aquisalimonas sp.
CGCTACCCTAGTGTCCTGTCCCGTAAATAAGTTGCGAAAATTGGCGTGGATCCTGACGGTTCCCGGCAAGGCGCGCCGACGAGGCGTAGCGGGCACTACGGCGAGGAGGCGCAACGCCGCCAGGGGCCGTCAGGGCCGCGACAATCGTAACGTTATTTGCGGGACAGGACGCTAGTGTCCTGTCTATTCGCCGACTGTCGCCTGTACGCGTTCCGCCAACAAAAAGGCAATGTCGCGCCGCAACTCCTCCACCAATCCCTCCTCCCGTTCTTCACTACCAAGCACCTGCCCGCGATCGTAACGGAAGGCACGCACCTGCTCGAAGGTATCCGGACCCGCCAGGGTCTCACCATCGGCCGACTCGATGGACCAGCCCACCCGGTACCGCAGCTCGAACTCCTCGATGCCACCATCGGCGGCCACACTGAGCTGCTGCCGATCCCGCCGCTCGCTCTCCAGGATCAACCGCGGGCCGTCGCCGCTCTCGCGCACGTCGGCGCCCGCCGCACTGACGGCGCGGCGAACTTCCCGGGCAAGCCCGCCTTGTCCCACGCGACTGTCCACCACCACGGTCACGCCGTCCAGAGACGCCGCCCCTGGAGCGGACCCACGCAGGTGCCAGCCGCAACCCGCCAGCGCAATAATGAGCAACGCTACCGTGATACGGCGCAGGCTGCGCATCGGCGGCCTCCTCAGCGGCCCCTCAGTGGGCCACTACATTCACCAGTTTACCCGGTACCACGATCACCTTACGCACGGACTTATCGCTGATAAAACGCTGCACGTTGGGCTCCTCAAGCGCAGCCGCCTCGATGACGTCGCGCCCGGCATCCGCCGGCACCTGGATGTTGCCGCGCAGTTTGCCGTTGACCTGCACCACGAGGGCCAGGGTGTCCTGGGTCAGGGCCTGGGCGTCCACCTGCGGCCAGGCGGCATCCACCACCGGCCCCGCGTGGCCGAGCTCCGCCCAGAGGCGATGACAGATATGCGGCACAATTGGCGCCAGGATGAGCACCGCGGCCTCCAGGCCCTCCTGGAGGACAGCCCGGCCATGCTCGGTCTCGTCGTCGGCGGCCTTGTAGAGCGTGTTGATCAGCTCCATCACCGCGGCAATACCGGTATTGAAGGTGTAGCGACGCCCCATGTCGTCGGTGGCCTTACGGATGGTCTCGTGGATCTTGCGCCGCGTCGCGCGCTGGTCATCCGTCAATGCGGACGCCTCCAGCGCCGGTGGACGCGGGCGGGTGGTATGCGTGCGCACCAGCTGCCAGAGGCGTTTGAGAAAGCGATAGCTCCCCTCAACCCCCGAGTCCAACCACTCCAGGGACTGCTCCGGCGGCGCCGCGAACATGGTAAACAGCCGCACGGTGTCGGCACCGTAGCGCTCAACCAGCGACTGGGGGTCCACGGTATTGCCCTTGGATTTGGACATCTTGGCCCCGTCCTTGAGCACCATGCCCTGGGTGAGCAGGTTGGTGAATGGCTCGCCCACGGCAATGAGCCCCTCGTCGCGCATGACCTTCTGGAAAAAGCGCGCGTACAGCAAGTGCAGGATGGCGTGCTCGATTCCGCCGATGTACTGGTCCACGGGCAGCCAGTAGCCCGCACGGTCGTCGATCATGGCCCGTTGATTGTCGGGGCAGGCAAAGCGGGCGAAATACCAGGATGACTCCATGAACGTATCAAACGTATCCGTCTCGCGCTCGGCATCGCCGCCGCAGTCCGGGCAGGTCGTGCGATACCACTCGGGCATGTGCTTGAGCGGCGAGCCGGCGCCGTCAAAGGAGACCTCTTCCGGCAGCTCCACGGGCAAATCGGCATCCGCAACGGGCACCTGCCCGCAGCGGGGGCAGTTGATCATGGGAATCGGCGCACCCCAGTAGCGCTGGCGGGAAACACCCCAGTCGCGCAGGCGGTAGTGGATCTGGCGTTCGCCGAGGCCCTGCGCCTCGACCCAGTCGGCTATGGCCTCGAAGGCCTGCTCGGAGGTCATGCCGGTGTAGTCGCCGGAGTTCACCAGCACACCGGTGTCGGTGAAGGCCTGGGTGCTGATATCCGCTGCGCCGCCACCGGCGGGGGCAATGACCGGGCGGATCGGCAGGGCGTGCTTGGTGGCAAAGTCCCAGTCCCGCTGGTCATGGGCGGGCACCGCCATGACCGCCCCGGAACCGTAGGTCATGAGCACGAAGTTCGCGATCCAGATCGGGATCTCTTCACCCGTCAGGGGATGCACAGCGCGCAATCCGGTATCCAGGCCCTTCTTTTCCAGGGTGGCCACTGTGGCCTCGGCGACACCGGCCTTGCTGCACTCTTGCACAAATGCAGCCACCTCTGCATTGCCCGCGGCCAGCTCGCGGGTCAACGGGTGCTCCGGCGCAAGACCCATATAGGTGACACCGAAGAGCGTATCCGGACGCGTGGTATAGACGCTCAAGGCCTCACCCCGTCCCTGGACCGGGAACTCCAGCCGCACGCCTTCGGAGCGGCCAATCCAATTGCGCTGCATTGCGCGCACTTGCTCCGGCCAACCAGGCAGATCCTCCAGCGCCTCAAGCAGTTCGTCGGCGTAGGCGGTAATCCGCAGGAACCATTGCGGGATCTCGCGGCGTTCCACCGTGGCACCGGAGCGCCACCCCTTGCCGTCGACCACCTGCTCATTGGCAAGCACGGTCTGATCAACAGGATCCCAGTTGACCGTGGCGACCGCCCGGTAGGCCAACCCTTTGCGATACAGCCGCGTGAACAGCCACTGCTCCCAGCGGTAATAGGAGGGGTCACAGGTCGCGAACTCCCGGGACCAGTCATAGCCGAAGCCCAGCTGCTTGAGCTGCTCGCGCATCGCCGCGATGTTCTCCCGCGTCCACCGGGCGGGAGGCACGTTGTGTTGCATCGCGGCGTTCTCCGCCGGCAGGCCGAACGCGTCCCAGCCCATGGGCTGGAGCACATTGCGCCCCTGCATGCGCTGGTACCGGGTCATAACGTCGCCGATGGTGTAATTGCGCACGTGCCCCATGTGCAGCTTACCGCTGGGATAGGGGAACATGGACAGGCAATAGAATGCCTCCCGCCCTGGCTCCTCCGTGACCCTGAACGTCTGGTTGTCTTCCCAGTAGCGTCGGGCTTCGGCTTCGATGATCTCCGGCTTGTAGGCGTCGTCCATAGTCATCTTCGGCTCGTGGTATTCATTTGCATCGCAGACAAAGGCGCAAGTATACGGTAATCGGGCCATGGCTGCCGATGCGCGGGAACACACTGACCCGTCCAGGGCCTTGTGCGCCCGCCAGCAAAACCGCAATCTAGTGTCATGTAACCGAAAATCGGTTACATGACACTAGAGAGACGCAGACGTTGTACGCCGCTTACGGCGCACCGCATCAGGGGACCAGCATGAGTGAGCGCAAGGATTCCAAGGACCAGCGGCAGCTGGAAGGCTACGAAACAATGCTGCAGCGCGTCACCGACGCCCTGGAACAAGCGGGTGACGAGGCGCAGCCGCGGCTGCGCCAGGCACTGGACTGGGCACGCCAGAAGGCGGTGGACCTGAACGAGCTGACAGCCGAGGAGGCCGAGCGCATCAGCGAATACCTGCGCCGCGATGTCGAGGATGCGGCCCGCTTCCTGGACCGCGACAGTGATGGTGAAGACCTGCGCGGCTGGTTCCGCATGGACATGCAGCTCATCGGCTCCTGGCTGTACGACCGCTTCAGTACCATTGCCGACCGCACCCGCCTGGAGTGGTTGGAACTCAACCGCCAGTGGGAGGAGGCCGGTCACTACCACACAGGCGAGATCACCGGCCCCGGCGAGCTGCGCTGCTCCGCCTGCAACAAGGCCATGCATTTTAAGAACGCGGGACACATTCCACCGTGCCCCGGATGCCGGGGGACACGCTTCGAGCGCGTCACGGATTGAGGCGCGCCAGCGGGGCATTTCCGCCCGTCGCGGATCAGGCTAAAGTGTAGGCGTTTGACATGCAGCCGATCGGTGCACCCTGCAACCCCGTGGCCAAGGAGCCGGGCATGACGTTTCCGTTACCTGCCGCCATGACAACGGACAGTGGCCAACCCCGCCGTCTGGGCGTCGAACTGGAATTCGCCGGCCTGGACCTCGAGACGATTTCGACCCAGGTGGCCTCGCTGTACGGTGGACGGATCATTCGCGACAGCCGGTTTTCTCACCGCATCACCGACACGCGCTGGGGCACCTTCACCGCGGAGATCGATACGGCCCTGCTCAAAGACGGCAGTTACCTGCAACTCCTTGAGCGTCTCGGCTTCAACGTGCACGAGCCCTTGCATCGTGAGCGCGTGGACGATCTACTGGCGCGCCTGGCCGGCACGGTGGTCCCCCACGAAATTGTCACACCCCCCATCCCGTTCGTTGACATCCACGAACTCGAGGCCCTGCGCGCGGCCCTGCAGACCGGTGAAGCACTCGGCACGCGGGCATCGCTATTCTACGCCTTCGGACTGCACCTCAACCCCGAGGCGGCGTCGCTCCGCACCGAGCACCTCGTGGCCATAATGCGCGCGTTCTTGTTGCTCTACGACTGGCTGCAGGTGCGGGGGGAGATCAACTGGGCGCGGCGTATTTCCCCCTACATCAACGAGTTCCCGCACGCCTACCGGCGCTTGCTGCTGGATCCCGGCTATGAGCCGGATCAGGAGCGGCTGATCGCCGACTACCTCACACATAATCCAACCCGTAACCGGGCGCTGGACATGCTGCCGTTATTCTGTTTCCTGGCCGGCGACCAGGCCGTGCGTGACGTGCCCGACGCGGACCTGGTCAGCCCGCGGCCCGCCTTCCATTATCGCCTGCCCAACTGCCGGGTGGACGAGGCGGACTGGACCCTGGCATCGGAATGGAGCGGCTGGGTCAGCGTGGAGTGGCTTGCCGAACGCCCAGCACTGATGCGGCACATGGTGACCGCCTACCTCAAGAGGCGGCCACCCAGCCTGTCGCGGGTGGATCAGGAATGGGCGCTGGAGACTGAAGCCTGGCTACGCGAATGAAACCAGTGGTTGGCGTTACGGGACCGGATCGCGGGGGCACGGCCGCCTGGCTGTGCTGCCGGTTCGCGGTCTGGCTGGCAGGCGGACGCGCGGTTCGCATCACACCTGGGCGTCCAATGACCGCAGACGCCCTGGACGCCCTGATCGTCGGCGGTGGCGCCGACGTGGATCCGGGTCTCTACGGCGAGGAACCGGCCACTCCATCCATGCGCGCGCTGCGGCGCAGCAGCCGCAACCTGCCCCGGTTTCTCGCCACATTGGCCCTGTTTCCGCTGCTGTGGCTGCTACGACGGCTACTCAGTACAAAAGCGGCGGTCGGCGGGGATACGGACCGGGACCTCCTGGAAACGCGTCTCTTAGAGGAGGCCCTGGATTGCGGCCTGCCGGTCCTTGGGATCTGCCGCGGCGCGCAACTGCTGAACGTGGTCTGCGGCGGCACGCTCTACCAGGACTTGCGCGCGTTCTACAGCGAGACACCCAATTTATGGACCATCTGGCCCCAGAAGCCGGTGCGGCTTCGGCCCCATAGCCGGCTCGCCCAGGCTCTGGACCGCACCTACTGCCATGTCAACTCGCTGCATCGCCAGGCCATTCGGGACCCAGGACCGCGGCTCGAGCCCGTCGGTCATGAGGACTCGGGGGTCATCCAGGCCATCGAGGACTCCAACGCCCCGTGTGTCCTGGGTGTGCAATGGCATCCGGAATACCTGCCGCAAAAGCGCGAGCAACGCGCCCTCTTTCGACACCTCATCGCCTGCGCGGCCGAGCACGTCCACGCCAATAATGATTATTCAACTCGAGTATGAGCACTTTTCAAGGCGGCGCTGCGCCGGGCGCTGAAGCCCCTTCCGGGGCCGCCGAGTCCGCATGTGCCGGGACCTGAGCAAGCGCACCCCCTCGTTACTTTCCACCCAGGCGTTATAATGAGCGCCTCCGATGAGTGTGCATCGCAACCACTTGAGACCGAATGACTAACCGAATCGATACGCTCAAACATGCGCTTAACGAACGTATTCTTTTCCTCGATTGCGGCATGGGGACGAGCATTCAGCAGTACCCCCTGAGCGAGGAGGATTTCCGCGGCGAGCGGTTCAAGGACCGCCCAGGCGACATCCAGGGCAACAATGATCTGCTGGTGCTGACGCGCTCGGACATCATCCGCGAGATCCATGCAGATAACCTGGCCGCCGGCGCGGACATCATCGAGACCAACACCTTCAGCTCGACCACCATCGCGCAGGCCGACTATCAGATGGAGGACCTGGTCCATGAGCTGAACGTTGAGGCCGCGCGCCTGGCGCGCGCAGCCTGCGACGCCGCCGAAGCGGAAAACCCCGACTGGCCGCGGTTCGTGGCAGGCGCCCTGGGCCCAACCAACCGGACCGCCTCCATTTCGCCCGACGTGAACAACCCCGGCTACCGCAACACCTCCTTCGACGAGCTCTGCGCCGCTTATCTGCAAGCCGCGCGCGGCCTCGTCGAGGGCGGAGCCGACCTGCTCCTCATCGAGACCATCTTTGACACGCTCAACGCCAAGGCGGCCATCTACGCCACGGAGCAGCTCTTCGAGGAACTTGGCCACCGCCTGCCGGTGATGATCTCCGGCACCATTACCGATGCCTCCGGGCGCACGCTCTCGGGTCAGACCACGGAGGCGTTCTGGAACTCCGTGCGGCACGCCAAGCCATTTACGGTGGGCCTCAACTGCGCCCTGGGTGCCGAGCAGATGCGCCCGTTTGTCGAAGACATCTCCCGGGTCGCGGACACTTACGTGGCCGTCTACCCCAACGCCGGACTGCCCAACGAGTTCGGCGAATACGATCAGTCGCCGGAGGTAATGGCGAAGTACGTCAAGGACTTCGCCGAGAGCGGCTTCGTCAACATCATCGGCGGCTGCTGCGGCACCACGCCGGAGCACATCAAGGCGCTGCGTGAGGCCACCAAGGATATTCCCCCACGCAAGATCCCGGAGCCGGAGCGCGCCATGCGCCTGTCCGGGATGGAGCCCTTTAACCTCGGGGCCACCGCGTCGTTCGTCAACATCGGTGAGCGCACCAACGTCACCGGCTCCGCACGCTTCAAGCGCCTGATCAAGGAAGGCGATTACGACACCGCCCTGGAGGTGGCCCGGGATCAGGTGGACGGTGGCGCCCAGATCATCGACGTCAACATGGACGAGGGCATGATCGACGCCGTGCGGGCCATGACGGATTTCCTCAACCTGGTCGCCGCGGAACCGGACATCGCCCGCGTGCCGCTGATGATCGACGCCTCCAACTGGGAGGTCCTGGAGGCCGGCCTGAAGTGCACCCAGGGCAAGCCCGTCGTGAACTCCATCTCGCTCAAGGAGGGCGAAGCACCGTTTCTGGCGCAGGCCGAAAAATTGAAGCGCTATGGCGCCGCCGTCGTGGTCATGGCCTTCGACGAAGACGGCCAGGCGGACACCTACGACCGCCGCATCACGATCTGCAAGCGGGCCTACGACCTGCTGGTGGACACAGCGGCGTTTCCGCCCGAGGACATTATCTTCGACCCGAACTGCTTTCCGGTGGCGACAGGCATCCCGGAGCACGACAACTACGGTATCGACTTTATCGAGGCCACGCGCTGGATCAAGAACAACCTGCCCTATGCGCGGGTCTCCTGCGGACTCTCGAACCTGTCGTTCTCGTTCCGCGGCAACAATGCGGTGCGCGAGGCCATGCACTCGGCCTTCCTCTACCACGCCATCAAGGCCGGTCTGGACATGGCGATCGTCAACGCCGGCCAGATCGAGGTCTACGACAACATCCCCAAGGAGATGCTTGAGCGCGTGGAGGACGTGATCCTCAACCGTCGCGAGGACGGCACCGAACGGCTGCTGGAGTTCGCCGAGTCGGTGAAGGACCAGGGCGGCAAGAAGAAGGAAGAAGACCTGGCCTGGCGCGAGCAGCCCGTAAACAAGCGCCTGGAACACGCGCTGGTCAAGGGCATCGTCGACTACGTGGAAGAGGATACCGAGGAGGCGCGCCTGCAGCACGACCGTCCGATTGAGGTCATTGAGGGCCCGCTCATGGACGGGATGAATGTCGTCGGCGACCTCTTCGGCGACGGCAAGATGTTCCTGCCGCAGGTGGTCAAGTCCGCGCGTGTCATGAAAAAGGCCGTGGCACACCTGTTGCCTTACATCGAGGCCGAGAAGAAGGAAGGCGATAAGCCTGCCGCCCACATCCTCATGGCCACGGTCAAGGGCGACGTCCACGACATCGGCAAGAACATCGTCGGGGTGGTGCTCCAGTGCAACAACTTCAAGGTCACGGATATCGGGGTCATGCAGCCCGCCGAGACCATTCTGGACACCGCCATCAAGGAAGACGTGGACATCATCGGCCTCTCGGGGCTGATCACGCCATCGCTGGAGCAGATGGTGCATGTGGCCAAGGAGATGGAGCGCCGCAAGATGACGCAGCCGCTGCTCATCGGCGGCGCTACCACGTCACGGGTGCACACAGCGGTGAAAATCGACCCGCAATACTCAAACGAGGTGATCTACGTCAAGGACGCCTCACGGGGCGTGGGCGTGGCTTCCAACCTGCTCAGCGAGACCCGGCGCGCGGAGTACGTGGGCAAGCTCAAGGTCGAGTACGACAAGGTCCGTGAGCAGCACGCCGCGCGGCAGAAGAAGCAGAAGTGGATCTCCATCGACAAGGCGCGGGAAAACCGTACGCCGGTGGACTGGGAGGGCTACCAACCGGTCGTGCCAAAACGGCTCGGGATCCAGGTCCTGGACGACTACCCGCTGGCGCAGCTGACCCGGTATATCGACTGGACGCCGTTTTTCAAAAGTTGGGAGCTCGCCGGCAGCTATCCCAGAATCCTCGAGGACGAGCACGTGGGCGAGCAGGCCCGCGCGCTCTTTGAGGACGCCCAGGCCATGCTGGAGCGGATCGTCAACGAAAACTGGCTCACCGCCCGTGCCGTGTTCGGCCTGTTCCCGGCCAATGCGGTGGGCGATGACACGGTGCTCTACACCGACGACTCCCGCCGGGAGGTGCTCACTACCCTGCACCACCTGCGCCAGCAGAACGAGAAGCCGCAAGGCCGGCCGAACCAGAGCCTGGCGGACTACGTGGCGCCGAAGGAGAGCGGCAAGCCCGATTACATGGGCGCCTTCGCCGTGACCGCGGGTATCGGCATCGACGCGCACATCAAGCGCTTCGAGGCCGACCACGACGACTACAGCAGCATCATGGTCAAGGCTCTTGCCGACCGGCTCGCCGAGGCCTTTGCCGAGCACCTGCACGAGCGCGTCCGCAGGGAATTCTGGGGCTATCAGCCGGACGAGGACCTCGCCAACGAGGACCTCATCAAGGAGCGCTATCGAGGTATCCGGCCAGCGGCGGGTTACCCCGCCTGCCCGGATCACACCGAGAAGGACGTGCTCTGGGAGCTGCTCGAGCCGGAGGCGCGCATCGGCCTGCATCTCACCGAGAGCAAGGCCATGGTGCCCACCGCCGCGGTCAGCGGCATCTATATCGGCCACCCGGAGAGCCGCTACTTCGGTCTTGGCAACATCTACCAGGACCAGGTGGAGGACTACGCCAAGCGCAAGGGATTGTCCAAACGCGAGCTGGAAAGCTGGCTGGCGCCGAACCTGGGGTACGAAGCGGACGACTGAACGCGCGTCCCGGCGTTCAACCGCGAGGGGTGGCAGCACCCCTTCGCATCTCCGGCAGCGACGCGTCAAAACGCCTCGTCTTCCACCAGCTCATTCCTGACGCGAACGGCCAGATTGCGCGGCACCACGCGGCCGCCCCGGGCCACCAACAGTGTCTTGGTGAAGGCCGCGCCGAAGAGCAGGATGAGCGACGAGAAATACACCCATAATAACAGCACCACCAGTGAGCCCGCGGCACCATACGGCGAGGCCGGCGCCGCCAGCGTCAGATAGGTGGCGATGCCGTAGCGGCCGAGGAGGAACAGGACCGCGGTCAGCAACGCCCCGGGAATGACGTCGCGCCAGCTCACGACCACGTCCGGCAGGATGCGGAAGATCATGGCGAAGAGCAGCACGATCACGACCAGGGACAGACTGATCTCGGCTATCGACACCGCGCTGGGGTGGACCGGGAGCCAGGCATCGGCAAAGCGGAGCACGGCCCGCAGCATGACCGTGAGCAGCAGCGAGACCAGCATGACGAAGCCGATGATGATGACCACGACCAGCGACAGCAGCCGGCTCTTGAGGAGAATCAGCACGCTGCTGCGTGTCGGCCGCGCGATGACGCCCCAGATCGCATTGAGGGAGAGCTGCATCTGGGCAAACACTGTGGTGGCGCCAATCAGCATCGCCGCGATGCCAATGATGGTGGGCAGCCAGCCGGCCTGCTCCAGCCGCGATGCGGCGACGGCCTGTTCCACCGCTGCGGCGGCATCCGCACCGATGACGTCCTCCAGTTGATCGACGATTTCCCCCTGCGCCGCATCGGGGCCGAGCACGATGCCGATCATGGTAATGGCAATAATCATCACCGGAGCCAGTGAAAAGAGGGTATAAAACGCCAGCGCCCCGGCATGGGCGAAGGCGTTGCCCTCCAGCCAGAGCTTGACGCTGTCCGTGAGCAGGCGCAGCCAATACTTGCCGATTGCAATCACCATTACCCCCCGTGTCGTCGACGGTGTGACATGTCTGTCATCCCGGCTCCGCGGCCGGGCGCGCCCCCGTGAGCCAGCGCGTTAAGCCCACAGCGGCGGCACTGACCACCAGGTACAGGCAGGGCACCACGAGCAACGTCAGCACCATGCCCATCAGCAGTCCCCCAATGACGGTCAGCGCCAACGGCTGCATGATCTCGGTACCGGCGCCCATGCCGACGGCAAGCGGTGTCATGCCCAGCACCGTGGTTAACGTGGTCATCAGGATGGGGCGCAGCCGCAGGCCGCCTGCGGCGACGGTAGCCCGGGCCATGGACAGGGCCTGGTTGCGCCGGCCGATCTCGATGTACTCCACCAGCAGGATGGCATTGTTCACCACAATGCCGATGAGCAGGATCATGCCGATCAGGACCGGCGCCGAGACCACGCTACCCGTGGCCCAGAGCATTGCGGTCACGCCCACCATGGCCAGCGGCGCCGCGCTGATGATCACCAATGGGTTACTCAGCCGCTCGTACTGCACGGCCAGCACCACGAACACCAGGAAAACCGCAAGCAGGATCACCGTGCCCAGCTCGCGGTTGGTCTCCTGGATGGTCTCCCACTGACCGCCGTAGATCAGGCTGTACCCCTCAGGCAGCTCGAGATCGGCGAGGCGGGCATCCACCTGCGCCATGATGCTACCCACGTCGTTGAGATCGGTGTTGATGTCACCGCCGACGCGAACCAGACGGCTCTGGTTCTCCCGTTCGATATGCGCCGGGCTGTCGCCGAGTTCGAAACGGGCCACGTCACGGAGCTGAATCGGCTCCCCCTGATGGCGGAACAGCAGCAGATCCCCAAGGGTCTCGGTATCCTGGACGGCATCGCGGGGCAGGCGCACGCGAACGTCGTACTCCTGGTTCCGGGTCATGAAACGCGTGGCAACGGCGCCATCGACGGCATCGCGAACGGACTGACCGACGTCCGCGACGCGCAGCCCAAAATCACTGGCCCGGGCCCGGTCCACCTCGATGCTGAGCATCGGGCTTTCGTCCTCGCGTGTCAGCTCGACACCCTCGAGCCCACGAATGCCTTCAAGCCGGGAGGCGATGTCCAGCGCCGCGGAGCGCATGGTGCCGAGGTCCTCGCCGACCACGCCGATGGTGAGATCGTCACCCCAGGTGGCAAAGCGCAGCCCGTCGATGCGCGGTGGGCGGACACTGATGCGGGCACCGGGAATGTCCAGGGCATCCAATCGCCGCTGGGCCTGGGCCACCCACGTTCCCGCGGGCATGTCCGGCCGCTCGCCTGCGGGGACCAGCTGAACGCTGCTGCGGGCTGTTCCCGGGCGCTCATTGATCACCCCACCGCTTAAGTGTCCGCCCACAATGGTGAACAGGCTCTCCACGTGGGGCATCTGCCCCAGCTCCGCCTCCACCCGACGCTTCGCGGCGTCCGTCTCTTTGGGCGGCGTTCCTGGTGGAAGAAACAGGCGTACGTCGACGTTGCCGTCGTCAACCTGAGGCAGAAACTCCGTCCCAAGCTCTTGGAACACAGGCACCGAGGCCACCATGGCCGCGGCGGCGGTACCCAGCACGGCCCAGCGCCAGCGCAAAATGCATGGCATGCGCCGGCGGTAGCCGGCGCGAGCCCGATCGATCACCCAGTTGAACGCCCGAAACGGCACCGTACCGCCAAGGTGGCTGCGGAAGCGGATGCCACCGAGCAGTGCCGCCAACATGGGCACCAGCGTCACGGCAGCAGCCAGGGTGGCGATAATGGCAAAGGAGATGGTAAGAATCAGCTCGCGGAAGATCAGCGCCGCAATCCCGGTGATCAGCAGAAATGGCAGCACCGCCGCCAGATTGGTCACGGTACCCGCAGTAATGGCGGAGATGACCTCGCGGGCGCCGTCGTGGGCGGCGTCCTTCGGCGACTTGCCCAGTTGCTCCCGGTGCCTGGAGATGTTCTCCAGCATGACGATGGCATTGTCCAGCAACAACCCGACACCGAGGGCGAGGCCACCCAGACTCATGATGTTCAGCGTCAGTCCGGCGGTGCCCATCATGGCGAACGTGGCCATGAGCGCGATTGGAATGGACAGGCCGATGACGAATGCCTTGCGCAGACTACCGAGAAACAGCAACACCGTAACCATCGCCAGGGTGCCGCCCAACAGCGCCGCTGTCGCCACACCGGAGACGGCGCCCCGCACAAAAAATGCCGGGTCGCGGGTGGCTTGGTAGCGAATGTCCTCCGGAATAAAGCCAGAGCGCTCCAGCCTCGCCATGGTCTCGTTCAGGCCGTCCACCACCTCGACCGTGTTGGCATCGGGCAGTTTGAAGGCGGAGACCTGGGCGGCGGCGGTGCCGTTCAGACGCGCCAGCACCCGCGGCTCGCGGAAGCCGTCGCGCACGTCCGCGACATCGCCAACGCGGACGTGCTGCGCTTGATTGCCGGGCATGGGCATCAGCACATCGCGGATGTCGTCCGGTTTCTGGAACAAGCCGTCCGTTTTGGCCATCACGTCGAACGTGTCGGACGTCACCCAGCCGGCCGCGATGTCGGCGTTCTCCATGCTGAGCGCACTCACCAGGTCTGCGTGCGCCATCCCGTACGAGCGCAGCCGCTGCTGGTCGACCACCACCTCCATCTCACGCACCATGCCACCGGCGGCCTCCACACCAGAGACGCCGTGCATGGCGATCAACTGCGGGACAAGCTCGCTATCCACCCAGTCACGCACGGCGGCCTCCGAGCGCACGGTAGAGCTGAAGCCAGCCTGCCAGACAGCGTCCTGGGAGGCGTCAAACTTATACAGTCGTGGCGGCTCGATATCCGCAGGCAGCTGCGTGCGGGCCAGCTCCAAATGGCGCGAGGCATCCTGCAGCGCCAGGTCCAGATTCGTCCCGTATTCGAATATCAGGTTGACGTTGGTCCGCCCCTGGGAGGCACGGCTGTCGATGGTGACCAGATTTTCCGTGGCTGCGAGATGGCGCTCCAGCACGCGGGTCACCTGCTGTTCCATCACTTCCGGCGCGACCCCGGGGTAATTCACGGTGACCCGGATCTGGGGATATTCCACATGGGGGAGCAGATCCAGGGGGAGGCGATCCACAAAAAACAGGCCAAGCACGAACACCACCGAGGCCAGGGCCAGGGTGCCGACGGGGCGTCGGATAGCGCTGTTGGCGGGGCTGCGCCTGTGTCGGGTCATCCGCTCCATGCAGTCTCGGCCGTTGCGCCGCTCCCGTTCAACTGCGCCACATCACAATCCGCACGGCGTCCCCATCCTGCAGCTCACCGGGATTACTGGCAAGGACGATATCGCCCGCTTGCAGTCCATCGCGAATCTCCGTCCACTGCCCGCGGGTAACCCCAGGCTCAACGGCGCGGGCGACCAAATGATCCGCCTCGATCATGTACACGAACGGGCTGCCATTGCGTTCACCGACGGCATCGGCGGGCACCGCCAGCACATCGGCGCGCTGGTCGATCGCCATACGGATGCGGCCGAGAAAACCGGGGCGCACGCCGCGCTCAGCGGCATCCCGGGGCAACGCCACTTCCACGGTAACGAGGCGAGTGTCCCTCGCTGCCATCGGGAACACCCGGCGCACCTCGCCGACCATGGGGTCATCCGGCAGGGCATCAAGGCGGATGGGCACCGGCGTTCCCTCGGTCAAGTGGACCACGTCCAGCTCCGAGACGCCGGGACGCATCACCAGCGCATCCATGGCCACCAACTCGAACAAGGTCTGCCGGGCATCCACGGCCTCGCCGGGCTCCACGTAGCGCCCGGTCACCACGGCGTCCCGGGGCGCCTCCACACGACCGAATGCCAAGCGACTCTTCCACAGGCGTCGCTCGCTCTCGCCAACCAGCACCGCCGCCTCGTCACGCTGGAGCTCGGCGGCACTGGCGATCCCCTGCCCACGCAACTCCCGCGTGCGCTGGTATTGCCGGCGTGCATCCTCTTCCTGGGCGCGAGCCCGGTCCAGCTCCGCCCGCTCTTCCGAGACATCAAGGCGCGCCAGCACATCCCCCGCCTGCACGGCATCGCCCACCTCCGGCACAACCGCATCCAGGGTGCCGTGCGTCCGGCTGGCAAGCCGAATGCGCACCTTTGGCTCAACCGTGGCCGAGACAGATAGAGTCCGTGAGAGGTCCCGCGGTTCCAGTTCCACGGCGGCCACCGGCGTGGACCGGTTGTGAGCGCCGCCGGATGGCTCATCCGGACTCGCGCCGTCGCACCCACTCAGCCACGCCAGGCCAAAGGCCGACAGGAACACAAGAGGCACGTACCGGGAACGACGGCATCGGTGCGGCATGACTCGGTGGTTTCTCCCGCTTCGCGTCAATCGAACTCCCGGGAAGTCTGTGTCCATCACTGTTGCAAGTCTGCGGTCCAGTCGGCAGCGTCCAAAAGTCGCCGCGCATCCACGGGCGTCAGCTGCAGACCATCCAGGCCTTCCAGATCATTGACCCGGATCATCGAGCGAATTTCCTCAACGTAGGCCTCACCACGCTCGGAATACCGGTGTAAGCCCGCCGCCAGCCGCGCCCCTGACAACCCTACGCCTTCCGCCCGGCCTTGCTCGCGGCTCTCTCGCAGCCCGGCGTACGCATCACCCACGTTGATGGTATACAGATAGTTACGCACGGACGCGCGCAGATCCGGGAACACGCGCACGAAGTGCGTGGCACCGGCGACGCGGCGTTCCGGGACCAGCCCGCGATCCTCATGCCATGTCCACACGCCGAACAGGTTATTGGCCTCGCGGGTGAACCGCGACTGGCCCCAGCCGCTCTCGTTCGCCGCCTGCGCCAACGCCATGTCCGCCGGGACGGCATCCACGCGGCGCAGCAGTTCCTCGCGGAAGGCCGTGCTGTTGGAATCGCCCGCCACGCGGAAACGCGCGGCCACGGTCTGCAGCAAACGGTCCTCGCGCGAATTGGGCTCGATCTCACCGCCGGCAAAAATCTCACCCAGGCGCTCGCGCGTCTTCAGCATGATCTGATTCTCGGCTACGATCAGCGGTAGCAGGGTGCGAAAGAACACGGACTTGCGTTCATCGACCGACAGCTCCCCGAGGGGCGGAAAGGCGCGCACAGCCAGGGCGGGCACCGTGTCGTTCGGCGGCCAGTCATAGTCAAGCGTCGCGAACGCACCCTGCAGTTGCGTCGCCGTCTCCGGCTGGATCGAGACCATGGGCGGCAGAATGTCCTGGCGCTCCCCATAGGTGATATCCGCTGGCAACTCCGGGATATCCTCGGGGAGTTCCTCGTCCTCATCCAGCAGCCCCGCCGGTGGCGGGGTCTCGGACTGCTGCTGCATCCCCCAGGCTGCCACAACAAACACCGCAGCGAGAGCGGCCAGGCCGAGCAGCGCAGGCCGCGTGCGACCCCCCAGCCGATGGAATGGCGACGTGTCCTGGTTTGTCATGGTGCCTCCTTGTGTGGTTGCAGGCGGTTTGTGCTCATTGCGACCGCTCGGATTGACGGGCGCTCAGCGTCACTGCGACATCGCTGCGCTCCCCGTCACGAAGCAAGGTCAACGTCGCGCGGTCCCCGGGCCGGGTGGATTCAAGGCTCGCCAAAAGCTCGGCGACGCTGCCGATGCGCTGGCCGTTGATCGCCAACAACACATCACCCCCAACCGGAATCCGGTGCGCCCCGTAGCGGATTCGCCGCTGCTCGTCACCGCCCTGCAGCCCGGCGTCGGCGGCATGACTGCCCGACGCGACCCGTGTGATGAGAATCCCCCGCTGGACCGGGACATTGGTCGCCGCGGCCAGCCGGGGTGTCAGCGCCAGTCCCTGGATATCGATCCAGCCGCGGGAGACGCGACCCCCCTGGAGGATCTGCGACACGATGCGGTCCACCGCATTCACGGGTATGGCCAGACCAATACCCACGCTGCCCGGCAGCGGTGAGATCATCATGGAATTGACGGCCACGACTTTGCCGCGCGTATTCAAAAGTGGCCCACCGGAGTTCCCGGGGTTGATCGCGGCGTCCGTTTGCACCAGATCCCGCATAATAAACCCGGAGGCGGTCTGAACGGGCCGGTTAAGGGCCGACACCACACCGGCGGTCAGCGAGCCCTCCAATCCGAACGGATTGCCCAGCGCAAACACGTGCTGGCCGACCTGCAATCTGTCGCTGTCCCCCGGCGTTAACGTGGTCAACTCCCGCCCTTGTGGGTCGAAACGCAGCACCGCCAGATCAAGCTCCGGATCCGAGCCGATGACCGCGGCGCGGTAATGGCTGCCGTCATAGAGCGTGACGACCAGACGTTGACCGCGTTGCACCACGTGGTGATTGGTCACCACTGTGCCGCGCTGGTCGATGATGAAGCCACTGCCGGTGCCGGCGTCCGGGAAGGCTCGGCCGAAGCGGGTCCGGTACGCGCTCAGGGAGGTGATATTGACCACGCCACGGATGCGATCGCGATGCAGCTGCACGGTATTGATTTCCTCGTCGCGCAGCCCCTCCGTATATAACGGCGGGCGCTGGGTGTCGACGGGGACGCCACGTGTAAACGGGAATTCAACCTGGTCCAGCAGTTCCGGCGCCGGCTGTACGCGCTCGACCGTAGCGCAGCCACCAAGGGCGACAAGCAGCAGCATCAGCACAGCATGGACGAGTCGGAATCGAAAGCGCATGTGGACAATCCTTGGCCAAACGCAATGTATGCTCAGGGTTACCAACCCGGAGTCGTCACGCAAGAGGCAACCGCTCCCGGGAGCGCGGGCTTTCCTCTCCAAGACGCGTTGCTCTCAGCTACAATGGCTCAGAACGAGCGCGGTCCCCGACCGCGGGACCTCGGAGCCAGCAACGGGAGCCCACCATGTCCAGCGACGCCCCCACCGGAGACTTGATGTTGCGAACGCTGGCGATGCCGGCCGACACGAACCCGTCGGGGGACATCTTTGGTGGCTGGCTGCTCTCGCAGATGGACGTGGGCGGGAGCCTACTGGCGGTGGATCATGCCCGCAGCCGGGTGACCACAGTAGCCGTGGAATCCATGAAATTCCACCTACCCGTCTACGTTGGCGATGTGCTGTGCTGTTATGCCAGCCTCAAACGCATCGGGCGGACATCCATTACCGTGGACGTTCAGGCCTGGGTCCTGCGCGGCGGCGCCCAACGGGACCGGCTACTGGTCACGGACGGCGTATTCACCTACGTCGCCATGGACAAGCAGGGGCGCCCACGCGCCGTGCAGGCAGCCGAGACAGGTACGGCGGGGTAACCCATGGCAGTCACCATCGACACAATCCGCCGCGCCGCGGACAACATTCGCGGCAATGTGCAGTGCACGCGCTGTGAGCTGTCGCGGACGCTATCGTCCATGACCGATGCCGAACTGTATTTCAAGTTCGAGAACCACCAGTTCACAGCAGCCTTCAAAGAACGGGGCGCCCTGAACCGCTTGCTGGCACTGACGACAGACGAGCGCCAGCGTGGCGTCATCGCCATGTCCGCCGGTAATCACGCTCAAGCCGTTGCCTACCACGCCAGCCGCCTGGGCATTCACGCCACCATCGTCATGCCGCGGCACACCCCGAACATGAAGGTCGAAAACACCCGCCGCTTCGGCGCGGATGTTTGGCTACAAGGCGCCGGGGTGGCCGAAGCCGGTGCCTTCGCCGAGCGGCTCGCGGCGGAACACCGCTATGTGTTCGTGCACCCCTATGACGATGACCACGTCATCGCCGGTCAGGGCACGGTTGCGCTGGAAATGCTGGCAACCGTACCGCAGCTGGATACCCTGGTCGTGCCTATCGGCGGCGGCGGGCTGATCGGTGGCATGGCGGTGGCCGCCCGGGCCGTCTCACCGGGGACCGAAGTGATCGGGGTCCAGACGACGCGCTTCCCGGCAATGAAGCAGGCGCTCGCCGGTGAGCCCATTGTTACGGGTCCGCCCACCATCGCTGAGGGCATCGCCGTGAAGGTGCCGGGAAAGCGCACGCTGCCGCTGGTCCGGGACCTGGTCTCGGACATTGTGCTGGTGGACGAATGGCACCTGGAGCAGGCGATATTGCTCCTGCTCGAAATTGAGAAGACCGTCGTCGAAGGTGCCGGAGCGGCGGGCCTGGCAGCCGTGCTGGCCCACCCCGAGCGGTTTCGGGGTCGGCGCATCGGCATCGTGCTCTGCGGCGGCAACATCGATCTGCTGCCGCTGTCGTCTGTCATTCAGCGGGGGCTGGTTCGCACGGAGCGGGTGGTGCGTGTGCGCGTGGGGGTGCCCGATGTACCGGGTGCCCTGGCGGACCTAACGCGGATATTGGCAGACCATAACGCCGGCGTGATTCAGATCGCCCATCAACGCCAGTTCACGGATCTGCCCCTGCGGTCGGTGGAGGTGGAAACCATCCTGGAGACCCTGGGCGCGGATCACACCCGTGAAATCATTACGGCGCTGCGGGATCACGGCTACGATCCGATTCTGCCCGATCAGAGCGATCTGCACCCGGACGAGCGGCGAAGCAACCCATGAGCCAGAAGCCGGGGTCCCGGCCGTGGCTGGCGGGCGCGGCCGCTGTCCTGGCGATTTTCACGGCGATCTTCGCCAGTAACGTGCCGACCCCGATGTATGCGGTCTGGCAAGCCGAGTGGGGATTCTCCTCGTCAGCGCTCACGGCGGTATTTGCTGTGTACGTGCTCGGCGTCGTCGCCACCCTGCCGGCCATCGGCGCCTTGTCTGACGTAGCCGGGCGCCGCGAGGTGCTCGTGCCCGGGTTACTGTGTATCGCGGCGGCCGGCGTCATATTCGCATTCGCGCCCAATATTTACTGGCTGGCCGCGGGACGCTTGCTCACCGGAATTGGTACGGGCGTGGTCACCGGCACCGCCACGGCCGCGCTGGTCGAGATGGATCCCGACAACAACTGGGCACGCTCGGCTGTCATTTCGGCCCTGACGCTGACCGCCGGCGCCACCACTGGACCGCTACTCAGCTCCGGGGCGCTGCATTTGGGCTACTGGCCACTGACAGCCCCGTTCCTAGTGGTCGTCTGCCTGGCGCTGGGGGCCATCGTCCTGCTCGCAACGGTTCGCTGGCCACGCCACGTGGGGCGACGCCAACCCGATTTCCGGTTGCGTCAGTGGCGCCCAACCCGGTTGAGCGTACCGCGGAATATTCTGGGCAGTTTCGCCTTCGCCGGCGCCGCCATGTGCCTGTCCTGGTCTGCAGGCAGCCTGTACGCTGCCCTGGGCCCCTCCCTGGCGGCGGAGCTGGTGGGCATCGGCGATCGCGCCCTGGCCGGTCTGTACGCCGCCGCCTTTCAGTTCGTCGCCGGTATTGGTCAGTTCACCGCCCGACGACACCATCCGCAGCAGCTGTTGTTGGCCGGACCCATCATCCTGGCGACGGGAATGGCCGTCTGTGTCACCGGCATTGTGCTGACCTCGCCGTGGGTGTTCGCCCTGGGCACGATTAGCACGGCGTTCGGCGCCGGTGTCACGGCCATGGGCGCGGTGGCGACCATCAGCCGCGAAGCCCCGGCGGACCGGCGCGGTGAGGTGGTCTCCAGCTTCTACGTGCTGGCCTATCTGACCATGGCCGCCGTGGTCCTGGGGGTGGGTAGCGCGAGTGACTGGGTCGGCCTGCAGTACACGATGATCGGCCTGGGTGGTCTGACCCTGGTGGCTGCAGGTATCGTCATCTTCACGGGGCTGCGCAGCGGTCGTGCCGGCGTCTACTAGGCGCCCCGGACCCTGTGCGACATGCCGAATTCCATGACACTACACTGAGACAGGACACACGCCATGCAATACCTGCACACCATGGTCCGCATCAGCGACCTTGACGAATCGCTGGAGTTTTACTGCAACCGGCTCGGAATGGTCGAGGTCAGCCGCAGGGAGGTGGAGGCGGGGCGGTTCACGCTGGTGTTCCTCGCCGCGCCAGAGGACGAAGAGCGGGCGCGCCGTGATCGGGCGCCCATGCTTGAGCTCACCTGGAACTGGGATCCGGAGGAGTACACCGGCGGGCGCAATTTCGGCCACCTGGCCTACCGCGTCAAGGACATCTACGCGCTGTGCCAGTCGCTGATGGACGCCGGCGTCACCATCAACCGCCCACCCCGGGACGGGCGCATGGCCTTCATCCGTTCGCCGGACGGCATCTCCATCGAGCTGCTCCAGCAAGGCGACCCTCTGCCGGAGCGCCAACCCTGGGCGTCCATGGAGAACGCCGGCACCTGGTAGCAGCGGACCGGCGGGACCGCGGTGATCGTTGCCGATCCGCAGTCAGGCGGCCGACGCCGCACCGGCGGCTGCCGGAATACAGCCGGAGCCACTCATGCACGCCGTGGTGTTCGGCGTGGGGGCAAGCCCGCGCCGAACACATGACGCTCAAGGGCGGCTAGGATCCTCGCTGACCTGGACCAGCAGCTTGCCGAAATTCTTGCCGCTCAGTAGCCCCTGGAATGCGGAGACGGCGTTCTCCAGCCCCTGGACGATATCCTCGCGGTGTTTCAGCTTGCCGTCGCGCACCAGCGGCGCGACATTCTTGAAGAATTCCTTGCGCCGGTCGGCGTGGTCGAACTGGATAAAACCGCGGATCGTCAACCGCTTGGTGAGAATGTGGCGCATGAAACCGGGCAGCCTATCCGCGCCTGCCGGCGCATCGGCCTCGTTGTAGTGGGCGATGATGCCGCACACCGGAATCCGGGCGAATTCATTCAGCAGCGGCATCGCCGCCGCCTGCACCTTGCCGCCCACGTTCTCCCAGTACACATCGATGCCGTCGGGACAGGCCGCGGCGAGGTCCTGTTCAAAGCTCGCGGAACGGTGATCCACACAGGCGTCGAACCCCAATTCGTCGGTGACGAACCTGCACTTCTCCGGCCCGCCCGCGATTCCCACCGCGCGGCAACCCCACAGCCTGGACAGTTGACCGACCACCTGCCCCACCGCGCCGCTGGCGGCGGACACGGCGACCGTCTCCCCCTTCTGCGGCCGGCCGTGTTCCAAGAGCCCCGCATAGGCCGTAAAGCCGGGCATACCCAGGACGCCCACGGCGGTGGAGATCGGTGCCTCGTCCGGATTCAGCCGCTTCAGGCCCTTTGGGTTCACGGCGGCGTAGGCCTGCCAGCCGGTGTGGGCGAGCACCAGTTCACCCTGCTGCCAGTCCGGATGGTGGGATTCTTCCACCTCGCAGACAGTACCGCCCTCCATGACGCTCCCGACCTCCACCGACTGGGCGTAGGACTTGGAGGCGCTCATGCGGCCGCGCATGTAGGGGTCCAGGGACAGGTAAATGGTGCGCAGCAGGACCTCTCCGTCCGCCGGCTCCGGCATGGGGGCAGACTCGAGCTTCAGGTGGGATTCATCCGGCATGCCCTCCGGACGTGCTGCCAGAATGATGCGTTGGTTGTTGGCCATAAATTCAAACTCCCCCGCGACGGCCTGTGACGGATCCATGCTGTATCGCACCTGTACCATTGAGAATAGCAGCATTGGCAACCGCGACATGACCCATCCAGGCCGCCAGGCTTGATCTGCATCAATGGACGCATGGCACCGCCATGCTGAACTATGCTGCAAACTGGAGGCGCCAGCGTGCCATCGACGCACGCGCCGTCGGAGGGCAACCCATGGACATAACACCGAAGGATATCATCGTACCCGTGGACGGCTCCGACCACGCCGGCGCGGCGGCGCGATATGCAGCGCGGCTCGCCCAGGCCCTTACCGCGGATCTCCATTTGGTGCACGCCTTCCCGGGCTCGATCAAGCGGGTCATGGAGACCCTTGGCCGCACCCCGCGGCACGCCAGCGCCGAGCGCATGACCGCGGAGACATTCGAGACGCTGCGCAATGGCAGCGCCCGCCGGGCCTTCCAGCATGCGCGAAGTTATCTGCCCGCCGACAGTTCGATTACCGAGCATGTCCTCGACGGTGAGCCTTCGGAGGCCATTGCGGCATTCGTTGGTGATGGCCACGAGGTGCAGGTGGTGATGGGCCGTCGCGGCATCGGACGCGTGCGCGAATTATTCCTGGGCAGTGTCAGCGAGCGGGTGATCCTCCGGGTGCCTCAGCCGGTCACCGTGGTCACCGCCGGACGGGAGGCGGGCGAGACACGGGACGGCAAGCCAGCGCCACTGGTGGTGCCGGTGGACGGCTCTGAGGCCGCGCACAGTGCCGTGGTGCACGCGGCCTCCCTGGCGCGCCACACCGGCGCGGCGCTGCATCTGCTGCACGCCTTCCCGGGACTCGGGTCGCTGGACCCGAGCCTCAACAGCACTATCTCGCTCACCAACGCTGCTCCGTTATCGCGCCAAGAGCTGGGGGACATGGCGCGGCTCAGCGCCAATGAGGCGTTTGCGACGGCGCGCGCGGCGATCGCCGACTCGCCGGTGGAGATGCCACGGATTGTGGAGATCCGCCGGGAGGGCCTACCCGCGCGAGCGGTGACGGAGTACGTGCAGTCCCTGGGGACCGCCGAAGTAATCATCGGGCGGCGGGGCCTGGGGCGCGTCCAGGGTGTGCTGCTGGGCAGCGTCAGCCAGCGGGTGCTGCACGGCGCGGAATGCCCGGTGACTGTGATCGGCTGAGGCACGGCAGGAGGGCGCGGACGGGCCGTGCCCGCTGGGCACTGAGCCGTTATACTGCCGCTTCACTCCGGCAGAGGCACAGCGCGCATGTCCCGCGAGGTGATCCGCATCAAGGGCGCCCGCCAGAATAATCTCCGCAATCTCGATCTGGACCTGCCGCTGGGCGAGCTTGTGGTGGTGACCGGCGTGTCCGGCTCTGGTAAATCCTCGCTGGCCTTCGACACGGTGTACTCCGAGGGCCAGCGCCGCTACGTGGAGACGTTCTCGCCCTACGCACGGCAATTCCTGGACCGCATGGACAAGCCCGCTGTGGACTCCATCGACGGCATTCCCCCGGCCATCGCCATCGACCAGAACAACCCCGTGCGCACGTCCCGCTCCACCGTGGGCACCATGACCGAGCTCAACGATCACCTGAAACTCCTGTTTGCGCGTACCGCACAGCTCTACTGCGGCGGCTGCGGGCACCGGGTGCAGCGCGACGACGCGGAGAGCATTGCCGCGCGGCTGCTGGCCCGGACGCAGGGGCAGCGCGCCATGGTCGTGGCAACCGTGGCCGTTCCCCAAGGGCTCACGCCGGGGGAGCTGCAGGGCCTGCTGGAGCGCCAGGGCTACACGCGCTTCCACGGGGTCAACGATCGCTACGTCGAGGTGGTGGTGGACCGGGTCCGCCTCGCTGCCGATCGCCGTGACCGCCTGGTGGATGCCCTGGAGGCGGGACTGCACCTGGGCCGCGGCAGCGTCGCCGTGCACCCGCTCGACGACGACCGCGCACCTTTAGCACCCTGGCGCTTCTCCGAGGATTTTCACTGCGCCGACTGCGATATCCACTATCAGGATCCGTCTCCGAGCCTGTTCTCCTTCAACTCGCCGGTGGGCGCCTGCGAAACGTGCCGCGGCTTCGGTCGCGTCATGGGCATCGACTACGACCTGGTCATCCCCGACCAGAGCCGCACCCTCGCCGAGGGTGTGATCCGCCCCTGGCAGTCCGGCCGCTCGGCAGAGTGCCAGCAGGATCTCATGCGTTACGCCCGACGCCGGGGCGTGGCCACGGACGTGCCCTGGAAGGACCTGCCTCAGGAAGACCGGGATTGGGTGATCGAGGGCGAAGGCGGCTGGAATAGGGACTGCTGGTACGGCGTTCGCCGGTATTTCGACTGGGTGGAATCCAAGAGCTACAAGATGCACATGCGGGTACTGCTCTCGCGCTACCGCAGTTATGACCGTTGCCCGGACTGCGACGGTGCCCGCCTGAAGCCCGAGCCCTTGCTCTGGCGCGTGGGCGGCCATGACGAGGTGGACCAGGTGATGCGGCGCGAACAACGCGCCCGACCGCGGGATTCGCGACTGGACCATGAGACCATGCTTGGCCTGCCCGGGCTGAACCTGCGGGACATGCTGCTCCTGCCCCTGGCCCGGTTGCAGGCCTTCTTCGCGGCCGTCCACCTGCCCACGCCCCTGGACGAAGCCGCGGCACTGCTGCTGGAGGCCATCGGCACGCGGCTGCGCTATCTCAACCAGGTAGGCCTGGGCTATCTCACCCTGGACCGCCAATCACGCACCCTCTCGGGCGGCGAGGTCCAGCGCCTCAATCTCACCACCGCCCTGGGCACCTCCCTGGTCAACACGCTGTTCGTCCTCGATGAACCCAGCATCGGCCTGCATCCGCGGGACATGGGCCGCATCATCGAGGTCATGCAACGGCTGCGCGATGCCGGCAATTCGTTGCTGGTGGTCGAGCACGACCCCGACGTCATGCGCGCGGCGGACCGCATTCTCGATATTGGCCCCGGCCCCGGGGAGCGCGGCGGCGAGGTGGTCTGCTTCGACACCCCGGACGCCGTGGCCGCCACCGCCGGCTCGCTCACCGGCGACTACCTGGCGGGCCGGCGCACCGTGGCTGCGGCACGCCCGCAGTCCCGTCGCGGTACTCCCACGCAATGGCTGCGCCTGCGCGGCGCCACGCAGCACAACCTGCAGGGGCTTGACGTGGACATCCCGCTGGGGCGACTGGTGTGCGTGACCGGCGTCTCGGGCTCCGGCAAGTCCACCCTGGTCACCGACGTGCTCCACAACGCCCTGGCCAAGCGCAAGGGCCGCCCGCCAACTGCAGCCGTCCAGGTCGAGATCCTCAGCGGCGACACCCAGATCGACGACGTGGCCCTGGTGGACCAGTCCCCCATCGGCAAGACCACCCGCTCCAACCCGGCCAGCTATGTGGGCGCCTTCGAGCCGATCCGCAAGGCCTATGCCGCGGAGCCCCTCGCCCGGCAACGGGGCTACAAATCGGGCACGTTCAGCTTCAACGGCGGCGCCGGCCGCTGCCCCACCTGCGGCGGTAACGGCTTCGAGCACGTGGAGATGCAATTCCTGAGCGATGTCTACATCCGCTGCCCGGACTGCGACGGACGCCGCTACCGCGACGAGGTGCTGGCGGTCAAGCTGCCGCCGGCGCCCGGCCATGAGGATGACGCGCCCCGCTCGATCGCCGGCGCCCTGGAACTCACGGTCACCGAGGCCACGCGTTTCTTCGCCGACAACCGGGAGATCCTGAACCGCCTGGAGCCGCTGGAGGCCGTCGGGCTGGGTTACCTCAAGCTCGGACAGCCCGTGCCGACCCTCTCCGGCGGCGAGGCCCAGCGGGTGAAGCTGGCCGCCCACCTGGGCGAGGCCGCGCGGCGGCGCAAGGGCGGGGGCCGCACCCTGTTCCTGTTCGACGAGCCCACGACGGGGCTGCATTTCCATGACGTGGCGGTGCTGCTGCGGGCCTTTGAACGCCTCCTGGATGGCGGCCACTCCCTGGTGGTCATCGAGCACAACCTGGACGTCATCGCAACATCGGACTGGCTCATCGACCTGGGACCAGAGGGCGGCGACGCCGGCGGCACCCTGGTCGCGAGCGGCACGCCGGAACACGTGATGGCGGTCGCGGATAGCCACACGGGCCGGGCTCTGACCAGCCGCGAGCACGGGGCGGTAATGCCTGCGGCGGCCCTGCCGGCGGTGGCCGAGGCGCCGCCGGCGTACCGGCTGCCCGACGCGATCACCATCCACCACGCGCGGGAGCACAATCTCAAGAACGTGGACATCCGCATTCCCCGCAACCGGCTGACGGTGATCACCGGGCTGTCCGGCTCCGGCAAGAGCACGGTGGCATTCGACATCCTCTTCAACGAGGGCCAGCGCCGCTACCTGGAATCCCTGAACGCCTACGCCCGGCAGATCGTCCAGCCCGCCAGCCGTCCCGACGTGGAGGCCATCTTTGGCATCCCGCCAACGGTGGCCATCGAGCAGCGCACCAGCCGCGGCGGACGCAAGAGCACCGTGGCCACGCTGACCGAGGTGCACCACTTCCTGCGCCTGCTGTATGTGAAACTGGGCACCCAGCACTGCCCGGACTGCGACCGGGCCATCGAGGCGCAGACGCCCGAGGCCATCTGCGCCCGGATCGTGGGGCATTACCGCGGCCGTGAGATCACGCTGCTGGCACCGTTGATCGTCGCCCGCAAAGGCGTCTACACCGACCTGGCCAAGTGGGCCGCCAACAAGGGCTTCGGCCACCTGCGGGTGGACGGCGACTACCTGTCCACGGCCGACTGGCCGCGGCTGGACCGCTTCCGCGAACACGATATCGAGCTACCCGTGGCCACGCTCAGCGTGAACCCGGCCGCAGAATCGA
Source organism: Aquisalimonas sp. (assembly GCF_007120195.1). Lineage (GTDB taxonomy): Bacteria > Pseudomonadota > Gammaproteobacteria > Nitrococcales > Aquisalimonadaceae > Aquisalimonas. The sequence continues at coordinate 26,880 of NZ_SKOG01000073.1, forward strand.
CCCTACGCACGGCGGTGGAACACGCCCTGGAGCACGGCACTCACACGCTCAAGCTGGCCGCGGACGGCGACGCCGACGTGGTCTTCTCCAGCACGCGCGCGTGCCCCGGCTGCGGGCGCAGTTTCGAGGAACCGGACCCGCGGCTGTTCTCCTATAACTCCAAGCACGGCTGGTGCCCGGCCTGCTACGGCACCGGCCAACTCCTGGCCGGGTTCGACGCCGAGCAAAGCGGTGAGGAGCGCGCCTGGCGCAACGGCGAGGAGGAGCCGGTGACCTGCCCCGACTGCCAAGGTCATCGGCTCAACCCCGTGGCCCTGGCCATGCGCTTCCGGGGGCAGTCCATCGCAACGCTGTCTCAACGCGCCGTAACCGCCGCGGCCCAGTGGGCCGAAGGGCTGGCCCTGGAGGGCCGCGAGGCCGCCATCGCCCGGGATATCCTGCCAGAGCTGCGTAGCCGGCTGGCGTTTCTCCAGCAGCTGGGGCTCGGCTATCTGGCCCTGGACCGGGCCGCGCCCACCCTCTCCGGCGGCGAAGCCCAACGCATCCGCCTGGCCGCGCAGCTGGGCTCCAATCTCCAGGGCGTGTGCTACGTCCTGGACGAGCCCACCATCGGGCTGCATCCGCGGGACAACCGCATGCTGCTGGATACCCTCCAGCGACTGGAAGGCAAAGGCAACACCATCGTGCTGGTGGAGCACGACGAGGACACCATCCGCCGCGCTGAGCATGTCATCGACCTGGGGCCCGGCGCCGGCGTGAATGGCGGACGCGTGGTGGCCGAGGGGACTGTGGAGGCGCTCCTGAAGCATCCCGACTCGGTCACCGGCCGCGCACTGTCCAAGCCACTCAAGCATCCGTTGCGGGGTTCCCGGCGCGGCTTTCCGGCCGCAGCGACACTGACTGTACAGCAGCCCCGCCTGCACAACCTGGCCGGCGCGGACGTGGACTTCCCGCTGCAGCGCCTGGTCTGCGTCACCGGCGTCTCCGGCAGTGGCAAGTCCTCCCTGGTTCGGGGCGTTCTGCACGCTGGCCTCAAGCGGCAAACCGGCCGGCGCCGCGGCGATCCGGCACCGACCCTGAAGGGCTGCGAGGCCATCATCGGCGCCCACCACGTCGACCGCGTTCTGGAAGTCGACCAGACCCCCATCGGCAAGACACCCCGGTCCTGCCCCGCCACCTATATCGGCTTTTGGGACGACATCCGCCGTCTGTACGCGGGCACCGAAGAAGCGCGGCTGCGCGGCTACGGCCCGGGCCGTTTCTCCTTCAACACCAAGGACGGCCGCTGCCCCGGCTGCGACGGGCAGGGGATCAAACGCGTGGAAATGAACTTCCTGCCCGACGTCACCGTGCCCTGCGAGCTCTGCCACGGCCGACGCTTCACGCCGGAGACCCTGGCCGTCACCTACCGCAAGCGCTCCATCGGCGATGTGCTGCGCATGAGCGTGGATGAGGCGGCCGATGGCTTCGCCGCCCACCCGAAAATACACCACGCCTTGGAGCTGCTGCAGGCCGTCGGGCTTGGCTATCTGACCCTCGGCCAACAAAGCCCGACGCTGTCCGGCGGCGAGGCACAGCGCATCAAGCTGGTCACGGAACTGGCCAAGGCCCGCGTTGACGGCAAGGGCCGCCAGCAGCCGCACACCGTCTACGTGCTGGACGAGCCCACGGTAGGGCTGCACATGGCGGATGTGGAAAAGCTCATCCACGTGCTCCATCGCCTGGTCGACGCCGGCAATACGGTGGTGCTCATCGAGCACAACCTGGACCTCATCGCCGAGGCGGACTGGCTCATCGATATGGGGCCGGAAGGGGGCGCGCACGGTGGCCGGGTGGTGGCCCGGGGCGTGCCCGAGGACGTGGCCGCCAAGGACAGCTCGCATACGGCCCGGATCCTGCGGGAGTTTCTCGGCGATGGGCGGCAACAGCGGGCGGCGCAGTGAGCGACCACACCAACCACGCCGCTCACCCGTCCATTCTCCGCATCACGGCGTGCAGCCAGTCCCGCAGGTACCCACTCATGCTGCGGCGGATCAGCAGCCGAAACGTCGGCGCCGCATCGAGCTGCCACAGCACCACCGAGGCGTGGGCGAGGCGGGTCTGGGCGCACTGCCCGGGCCCGAATTCTCGCGGGTGAATGTCAAGCGGTGTGCCGCGGGATAGCGCGTCACGGGCGCGCTCACCCGCCATCTGCACGGCCGCGTAACCCGCACCCAGGGCGGTTACCGCCGCGTGCTGAGTGCCCAAGGCATTGCGCAGGGCGGCAAGCCGGCCCGACGGACCCTCGGCGTCCACCACCGCCAGCCACTCGTCGGGCCCCACCCAGAGCAGGTGCAGCCCCTCGCCCGGCGCCCAGGTGTTGGGCGTCACCGGTGGCGGGCAGCCCAGGGCCGAGGCCACGGCCTCGGTGAAGGCGGGGTCGCCGCCATTTCCCCGCACATTAAGAATCTCCCCGGGGGCAACGGCCTCCAGCCTCATCCCGGTAAAGGCCGGGAGGGCGTCATCCGTCAGCGGTGTCCGTGCAAGCGGTTCGGTCATGGCGTCACCCCTGCGGTGGTTCGTAGAAAGACGGCGCGGTCACCGTCACCGGGATGGCCCCCGCGTCCAGGTCCCAGGCAATGAGGCGTTCGCCGTAACGCTCGCGCCCGCCGTTGACCATAGCCAAGGCGAAACTGCGGCCGATGCGGGCACCGTAATAGCTGGACGTCACCCAGCCCTCCAGGGGCACAGGCGTGGTCTGATCCGGGTTGCGCACCAGCTGCGCCCCCTCGGGAACGATGGTTTCCGGATCCTCCGGCTGCAACCCCACGAACTGCGGCCGGTCCTCGCGCTGGAAGTCCGGGCGGGCCAGGGAGCGCTTGCCGAGGAAATCCTTGCGGTTGCTAAGCAGCCCGTGCATCCCCAAATCCAGCGGGCTCACTGACCCATCCGTGTCCTGGCCGACGATGATGAAGCCCATTTCCGCGCGCAGCACGTGCATGGTCTCGGTGCCGTAGGGGGTGATGCCGTACGGCTCGCCCAGCTCGAAGGCCTTCTCCCACAGCCAGAGCCCGTAGTCGGCGGGCACGCTCACTTCAAAGGTCAATTCGCCACTGAAGCTCGAGCGCTGCAGCCGGGCGGGGATCCCCGCCACGTGGCCTTCCCGCACGGACATGAACGGAAAGGCCTGCGGGTCGAGATCCACGTCCGTGCCCAGGTCCCGCACCAGGTCGCGACTGTAGGGCCCGGCCAGGGAGAGGGTCGCCCAGTGGTCGGTCACCGAAGTCAGATAAACCTCCAGCTGCGGCCACTCCGTCTGCAGCCACCGCTCCAGCCAGGCCAGTACGCGGGCCGCACCGCCGGTGGTGGTGTACATCAGATAGTGCTGCTCACCGAGCCGCGCCGTGACGCCGTCGTCGATCGGCGTGCCGTTCTCGTCCAGCATGATGCCGTAGCGGCAACGGCCCACGGCGAGCTTCTGCCAATTGTTGGTGTACACACGCTCGAGCAGCGTGACCGCATCCGGGCCCTGGATGTCGATCTTGCCCAGGGTGGAGTAGTCCAATGCGCCGATGCCGCGCTGGGTCGCCAGGCACTCGCGGCGGACCGCATCGTCCATGGACTCCCCCGGCCGCGGGTAGTACCAGGCACGCTTCCACTGACCCACGTCCTCGAAGGTCGCGCCCCGGGCCACGTGCCACTCATGCATGGGAGTGTTGCGCACCGGCTGAAACAGCTCGCGCAGCTCTTCGCCCGCCAGGGCGCCATAGGTGACGGGCGTCCAGGCGGGCCGGAACGTCGTGGTCCCCACGGTTTCCAGGTCTGCGCCCAACAGTTCGGCAACGATGCCGGCACCGACGATATTCCCCAGGCGCCCCTGGTCCGTGCCAAAGCCCATGATGCTGTAACGCTTGACGTGCTCGATGGAGCGGTAGCCTTCCCGAACGGCCAAGGCAAGGTCGCTGGTTTTGACGTCGTTCTGCAGGTCCACGAAGGCCGGTGCCTTGCCTTCCGGCGGTTGGGGCGCCCGCCAGAGCACCCGCAGCGCGCCCGGGACGGGATCGGCACCCTGCGTATCGGGCACCGCCGCGACCGCGCCCTCGAAGCCCAGTGCGCCGGCCGCGGCAGCCCCGGCGTGTGCACCTGCCGCCAGCACCTCCGCCAGGTCAAAACGGCCCGCGCAGGCGCCGGCGGAGCGCACGTGCTCCGGCCCCGGCGCCGGGACCGGTGCGGCAAGGTCGTGGTCAAAACGCAGTGGTCCGCGGATGTGGGAGTGGAGGTGCACCGCCGGATTCCAGCCCCCGGAGACGGCGACCAGGTCGCAGTCCAGCCGTTCGTGGCGGTGCCGCGCGAGGTCACCCACCGTGACGGCGGTGACATGCTTGCGCCCGTGGGCACTGAGTACGGCACTGCCGGCGCGCACATCGACACCCTGCTGCCGCGCCGCGGCCGCCAGCGCGCCCGGCTCCTCCCGGGCATCGGCCACCACCACGGAAGCCCCGGCCGCCCGCAGCGCGGCGACGGTCGCGTAGGCGGAGTCGTTGTTTGTGAACACCACGGCCTTGCGCCCCGGTAGAACCCCGTAGCGGCGGATGTAGGTGGTCACTGCCGAGGCCATCATGATGCCGGGCCGGTCGTTATTGCCGAAGACAATGGGCCGCTCGATGGCGCCCGCAGCAATCACCAATTGCCGCGAACGCACGCGCCAATAGCGCTCTCGCGGCCCGGTGCGCTGCTGTGGTGGCACGTGATCCCCCAGGCGCTCCACAAGCCCGACAAAGCCGTGATCGTAGTTGCCGAACACGGCCGTTCGGGGCAGCAGGGTCACCTCGGGCATGGCAGCCAGCTCGGCGACCATGGCGTCAACCCAGACCAGTGCCGGCCCGCCATCAATACGCGCCTCGCTGGCGAGCAGACCACCGCCGAAGCGAGCCTGCTCGTCGGCCAGGATCACCCGCGCGCCGCCCCGCGCCGCACTCAGCGCCGCCTGCAGACCCGCCGGGCCGCCCCCGGCCACGAGCACGTCGCAATGGGCATTGCGACGGTCATAGATGTCCGGGTCCGGCCCGTCGGGCGCATAGCCGAAGCCCGCCGCCGGACGGATCACCTGCTCGTAGCGTTCCCACCAGCCCCGGGGTGACATGAAGGTCTTGTAGTAAAAACCCGCTGGCATGAACGGCGACAATGCACCCATCGCCGCAGCCGGATCCCGTTCGGGACGCCCCACTGCCGGCCGCGCCTCCAGCCCCTCGTAGAGTTCCGTCTGGGTGGCACGCCGGTCCGGCAGCGTCGCCGCACCACGGTCGATCTGCAGCAACGCATTGGGCTCCTCGGCACCATGGCCAACGATCCCCCGCGGGCGGTGCAGCTTGATGCTGCGGTTGACCACATTCACCCCGTTGGCCAGCAGCGCCGACGCCAGGGTATCCCCCGCATAGCCCTGCATCTCGCGTCCGTCGAAACGAAAGCCCACGGGCCGCTCGCGATCCACGAGGCCACCCTGCTCCAGGCGACGGGGCTGGTTCATAGTGCATCCTCCCGGTGCGGCGGTGCCTCATCCAGGCGATAGGCCGCGCGGATGGCATAGGTCGCCGTGTTGCGCTCGACGTTGAACCAGCGGCGGCAGCCGTGGGCGTGCAGCCACTGCTCCCGGTGCCAGCCGCAGGGGTTGGTGCGCATGAATTGATAATCGGCCCATTCGGCGTCCGAGAGGCTCTCGGGCTCCCGGGGCCGAGCGATATGCGCCTCACCGCCGTAACTGAACTCGCTTTCGTCGCGCGGGCCGCACCAAGGGCACGGGATCAGCAGCATGGGGTTTACCTCCGGTCCTTCTAATGCGCCACCGCGGCGGCGCCATGCTCGTCCACGAGCGCCCCCGTCTCGAAGCGCTGCAGTGAAAACGGCTCGTTGATCGGGTGCGGCTCACCGGTTGCGAGCGTGTGCGCGAAGACCCAGCCGGAACCGGGGGTCGCCTTGAACCCGCCCGTCCCCCAGCCGCAGTTAAAGTACAGCCCCTTCACCGGTGTCTTGCCGATAATCGGCGAGGCGTCCGGGCAGGTGTCCACGATGCCGCCCCAGTGGCGCAGCAAGCGCATGCGGCTGAAGATCGGGTACAGCTCGACCAGGGCGGAGAGGAAATGCTCGATGGTCTGCATGCTGCCGCGCTGGCCGTAGCCGTTGTAGGCATCGATGCCCGCACCGATCACCAGCTCGCCCTTGTCCGACTGGCTGACGTAGACGTGGATGGCGTTGGACATGACCACAGTGTCCAGAATCGGCTTGATGGGCTCCGAGACCAGGGCCTGGAGAGGATGGCTCTCGATTGGCAGCCGAAAACCGCCCATCTCCGCCAGCACCCCCGCGTGGCCGGCGACCACGACGCCGACGCGGTCGGCATCGATCGGCCCGCGGGAGGTGTCCACGCCCACCACGGAACCGTTTTCCCGCCGGATCCCAGTGACCTCGCAGTTCTCCACCACATCCACGCCCAGGGAATCCGCGGCGCGGGCAAAGCCCCAAGCCACGGCGTCGTGGCGGGCAATGCCGGCACGGGGCTGCCAGGAGGCGCCCATGACCGGGAAGCGGATACCCGGATCCGTGTTGATAAACGGCACCCGTTTCTTGACCCCGGCCTGGTCGAGCACCTCGCCGTCGATGCCGTTCAGGCGGTTGGCGTTGACGCGCCGGCGGATGTCGCGCATGTCCTGCAGGGTATGACCCAGGTTGAGCACGCCGCGCTGGCTGAACATCACGTTGAAGTTGAGATCAGCGGAGAGGCCCTCCCAAAGCTTCATGGACTGCTCATACAGGGCGGCGGAAGCACTCCAGAGGTAGTTCGAGCGCACGATCGTCGTGTTGCGCCCGGTGTTGCCGCCGCCGATCCAGCCCTTCTCCAGCACCGCGACGTCGGTGATGCCATGCTCGCGCGCCAAATAATAGGCGCTCGCCAGGCCGTGACCGCCACCGCCGACAATCAGCACCCGGTAGCGGCGCCGCGGTGCCGCTTGCCGCCAGGCCGGTTCCCAATGACGGTGTCCAGTCGCGGCGTGGCGGGCAATATTGAGTGCGGAATAGCGTTGCATGAAAACGCTCCCCTGGGTTGATTAAGTCGCGGGGTCGCAGCGCGGGACGCCGGGTGCGATCTGCGCCGTTCAATCGTCGTCGGAGGCCACCGACGGCCGGATCACAAATTCGCAGGCCTCGGCACCGCCGGCGACGCAACAACGCTCTTCGGCAATGGCGAGGTAGTCCGGATCGCTGCAGGCCCAGTTCATGGCCCCTTCGAGCCAGGCAACGAATGTCCGGCAGGCCCGTGCTTCGGAGCCCGGCACCAGGGCGAACGGCGAGTTATATACACGCACCGCGGCGCCACAGTCGTCGGGCCGGCAGTAGAGCAGCTCGAACCGACCCCACCCCCGTTGCGACAGGTTCTCCAGGTAGCGTTCGACCACGGTCACGGGATCACTTCCCGAGCGCTGGGCTTCGGTTGCGCACCAATTGTGGGCCGACCGTCGCGCCACAGCTTGCCAGGCCGCCTCGGCTGGGCCGCCCGCGACCGTGCCCTGCAGTCGCGCCATGTCTTCCCGGGGAAGCAGGAGCATGGGTAGGCCGTCCATACGCCACTCGCCGGACGCCTCATCGATTTCAACAGGAATACGGGTGACGGTTGCCATGGTGCCCTCTCGGCGCGCGCTGGTGCAGAAGTTGGCGGATCCACTCCGCGGCGTCCGGTCCACTCATCAGCAATGGACGCCTCCACCTAAGGTAGAGAAGGGGCGTCACTCCCCGCTGTCCGGCGGCGACGGCACCTTACCTACCTGCGACACCGGGCACGACGCCGGATTTTCCCCTGGCGACATGGAGTTACGCCGTGACGCAGCAGAGCAACTGGTTGTCGCCCCCGAGGCGATGACACCCCACACGCGGCGCTACATTGCGGCCAACGGTACGGCACGCCCCACGCACCCACAGACGTGCCGGCAGCCCGGAAGCCGACGCGGAGACCCCCGGAGGACGAGGCAATGTGGCAGGCGACAGCAGTGACAACGAACGGAGCTGCCCGGGGCTGCGAGGCCCTGGCAGCGCCCCGGTACGAGCTGATCCCCATCGGCGGGATGATGGAGCAGGCCCGCCTGCTCCCGACCGGGTCCACGATCACCGTGACCTGCTCGCCCAAGCACGGTATCGACACATCGCTGCGCCTGGCCGAATCCCTGATCGCTGAGGGCTATCACGCCGTTCCGCACGTGGCCGCCCGGCTGATCCATGGCAACGCGGAGCTGCAGACAATCCTCGACCGGCTGGCCCGCTCCGGCTTGCACGAGGTCTTCGTTGTCGGCGGCGACGCCCCGGCTCCCGCTGGCCCGTATCGCGGTGGCCGCGAGCTCCTTGAGACCATGGCGGCGATGAGCCCACGGCCCGAGATCATCGGCGTTCCGGCGTACCCGGAGGCCCATGCAAGCATTTCGTCCGCGGACATGCAGGGCGCGCTGGACGTCAAGAACGAGCTGGCGGACTACGCGGTTACCCAGATCTGCTTCGATGCACAGGTGATTCTGCTCTGGCTCGCGGCGCAGCAGCGGCGCGGCCTGAGACTGCCGGTGTATATCGGCCTGCCGGGGGTCATCGACCGGATGAAGCTCATGGGGCTCGCCATGCGCATCGGCTTGGGGGCCTCCACGCGGGTGCTGCGACGTCAATCCGGGCTCGCCTCGCGCCTGTTCGGCGGCAGCACGTACCGGCCCGACGAATTGATCCAGGCGCTGGTCCCGGCATTCGATACGCCTGAAGGGCCCGGGCTAGCCGGGTTCCACATGAATACGTTCAACCAGGTGGAGGATACCCTGGCCTGGGTGCAACGAACCGCCGAGGACCTCTGCCAGTGGCACGGTGTGACCAAGAACACCGAGCTACGCGCTGCAACGGCCCGGAACACCTCTGCCGGCTACTGACCCACTCGCGCCGTGACCCGAGGCGGCCTTGCCGCCTCGGGTCACGCATTCACGCACATCCGCCTCCTCACGCCTAACCGTCTGTACGCGGGCGCTTGAGCCAAGCTACCGCACGTACCTTACGACATGGGTGATTGCGGCACGCTCCGTACGGTAGCGATTCACCGGATGGTGTTCGTCGGCATAACCGAAGGCGCAGCCGAATAACAGCTTGCGGTCGGCCGGGATCTCGAAATGGTCACGGATGAGATCCGGGTAGGCGGCGAGCGAGGCCTGGGCGATGGAGTGCACCCCCTGGTCCAGGGCGGCCAACATGAAGGCGTGGATATACACGCCACAATCCACACCCCCGTAGAAGCCCAGGCTCTCGTGACAGAACACCAGCATGGCATGCGGGGCACCGAAAAAGGCGTAGTTGCGAAGCGTCTGCCGTGTTCGCGCTTCACGGTCGTCCCGACCGATCCCCAGCGCATCGTAGAGCGCGGCCCCGCATTGCTTGCGGCGCTCGTCATGCACACCCACATACTCCCGCGGGAAAGGCTGGTCAGGCTGGGCCGGTAGACGGGAGGCGGCGTGCTTGCAGAGCTGCTCGCGCAGGCGCTGCGTGGCCGACGGGGTCTGTGTGACAACCACCTCCCAGGGCTGCGTGTTGCACCAGGACGGTGATTTCTGCGCCACGTCGAGGATGTGCCGAATGATGCCGGGCGGCACTGGATCGGACAGGAACGCACGCGTGCTGTAGCGCTGTCGCATTAAATTCTCAAAGTTCATGCCGAACTCCTTGTCTATAAGGACCCGGTGACCGGCTCACACGTGCGCGCCAGCTCCCAGCCAAGCACCGCGGCAATCGACGCAGCGCCCGGCCGGGAGTAACCTCTGCGGATACCGGGAGTGAAGGAGAAAGACCATGCTTGAGGCCAGCGAAATCGAGCTGTTCCGCGATACACTGCGGCGCTTTCTGGCCAACGAGATTGCGCCCCATTACGCCACCTGGGAGCAAGACAGGCTGTTCCCTCGCGAGGTCTGGAACCGCCTGGGCGAAAACGGGTTTCTTTGTGTGGACGTGCCGGAGGAATACGGCGGGTTTGGCGGTGACTTCCAGCTCTCCGCCGTGGTCGTCGAGGAGGTTGCCCGCATGGGCTTCGGCGGTTTGGCTACCAACATCTCCGTCCACTCGGATATTGTTGCACCCTACATTCTGCATCTCGGCACAGAGGAGCAGAAACGGGCTTGGCTGCCGCGAATGGTCAGCGGCGAGGCTGTAGGCGCCATCGGCATGACCGAGCCCGGCGCCGGCTCGGATCTCCAGGCCATGAAAACCCGTGCCGATGCGCACGCAGACGCGTTCGTCATCAACGGTCAGAAGACTTTCATCACCAATGGCTTCCACGCCGACGTTCTCATCCTGGCGACGAAGACCGACCCCAAGGCCGGCGCCAAGGGGATGACGCTTTTCACGGTGGACACCTCCCTGCCCGGCTTCGACCGGGGCCGCAAGCTGGAGAAGATCGGTCAGCACGGCTCCGACACAGCCGAGCTGTTTTTCCAGGATCTGCGCGTGGCCAGTGACCAAATCCTTGGCGGTGAAGGCCGTGGATTCGCCAATCTCATGACCGAGCTGCCGCGTGAGCGCTTGATTCTCGCCATTGGCGCCGTTGCCGCCTGCCGGGGCATGTTGGAGCGCACCATTGACTACGTGCAGGAGCGCAAGGCGTTCGGCCAGGCGATTGGGGCCATGCAAAACACGCGTTTCGCGCTGGCCGATCTGCATTCCCAGATCGCGGTGAACCAGGCGTTCATCCGGCAGTGCACGGAGGAGTACAACCGGGGTGAGCTCACCACCACGAATGCCTCCATCGCCAAGCTCACCACCACGGACCTGCAGTTCCGGGTGGCCGATCAATGCCTTCAGTTCTTCGGCGGCTACGGCTATATGCAGGAGTACCCAATCGCCCGCGATTTCGTGGATGCCCGCGTGCAGCGCATCTATGGCGGCAGCAACGAGATCATGAAAGAGATCATCGCCCGCTCGATCCTGGGCCGATAACCCCCCCGGGCTCTGCTTCTGCGCACAGGGCGAGCGTGCCGCTCACCAGCCGCCACGGCCATGGATGGGCACTAAATCCTCGACGCGGGTGCAGTCGCGCGCCAGCTCCGGCACCGCAACCCGCGCCGCTCGCCCTTGGCTCCCTGCTCCTCGCCCCTACTTCGGCTGCATACGGATCGCCCCATCCAGTCGTATCGTCTCCCCGTTGAGCATGGTGTTGCCGATAATGGTCTCCACCAGTTGAGCGTATTCATCCGGCCGACCCAGTCGGGGCGGGAACGGCACACTCCTCCCCAAGGCTTCCTGCACCTTCTCGGGCATCGCCAGCAGCATCGGTGTCTCGAACAGCCCCGGCGCGATGGTCATAACACGGATGCCGTACCGGGCCAGGTCCCGGGCGATGGGCAGTGTCATGCCGGCGACACCGGCTTTGGAGGCGGCGTAGGCGGCCTGACCGATCTGCCCCTCGAAGGCGGCGACCGAAGCGGTGTTGATAATCACGCCCCGCTCGCCCTCTTTATCCGGCGTGTTTTCGCTCAGCAGGGCGGCGGCCAGACGGGTCATATTGAAGGTACCCACCAGGTTGATCTGCACGACCTGATTGAACCGGCCCAGGTCGTGCGGGCCGTCCTTGCCGACGGTTTTTTCGGCGCTGCTCACGCCAGCACAGTTCACCAGCCCGTGCAGCGCGCCAAAAGTCTCTTTCGCGGCATCCACGCTGTGCTGGCCATCGGCCTCGCGGGTCACGTCGCAGCGCACGAAGTGCACCGCCCCGCTTAGCTCATGGGCAAGCTTGCCACCCCCCTCCTCGTTCATGTCCGCAACCACAACCCGGGCACCCCGGTCGACCAGGCGCCGCACCGTGGATTCACCCAGACCGGAGGCACCCCCCGCCACAAGAAATACACGCTCATTAATCTGCATATCACTCCCTCCACTCGATTGTCAGATCGCTCTGTCTGCCGCTGACGGCCGGAATCGGTGCAGGCGGGCCGCTTGACCCGCTCTGGAAAACGCTGGACTGTTGGCGCCACGCCCGCGCGCACTCAGACTTGCCGAGACTCGGGCATTGCCCATCACATTACTGACTTGCGGAGGACACCCATGGGCCCCCTCAAAGGCATCCGTGTTGTCGAAATGGCAGGCATCGGCCCTGGCCCATTCTGCGGGATGATGCTCGCGGACATGGGGGCGGAGGTATTGCGAATCGATCGCCTGGGCGCGGCTGCATTGCCGGTGGACGATCCGGTCACCGCCCGGGGCCGGCGCTCCGTGGCACTGGACTTGAAACACCCCGCCGGCGCCGGCACCGTGCTGCAACTGCTCGAGCAGGCCGATATCCTGCTGGAAGGCTACCGTCCCGGCGTGATGGAACGCCTGGGCCTTGGGCCGGAGCCCTGCATGGAGCGCAACCCGCAGCTCGTCTACGGTCGCATGACGGGGTGGGGCCAGGACGGCCCCCTCGCCCAGGCGGCAGGGCACGACCTCAACTACATCGCCCTTTCCGGCGCGCTGCACGGTATCGGCCGCGCGGGCGAACGCCCGGTGCCCCCCCTGAACCTGGTGGGCGACTACGGCGGCGGTGCCATGATGCTCGCCTTCGGCGTCGTCTGTGCGGTGCTCGAAGCGCGCCAGTCCGGCAAGGGCCAAGTGGTGGACGCCGCCATGACCGACGGCTCCTCGCTGCTCATGAGTCTCTTCCACGGCCTCAAGGCCCAGGGATTGTGGAGCAGCGCGCGCGGCACCAATCTGCTCGATGGCGGCGCCCCCTTCTACGACACGTACCCCTGCGCCGACGGCCGCCACATCAGCATCGGCGCACTGGAACCACAGTTCTACCGGGAACTGCTCGAGCGCATCGGCCTCACCGGCGTCCCGGAGTGCGCGGAGCAAATGAACCAGAAGCACTGGCCCGCCATGCGCCAGCGCTTCGCGGCCGTCTTCGCCAGCAGAACCCGCGAGGAATGGTGCGAATTGCTCGAAGGCACGGACGTCTGCTTTGCCCCGGTACTGGACATGGATGAGGCCCCCGACCACTCCCACAATCGGGCCCGCGGCACGTTCGTGCACCACGACGGCATGACCCAGGCGGCTCCCGCTCCGCGATTCTCCCGCACCCGCCCAGAACTCACCACCGGTGCCCGGAGGCCCGGCGAGGACACCGAGGCCGCCCTGGCGGACTGGGGCGTGGATGCGACAACGATCGGCGAACTGCTCGAGCTGGGTGTGTGCAGAGTCCCGACCGGGTAATGCATCTGGACGGGGGCACGAGCCGGGTCGACAATACCAGGAGGAGCGCCCTGGCCGGTCCGTGTCTCTCCAGGGGCACGGTGCGGGGCGCATCCTGTGATGACCGGCTGGCTGCGGCCAGATGGGATGCTGTCGCGTGAACAGCGGCGCATCGGCCGCTTGACTGTGCGCAAAGGACTCGAGCCGCGCCCCACGACCAGCCGCAACACGCAAACACCGGGCAGCCAGCCCGCCACCAGGAGAACTGGAATGCAGGACGATCCGATTGTTATTGTCGGTAGCGCACGCACCCCCATGGGGGGGCTGATGGGCGATCTCTCCGGCGTGGCCGCCACCGAGCTGGGCAGCCGCAGCATCGCCGCGGCCCTGGAACGCGCCGGCGTGCCTTTCGATGCCGTGGACGAGGTGTTCATGGGCAACGTCCTCCCTGCCGGCCTCGGCCAGGCCCCCGCCCGGCAGGCCGCGCTCGGTGCCGGACTGCCCCAGTCCGTCCCCTGCACCACCGTCAGCAAGGTTTGCGGCTCTGGCATGCGCGCGACCATGTTCGCCCACGACGTGCTTGCCCTTGGCCGCGGCCGCGTCACCGTCGCCGGCGGCATGGAAAACATGTCCCGCGCACCGTACCTGCTCGACAAGGCCCGCGGCGGCTACCGGCTCGGTCACGGCAAAATCACCGACCACATGTTCTTCGACGGCCTGGAGGACGCCTATGAGAAAGGCGAGCTGATGGGCCGCTTCGCTGAGCGCTGCGTCAGGCATTTCGGCTTCAGCCGCGAGGGCCAGGATGACTACGCCGAGGCCTCCCTGCGACGCGCACGCAAGGCCTCCGAGGATGGCACCTTCGAGGCCGAGATCACGCCGATTACCATCAAGGAGCGCCGCGGCGAGCGCTCCATCAGCCGCGACGAGCAGCCCTGGAATGCCGCCCCGGAAAAACTGCGCACGCTGAAGCCGGCCTTCGACCCCCAAGGCACTGTGACCGCGGCGAACGCCAGCTCCATCTCCGACGGCGCCGCGGCGCTGGTGCTCATGCCACGCAGCGAAGCCGACAGGCGCGGCCTGGCACCGCTGGCCGTCATACGCGGCCAGGCCAGCCACGCGCGCGAGCCGCAGTGGTTTACCACCGCGCCCGTGGGGGCGATTAGCCAGTTGCTGGAACACGTGGGCTGGTCGGCCCATGAGGTGGATCTCTACGAGATCAACGAGGCCTTCGCCGTGGTGGTCATGGCCGCCATGAAGGAACTGAGCCTCTCCCACGACGCGGTGAACGTCCACGGCGGCGCCTGCGCCCTGGGCCATCCGATCGGCGCCTCCGGCGCGCGCATCATCGTCACGCTGTTGAACGCGCTGCAACAACATGGGTTGAAAAAAGGCGTGGCATCGCTGTGCATCGGCGGCGGCGAAGCGACCGCCGTCGCCGTGGAGCGGCTGATCTGAGCCGGACATCCTGGCGGCGCGCGAGCGGGTCGCTCTCACCGGGGGCAGCGGGACACCGGCTCGGGTCCGGGCGTCAGGTGCACCCGCCGAAGGCGTCATGCACCTGCCACTTCCGGTGGCGCTGGGGTCGATCGCCGGCACGTCGATGTCCATCGCTGCCTCACAGATCGCCGAAGTCCCCATGGCGGCCATGGCCGCGGGCGAATCGCGCGGCTCCGGCGACCCCTTCCCCGCGCAGGGCACACAGGCCACGCTCGTATTCGCCACGCAACGCCTCACCCACCGGCTGCCCGTGCTGCGCGTAGACGGACGCCCGGTCCATGCGCAAGCACAACTGTGGGAAACGGGTGAGTTCCCGGGCCAGGGTTTCGGCCGCGGCGCGCGCCTGACCATCCGGGACGACACGGTTGCACAGCCCCATGGCGTACGCCTCGTCGGCCTCGACGGTGCGCCCGGTGAGAATGAGGTCCAGGGCGCGGCCAAGCCCGACAATCTGCGGCAGCCGAACAGTGCCTCCGTCGATGAGCGGGACACCCCAGCGCCGGCAATAGACCCCAAAACGGGCGCTGGCTTCCATCACCCGAAGATCACACCACAGCGCCAGTTCCATGCCACCGGCCACCGCATACCCGGAGACGGCGGCGATCACCGGCTTACTCAGGCCCAGCCGCGATGGCCCCATGGGGCCCGGCAAACCGGTGATTGTATCCGTGTCGCCGGGCGGCTCCAGCTCACTGAGATAGCCCCCCAGGGCACCGGTGGACACGGCCTTGAGGTCCGCCCCGGCACAGAAGGTGCCGTTGTCGCCGAACAACACGGCGACACTGGCCGCGTCGTCCGCCTCGAAATCCAGGAATGCACGGTACAACGCCCGTGCGGTCTCCGGATCAACGGCGTTGCGGCTGTGGCGCCGATCCAGGATCACCGTGGTGACCCCGTCACGTGTTTCGCAGCGCACTGTGCTCATTGCGACGGACGTCCACCGTGTTGCAGGAACTCGATGACGCTGGAAAAATCCTTATGACCATTGCCCGCGGCGTCATGCAGCGTGTAGATCGTGCGCGCGAGTGCCCCTAGCGGTGTTGCCTTGCCGTCCTTGAGCGCGGCCTCCATGGCGAGGCCCAGATCCTTAAGCATGAGCGCCGTGCCGAAGCCACCGGTATACCCCCTGGACGCCGGGGTGCCATCCATGGCGTCAGGATGCGGATTGTAGCCGTTCAGCACCCAGTTGCCACCGGAACTCTGCTGCATGATCTCGGAAAGGGCTTTCGGATCCAGGCCCTCGGCGATGCCGAGGTTGATCGCCTCGGAGGTGCCGATCATGCTGATGGCGAGCAGCATGTTGTTGCACATCTTCGCCACCTGCCCGGCACCGGCAGGGCCGGCATGGAAAACCGCCCGCCCCATCATGTCGAGAATGGGCCGTGCCTGTTCCACCGGCCCGGTCTCGCCGCCAACCATGAAGATGAGCTTCCCCGCCTCGGCCCCGGCGACGCCACCGGAGACCGGGGCATCGATCATGGGGCAACCGGCCTTGTCCGCCTCAGCGGCGACGGCACGGGTGGTATCCGCATCGATGGTGCTGGAGTCCACCAGCAACGTTCCCTTGGCGACCGATGCCAGCAGCCCACCGCTGCCCTGGTAGAGATCACGCACATGCTTGCCCGCGGGCAGCATGGAAATCACCACCTCAACCCCGCTTGCCGCTTCCCCGGCACTGGCACAGCCTTTCGCTCCTGCGCCAGTGAGCCGCGCCACAGCCTCCGCCGAAAGATCGAACCCTTGCACGGTATGGCCGCCCTTGACCAGATTAGCGGCCATGGGGCCGCCCATGTTGCCCAGTCCGATAAAACCGATCGTCGCCATGGGATATTCTCTCCTCCGGGCCGTTTTATTGAGGGGGGCCTCCGGCCGACCGGCGCCCTGCCTTTGTGTTAGAGATCCGCCAGCGGGTGGGTATGGTAATCCGCCGGCAGCGTGAAATGCGCGTCGACGACCGCCTCGGAGACCTCCGCCAGTGACGGCACCGACCAGGACGGATTCCGGTCCTTGTCGATGAGCAGCGCCCGGGCACCCTCACGGAAATCCGGGCCGCGCGATGCCTGCACGGCGATCCGCAGCTCGCGCTGAAAACACGCCGCAAGCGACAGGTGCCTGCCGCCCCGATACTGTCTGTCGAAGACGGCCTGGGAGACGGGACAGCCGCGCTTGAGGCCCTCAGCCGCAGACTTGAGCCATTCCTCGGTCTGCGCGCCGCGGTTGATGGCCTCGATGACGGCCGCGGGCGTGGCATGGTCGGTGAGCGCCTGGATCCGGGCAAAGCGGTCCATGAGTGGCGTCCCGCCGGTGGCGTCCTTATCGCGCCAGATTCCGCCCAGCACCTGACTGGCGGTCTCGTGGCGCTCCCGCGCCATGCGACCCCAGCTGGCGGCGGCGAGCGCGTCGACGACGCGCTCGCGCTGGTCTGACTGGATGACGTAGTTGCCAAGCCCCACGGCAAAGATGTCCGTGGCGAAAATATGCTCACCGGTCAGGCCCAGGTAATAGCCCAGGCGCCCTGGCATGCGGTTGAGGAAGAACGTACCGCCGACGTCCGGGAACAGGCCGAGGGCCATTTCGGGCATGGCAAGCCGCGAGCGCTCGGTCACGATCCCGTGACTGGCCCCGGCCAGCAGACCGACGCCGCCTCCCATGATGATGCCTTCCCCCCAACAGACAATGGGCTTTGGAAAGGTATGCAGGGTGTAATCCAACCGGTACTCCGAGGTGAAGAACTGCTCGGCCACCGGGCAGGGGTCGCCCACCGCGCGCTGGCGCATATCGTCGTAGAGGCCCACCACATCGCCGCCAGCGCAGAATGCTTTGCCGCCGGTGCCCTCCAGGAACACCGCCGCCACCGTGTCATCGCCTGCCCATTCCTCCAGGGCCGGCTGCAGCCGATCGATCATGGCCTGGCTCAGGGCATTCAGGGCCCTCTCGGCATTCAGCCGCACCCGCATCAGGCGCTGGCCGTCGCCCGTCGGTACAGCTTCAATGACAACAGGCGCATCGGCCGCCATCAGCGATTCCTCCACTGCGGCTCACGCTTCTCCACAAAGGCGGCCATGCCCTCCTTTTGATCCTCGGTGGCGAACACGGAATGGAACACGCGCCGCTCGAAGCGCACCCCTTCGGAGAGCGTGGTCTCGTAGCTGCGGTTGACGGCTTCCTTCGCCATGCTAACCGCGACCCGCGAGAGCCCGGCGATCCGCTCGGCCGTCTTCATGGCCTCGTCCAGCAGCTGGTCGGCCGGAACCACGCGGCTGACCAGCCCGGAGCGCTCGGCCTCGTCGGCATCCATCATACGACCGGTGAGACACATTTCCATGGCCTTGGATTTACCCACGAAACGGGTCAGACGCTGCGTCCCACCCGCGCCTGGAATGGCCCCGATCTTGATCTCCGGCTGGCCGAACTTCGCCGTGTCCGCGGCAAGGATGAAATCGCACATCATGGCCAGCTCGCAGCCACCGCCCAGGGCGTAGCCACTGACGGCGGCGATAACGGGCTTGCGGCAGCGCGTCACGTCTTCCCAGCTCGCGGTAATAAAATCCTCGGTGTAGACATCGGCAAAGCTCTTGCTTTGCATCTCGCTGATGTCAGCACCGGCGGCGAAAGCCTTGTCGCTGCCGGTAATGACCATCACGGCCACATCGTTGTCCGCCTCGTAGGCCGCCAGCGCCTCGCCCAGCTCCCGCATCAGGGTACTGTTCAGGGCATTGAGGACCTTGGGCCGGTTGAGGGTCAGTAGGCCAACGGCACCGCGTTTCTCAGCACGAATGGTTTCAAAAGCCATGATGTCCCCAGTCTCGGTTAGTAAATGGTGCTGCCGAGGCCACCCGCCGCCTCAGGCGAGAAGGTTCTCGCTGCCCGGCGCCAGCAGGCGCCGGGCGATGATCACGCGCATGATTTCGTTGGTCCCTTCGAGTATCTGATGCACGCGCACGTCGCGGACATGGCGCTCCAAGGGGTATTCCCGAATGTAGCCGTAACCGCCGTGGATCTGCAGCGCCTCGTTGCAGATGCGAAAGCCGAGGTCGGTGGCCAGGCGCTTGGCCATGGCACAATACGTGCTGGCCTCCGGATGCTTGGCATCCAGGCGCGCAGCGCCCAGACGCACCATCTGCCGGGCGGCCACCAGCTCCGTGGCCATGTCCGCCAGCTTGAACTGCACGCCCTGGAATTCGCTAATGACCCGGCCGAACTGCTTGCGCTCGCGGGCGTAACGCAGGGATGCGTCCAGGGCGGCGGCGGCCGTGCCCACGGAGCAGGTGGCAACATTGAGCCGCCCGCCGTCGAGGCCGCGCATGGCGATCTTGAAGCCCTCGCCCTCCGCGCCCAGGCGGTTGGCAGCCGGCACGTAGACGTCCTCAAAGGTAATGCCACGGGTGGGCTGGCTGTTCCAGCCCATCTTGCCTTCCTTACGCCCGTAGGTAATACCGTCCGAATCGGCCGGCACGGCGAAGGCGGTCACCCCGGAGGGGCCACTGCCCCCGGTGCGCGCCATGACCACCAGCAGGTCGGTCTCGCCGGCGCCGGAGATAAACGCCTTGCTGCCGTTGAGGCGGTAACCATCGCCATCGCGCGCCGCCTTGGTCCGCAGGGAGGCGGCATCGGAACCGGCCCCCGGCTCGGTCAAGCAGTAGGAGGCGAGCATGTCGCCGCTAGTAAGCTGCGGGCACCAGCTCTCGCGTACCGCCCCCGTGCCAAAGGTCGCGACCATCCAGGTCGCCATGTTGTGGATGGTGATGTAGGCCGTGGTGGACGTACAGCCGCCGGCCAGCGCCTCGAAGATAATGGTGGCGTCGAGCCGCGAGAGTCCGAGGCCACCGACGTCTTCCGGGCAGTAGACACCACAGAAGCCCAGTTCCCCGGCCAGCCGCAGGGTCTCCACCGGGAAAACGCACTGCTCGTCCCACCGTGCCGCATTGGGCGCGAGTTCGCGATGGGCGAACTCGCGCGCGGTCTCCTGGAATGCGAGCTGGTCGTCGTTGAGTTCGAAATCCATGCGACCTCCCGCTCGAACGACGGGGCAGCAGTGGGCGACCGCCGCCCCGACGGTGTCACCGCAAGTTGATGGTCATGTTTGGCCCGGTCGGCAGATCGGATTCCGGCCAGCGGCTGATCACCGTGCGCGTCTCGGTATAAAATCGGATGGCCTGCTTGCCGTAGGCGTGCAGATCACCGAAAAACGAGTGCTTGCCACCGGTGAACGAAAAGAACGGTGCCGGCACGGGGATGGGCAGGTTCACGCCCACCTGGCCGACCTCGGTCTCGTGCTGGTACTTGCGCGCCGCCGCGCCGGAGCGGGTAAAGATGGAGGTGCCGTTGCCGTATGGGTTGGCATTGACCAGCTCAATGGCCTCCTCGAGGGTGTCCACGTGCATGCACAACAGGGCCGGGCCGAAGATCTCTTCCTTGTAGACCGTCATGTCAGTGGTGACCTCGTCGATCAGGGTCGGCCCCACCCAGTTGCCATGCGGGTAGCCATCAACGGTGCAGCCACGGCCGTCCAGCAGGAGCTTTGCGCCTTCCGCCTCGGCGGTACCGATGAGCCGCTCCACGCGTTCCTTGGCCGCGGGGCTGATCAGCGGGCCGAAGGCGGCGTCCGGGTCACTGGACGGTCCGGGGCGGATGCTGCTCACCGCCTCGCGGATTCCATCCATCCAGCCGCGGGTCTCCTCGCCCACGAACACCGCCGTGGAGATGGCCATACAGCGCTGGCCGGCCGCGCCGCAGGAGGCCCCCACAAGCTGGTTGATCACCTGCTCCTTGTTGGCATCGGGCATGACCACCATGTGGTTCTTGGCCCCGCCCATGGCCTGCACGCGCTTGAGGTTATGCGTCCCCGTCCGGTAGACGTGGGTCGCCACCGGCACGGAGCCGACAAAGGAGATCGCCTTGGTGGCCGGGTGCTCGAGAATATGATCCACCTGCTCCTTGCGACCATGCACCACCTGCAGCGTTCCTGCAGGGAAGCCCGCCTCATGAAAGAGTTCCGCCAGGCGGGTCGGGGTCAAGGGGTCCTGCTCCGAGGGCTTGAGCACAAAGGTGTTGCCGCAGGTCACCGCCAGAGGGTACATCCACAGCGGGATCATGGCCGGGAAGTTGAAGGGCGTGATCCCGGCGCACACCCCAATGGGATGGACCATGCTGTGGGTATCCACGCTGTTGGCGACGTTCTCCGTCGTCTCGCCCATCATGAGCGTGGGCATGCTGCAGCCGTGCTCCACCACCTCGATGCCGCGCCAGACATCGCCCTTGGCATCGGCCATGGTCTTGCCCGTCTCCCGCGCAAGGATCTCGGCAAGCTCATCGTGGTGCTGCTTGAGCAGGGCCTGGTAGCGCATGAGGCACCGCGTGCGCTCCTGTACCGGGACATGGCGCCAAGTCTTGAACGCCTCCTCCGCGGCCGCAAACGCCTTGTCCATTTCTGCCTTGGTGGTTACCGGCGCGCGGCCGATGACCTCCTGGGTCGCGGGGTTGGTCACGTCGATCCACTCCCCCGTGGTGCTCTGCACGAACTCGCCATTAATCAGCAACGGCACGCTCTGCGCTGCTGAGTCGCGTACTGTACTCATAGTCTCTCCTCGCACCCTGCCTCTGCAGGGATTGGCTGCTGACAGTCAGCGACAGCGGTGAGGCTCAGTCGAACGAGCGCTCGTCCGCGATCACCTTGCCGTCGTTGGGCAGCTCGCCGGCGCCCTTGATCTGCACTTGGCCGCGCATCTTGGTGACGGCCTGCAATGTCTCCGCCACTTGCCCGGCAAACGCGGAATCCGAAATTGTAGACTCTACCTGCAGGCTCATGGCGTCCTTCTCATTGTCCCGGGTCACGACCAACCGCGCCCGGCTGATCTCCGGGTGCCGGGCCATGATGGTGTTGATTTGCTCAGGGGTGACGAACATGCCTTTGACCTTGGTGGTCTGGTTGGCGCGCCCCATCCAGCCCTTGATGCGCGGCGCCGTCCGCCCGCAGGGGCTGGGACCAGGCAGGAACGCAGTCAGATCGCCTGTGGCAAACCGGATGACGGGGAACGCACCGGCGCGCAGCACAGTGACCACCATCTCGCCCACCTCGCCTGCGGCGACGGGATCACCGCTACCGGGGCGAACCACCTCGAGGAGTACGTCCTCGTCGGCGATCAGCCCGTCCAGCGATTCGGATTCAAAGGCCACCAACCCCAGTTCGGCGGTGGCGAACGCCTGCAGCACTCGCACGCCGCGTCCACTCATCTCCTGCCGCAGAGCGCCGCTGAGTGGCTCGCCGCCCACAAGCGCGCGGTCGATGGAGGATACATCACGCCCGAGCTCTGTGCCCTTGTCCAGCAATGCCTTGAGAAACGATGGGGTGCCGCCATAGACTTGCGGCCGCAGCCGTTCGATGGCCTCCACCTGCACATCGGTATTACCGATGCCTGCCGGAAAGACCGGACAACCCACCGCGCGGGCCCCACTGTCCATCATCATGCCCGCCGGGGTCAGGTGGTAGGAGAAAGTGTTGTGCACGAGTTGTCCAGGGCGCAGCCCGGCTGCCCAGAATGCACGACCGAAACGCCAGTAATCGCCCTTGGTCTCGGCGGCCTCGAAAATGGGCCCCGGCGACTGGAAGACATGGGCGAGTTCGCTCATGGGGGCCGCCTCCATCCCTCCGAACGGCGGATCTTCGGCCTGGCGTCCGGGGATGTCCGCCTTGCGTGTCAGGGGCACCCGCGCCATGTCGGCAAGGCTCTGGATGGACTGCGGTTCCACATCCGCAAGCGCCTGCCCCCAGTAGCGGGAGCGCTCGCGCGCGTGTTTCAGCACCTCGCGGACCGTGCTCAGCTGTTCGGCGAGCCGTTCATCCACGGGGCGTGCCTCGCGCGCGTCATAATACGGATGCTCATTCAAAGGCTCCAACTCCTTATGCATGCCATTGGCCGCCTGCGCGCTTAGGCAAGCCAGCGCTTCCGGCGGCGGTAGTGCTTGACGTTGCGGAAGCTCTTGCGGGCCTCCCCGGACCCCACACCCAAATAGAACTCCTTGACGTCGGCATTCTCTTTGAGATCGGTGCCGGTGCCGTAGAGGACCACACGCCCGTTCTCCAGGATGTAGCCGAAGTCGGCGTGCTTCAGTGCAACGTTCGTGTTCTGTTCCGCGACCAGGAAGGTCACTTTCTCATCTTTGCGCAGGCGCGAGACGATGTGAAAGATCTCCTCCACCAACTGTGGCGCGAGCCCCATGGAGGGTTCGTCGAGCAGGATCATGCGCGGCTTGGCCATCAGCGCCCGCCCCAGCGCCAGCATCTGCTGCTCGCCGCCGGAGGTGTAACCGGCCGTGGATTTGCGCCGCTCCTTCAGGCGCGGAAAGTATTCATAGACGCGCTCGATTTCGGACAGCGCCTCGGCCCCGCTGATCTTGCGGCTGTAGGACCCCACCATGAGATTCTCTTCGACGCTCAGGTGCTCGAAAACCCGCCGGCCCTCCATGACGTGAGACAGGCCACGCTCCACACGGGCCGGCGCGGGCATGTGGCTGATGTCCTCGCCGTCGTAGGTGAGCGAGCCGCGGGTGATCTCACCCCGCTCCCCGGTCAGCAAACCGGAGATGCACTTGAGCGTTGTGCTCTTGCCGGCACCGTTACCGCCGAGCAACGCCACAATATCGCCTTCCCTCACGTGCAGGGACACGCCCTTGAGCACCAGAACCACGTGGTTGTACACCACCTCGACGTTCTGCATATCCAGGAGCGGTGCCGCCTCGCCGGTTTGCTCCGCCATTGACTTGCCTCCCGTGTCGCCCGCCGCCGGGCGCGATACGCGCCCGGCGGCACCTTCAGGGCTTCAGTCGCACTCCCGCACCTCGATGCCTTCGCTCTCGGCGAAGCTCTCGGCGGACTCCCGATACATCGGGAAGACCCGCTCCAGGTCAGGCTCCATGAAGTCGGTCAGGGCGTTCCAGCTCTCACCATCCCACTGCTGGATCTGGGCCAGACCACCGCCCTCGTGATCCTCGCAGGTGACGTTGATTGGTGGCATCAGCCCGGCCATGCCAAGCTCTTCCGTGCGCTCCTCATCGACGGTCAGCTGATTCCAGGCCCATTTGGTCTCCTCGCGGCCCATCACCTCGCCTTCGCCGAACTCTTCCTGCGCTTGGCGCCAGGCTTCCACGATGTAGGCGGCGTTAATCAAGCCGCGGTTGTAGGCGATGTTGCCGATCTGGTCACCGCCACCCGCCGCGTTTCCGGCATCGAAGACGTGCTCTTGCAGCTCGTCATAGATCGGGTAGTCACGCCCGGGACCGTGGAAGGTCACCGCCTTGTAGCCCACGGCAGCACTGCCTGCCGGCCGCACGGCATCATCCTGGGCGGCATAGATGCCGCCAATGATCCGTTCACGGTCGATACCCATCGACGCGGCGGTGCGGATTGCCGTGGGGTTCATGACGCCCCAGCCGTACAACGACACCCAGTCCGGCTGCATACGCCGGATCTGCGTCCAGACCGAACGCTGCTCCACGCCGGGGGGCGAGATGGCCATTTCCTCAAGGGTGAAGCCGTACTCTTCGGCGTAGCCGCGGAACAGAGCCAGGGGCTCACGGCCGTAAGCGGAGTCGTGGTAGGCGTGTACGAGGGTCTTCCCCTCCAGGTTCTCCCAACCGCCTTCCTGGTCGGCGATGTACTGCATTGTCACGGTGGAGCTGGACCAATAGGTGGTGGGCACCATGAACACCCAGTCCATCACGCGGCCATCCGCCGCGTCCGCACGGCCATACCCCATGGAATGGACGACGATGTTGTCCCGACGGGCGCGGGGGATCAGCGCATAGGTAATCCCCGTGGACAGCGGCGCAACCACAGTGGCACCGTTGCCACGGCCCTTGAGCCGCTCATAGCACTCCACGCCGCGGTCGTTTGAATAGGCCGTCTCGCACTCCTCGAGCCGGATTTGTACGCCGTTGATCCCACCGGTGGCGTTGATCAGGCTGGCGTAATCGGCAAAGCCGTCGGCAAAACCGACACCGCTGGGGGCAAAAGGACCGGTGCGATACACCAGACTTGGCAGATACTGTTCATCGGCCTGCGCCTGGGCAGCGAACAGGCCGGTCATGCCGATGATCAGCCCCATACCCACCGCGCCGAGCTTTCGGGTTATCGAAAATGTCATTGCTCTCTCCTCCATGCGGGTTTCGGGACCCGCCTTGTGCTCCGGATACCACGGCAATCGGACCGTGGTCACACCCTAAAAACCGCTCCGGGCCGGGCCTCCCCCGAATCAGTACGGGAAGGGCCACAACCGCAACTTCTGCTTTGCGATGCTCCATAAGCGGGCAAGCCCGTGGGGCTCGACGATCAGGAAGAAGATGATCAGCGAACCGAAGATGAAGATCTCGATGTAACTGATCATCGCCGTACCCAACGGCAGTCCAAGGGCGCCGGGTATGACGTTCAGCAGGATCGGCACGATGACCACGAACGCTGCACCCAGGAAACTGCCCAGAATGGAACCGAGACCGCCGATGATGACCATGAACAGGACATCAAAGGACGTGTAGATGTCGAACGCCTCGGCCTCCAGCTGCCCCAGGTACAGATAGGCCCACAGGACACCGGCGATGCCAACGAAAAAGGAGCTCACGGCGAAGGCCTTGAGCTTGGTGATCATCGGCCGGATGCCGATGATCTCCGCGGCCACGTCCATGTCCCGTATGGCCATCCATTTTCGCCCAGTGGCACTGCGTACCAGGTTCTTGGCGACGAGCGCCATGACGATCAGCACGGCCAGTGCGAACAGGTAACGGTCCACCGGGGTGTCGACGCGCCAGCCCAGGATCTCGATGGTCTGCGCCGAGATCACGCCCGTGGGGCTGTAGCCAACGAACCAGGGCCGCTGCAACAGCCAGATCAGGAAGAACTGGGCTGCCAGCGTGGTCACCGCCAGGTAGAACCCCTTGATGCGCAGTGCCGGCAGACCGAAAAGAATCCCCGCCCCCGCGGCAATCAGCCCCGCGAGGATGAATGCCACCAGCGGCGGCATATCCGGGATGCGCGCCATCAGGTTCCAGGCGGCGAAGGCCCCGACTGCCATGAAACCACCGGTTCCGAGCGAGATCTGGCCGCAATAGCCCACGAGGATATTCAGCCCGATGGCCGCCAGGGAGTAGATCAAAAACGGCAACAGCAGCGCCTGGATGACGTAATTGGAGACGAAGAACGGGATCGCCACCGCAATAAGGATTGCCAGGATGACAAAGTAGAGGTCCTGCTTGATCGGCAGAATGGCCTGGTCGGCGGCGTAGGTCGTCTTGAACTGTCCGGATTCGCGATACAGCATGCCGTTAGATCCTTTCGATGATCTTTTCGCCAAACATGCCCTCGGGGCGATACACCATGAACGCCATGGCAATCACATAGGCAAACCAGTTATCGATGCCGCCGCCGATGATGGGCCCGAGGTAGACCTCGGCGAGGGATTCGCCGGCGCCGATAATCAATCCGGCGATAATGGCCCCGTGAATCGACGTGAGCCCGCCCAGCAACAGCACTGGCAGCGCCTTGAAGGCCACATCGACCATCACGGGCTGGACACCGAGGTTGCCACCCCAGACCACACCCGCGACTACAGCCACGAACCCGGCGATGGACCAGACCACCACCCAAACCGTACTCAGGCGAATACCAACGGCCTGCGCCGCCTGGTGATCATCCGCCACGGCGCGCAGCACCCGCCCCATGCGCGTTCGCTGGGCAAAGAGCGCGAGCAGCAATACCAGGACCAGCGCAATGCCCCCGGCAACCAGATCGTAGCTCTGAAACAGCATATCGCCGACGAAGATCGGATCCTGCGGGATGCCGATATCCAGTGACCGGGAACGACTCCCCCAGATCATTTCGGCAAAGCCGATCAGGGCGAAGAAGATGCCGATCGTGGACATGAACATGATGATCGGCTCCTGGTTCACCAGGGGCCGCAGCACCACCCGCTCGATGATCCAGGCAACGCCAATCATCAACACGATCGTGAGGGGGATCGCGAGCCAGAACGGCACGCCGTAACGCTGATGCATGCCGGCGATGAACATTGCGGCAAACAGCACCATGGCGGCCTGTGCGAAGTTGAAAATACCGGAGGCCTTGAAAATCAGCACGAATCCGAGCGCCACCAGGGAATACATCATTCCCGCGAGGAGCCCACCGACCAGCACCTCCAGGAAAAACGATAATTCGATCGGCATGATCAGGCCCCCTCTTCCTCGCTTGTCCCCAGGTAGGCTTCGATCACGCGGGGGTTGGAACTCACCTCTTCCGGTGAGCCCTCGCCGATCTTCTCGCCATGATCGAGCACAACGATGTGGTCCGAGAGATCCATGACCACGGCCATATCGTGCTCAATCAAGCAGATGGTCATGCCGAACTCGTCGTTCACATCGAGGATGAAACGGGCCATGTCCTGTTTTTCCTCCAGGTTCATGCCCGCCATGGGCTCATCGAGGAGTAGCAACTCAGGCTCTGCCGCGAGTGCCCGACCCAGCTCCACGCGCTTTTGCAGGCCGTAGGGCAGCGTGCCGACCGGCGTCTTGCGGTGCTGCTGG
Source organism: Aquisalimonas sp. (assembly GCF_007120195.1). GTDB lineage: Bacteria > Pseudomonadota > Gammaproteobacteria > Nitrococcales > Aquisalimonadaceae > Aquisalimonas. Next base: position 54,153 of record NZ_SKOG01000073.1, read on the forward strand.
ATCTCCAGGAAGTCGATGATCCCCTCGCAAAACTTGCGGTGCTCCATCTCCTCGCGCTGCGCGCGCCCGAACCAGATGGCGTTTTCCAGTAACGTGGCCTTGGCCTTGAGGTGCCGCCCAGTCATGATGTTGTCGAGCGTACTCATACCCTTGAACAGGGCGATATTCTGAAAAGTCCGTGCAATCCCCTGCGTCGCCGCCTGGTACGGGCGCATGCGCTTGCGGGGGGCGCCCTTGTAGGCAATGGTGCCGCTGTTTGGATGGTAGAAGCCGTTGATGCAGTTGAGCATCGACGACTTCCCGGCACCGTTGGGTCCGATAATCGCGAAGATCTGTTGACGCCGGACCTCGAAACTCACCTCTCGAAGTGCCCGCACACCGCCAAAGGCGAGATCCACGTTCTCGACCTTCAGCAGGATCTCGCCCGCCTGGCGGTGACCGGGCTTCGGTTCTGGTTGGGCTGCCATGGGCCTTATCCTGCCTTGCTCATGTATTGGTAGGTGGTGGCGTCACTGATGCGCAGATCCGCCGCGAGCACCCCGGTGCTGCCGTCCTCATAAGTGACAGGCGCCTCCACGTGCACACGGTCGTCGCCCCGATATAAGGCCTCGATGAGATTCTGATAGCGCTCGTTGATAATGCGCCGGCGGACCTTGCGCGTGCGCGTGATTTCACCGTCGTCCGGGTCCAGCTCCTTGTGCAGGATGAGAAAGCGCGTGATCTGGATGGGGACCAACTCCGGATCGGAAGCCAGATCCCGATTCACCGCCTCGACTTCCTCGCGGATCAACGCATAGACCTCTGTGCGACCCGCCAGATCGACGTAGCCGGTGAACGAGATGTTCTCGCGTTCGGCCCAGTTGCTAAGCGCCTCGAAGTCGATATTGATGAACGCGGTCACGGAATCGCGCTCGTGCCCGAACGCCACCGCCTCCATAATGTGGGGGTGGAACTTGAGCTTGTTTTCCACAAACTTCGGGCTGAACATCGTGCCGTCGTTAAGGCGGCCAACATCCTTGGCGCGATCAATGATGCGCAGGTGACCATCCTGGGTGAACATGCCGGCATCACCGCTGTGCACCCAGCCGTCGGAGGTCTTGGTCTTCCGGGTCTCCTCGTCGTTCTTGTAGTAGCCCATGAAGACGCCCGGGCTGCGGTAGAGTACCTCCCCGTTCTCATCGAGCTGGATCTCCACGCCTTCCCCGGGCGGTCCAACCGTGTCGGCCCGGACATCGTCATCCTTTTGCAGACACAGGTACACGGAACACTCCGTCTGGCCGTAGAGTTGCTTGAGGTTGATGCCGATCGATCGGAAGAAATCGAAAATGTCCGGGCCAATGGCCTCGCCTGCAGTATAGGCGACGCGAATGCGCGAGAAACCCATGACGTTGCGCAGCGGCCCAAAGACCAAGGCATTCCCGATGGCGTAATTGATGCGGTCGGCGCTGGACACTGCCTTCCCCTCCAGGATGCGCACACCCACCCGGCGCGCCAACGCCAGGTAATAGTGGAACATCTTCTGCTTGACGCGGCTGGCATCCTCCATGCGTACCATGACGCTGGTGATCAGGTTCTCCCAGGTCCGCGGCGGGGCAAAGAAATACGTGGGCCCGATTTCGCGCAGATCCGACATCACGGTATCCGGGGATTCCGGACAGTTCAGGCAGAACCCGGCGAGGAATCCCTGGCAGTACGTTAGGAAGTGATCCCCCACCCATGCCATGGGCAGATAGGCCAGGGTTTCGTCCTTCTCGGTGAGGTGATCGAAGGCCACTGCATGCTGGGCCGACTTGAGCAGATTGTCGTAGCTGAGCATCACCCCTTTCGGGCGACCGGTGGTCCCGGAAGTATAGACGATCACCGACAGGTCCTCACCCTGGCCCTTCGCCGCCTCGGATTGGAAAAAGCCCTTGTTCGAGCGCGCGTACTCACGGCCACGTTCCTGGATCTGCTGCAACGAATACAGGAAGGGATAATCGTAGCCCTGCAGCCCGCGCGGGTCCTCGTAGATTACCGCCTCGAGCTTCGGCAGCCGGTCCTTCACGGACAGGACCTTGTCCACCTGCTCCTGGTCCTCGGCGACCACGAATCGCACATCCCCGTGGTCGAGCACGTACTGCATTTCCTCACCGGCCGAGTCTTGATAGACGGGCACCGGGACGGCACCCATGGCTTGGGGGGCAGCAAAGGCCCAGTACAGCTGTGGCCGGTTATTACCGATGATGGCGACCTTGTCGTCGCGCGCAACTCCAAGCGTCTTGAACCCACCGGCCAGGGCCTCGACCTCATCGAGCACCTCGCTCCAGGTCCAGGTCTGCCAGATACCCAAGTCCTTCTCGCGCATGGCGGGCCGGTTTGGCCGCGTTTGCGCGTTATGCATAAGGAGCTTGGGGAACGTATCGTTGCGGTTGCTATTGGTTGCCGCCATTACATCAGCTCCTCGCAGGCATCGACGGGATGCGGCCCACGGCCACGTGCGGGCTCGTGGGCCCGAGACTCACCGGACAACGTGAAAGGACAGTGGCTGGACAACGGATGGGCACGAATTCGCCCCCCGGGAGCGGGACCAACGGCCTCGAAGACGGCGTGCCGCATCGCGGACTCTCCTCCGGCTTTATGCAGGCCATTTTGATTATTGGCTGCACTTATAATGATTATTACGGGTTCAGGGTACGGACTCCGGCAACAAATGCAAGGCCTGCCGTGCCCTTGATGCAGCCGCATGGACACCGCGCTGCACCTGCGCACACCGCGACCTGGATCCGCCCGGGCGCGCAAACACCCCGGCGCCGCCGGTATCCCCGGATTCACACAGTCATGGTGGCAGGGTCCCAAGAGCGTGCGCGCGGACCCGAAGCGCACGTCGACAAGGCCGGGCCACTGCGCGCGCGGCCCGGGGCGCTGGTCGGGGATCTTGCTCCACGCACAGCGAACAGCCAGTTTATTCTATGGTATTCAGACAGGCACTGGTATTTGATGAACCGATTGCCCTGGAGGAGACCGCACCATGGATTTCCAGCATTCGCCGCGCGTGCAGGACCTGCAGCAGCGGCTCACCGCGTTCATGAACGAGCACGTCTACCCCAACGAGCACGCCTTCAATCAGCAGGTGAAGGAACAGCGCTGGAAGTCTCCGGCGGTTCTGGAAACGCTCAAGGCCAAGGCCCGGGAGCAGGGGCTCTGGAACCTGTTCATGCCGGACGCAAACTACGGCCCGGGGCTCGCCAACATCGAGTACGCGCCGCTGGCGGAGATCATGGGGCGGGTGTTCTGGGCCGCCGAGGTGTTCAACTGCAATGCCCCGGACACCGGGAATATGGAGGTGCTCCTCAAGTACGGCACCGAAGAGCAGCGGCAGCGCTGGCTCATCCCCCTGCTCGCCGGCGAGATCCGTTCTGCCTTCGCCATGACCGAACCCGCCGTGGCCTCGAGCGACGCCACCAACGTGGAGACCTCCATCCTGCGCGACGGCGACGACTACGTGATCAATGGGCGCAAGTGGTTCATTACCAACGCCATGCACGAACGCTGCGCGATCTTCATCGTCATGGGCAAGTCCGACCCGGACAACCCTAACCGCCACCTGCAGCAGACGCAGATCCTGGTGCCGCGTGACACCCCAGGGCTCTCCGTGGCACGACCGCTGAGCACGCTGGGCTACTACGAGGAGCCGGGCGGGCACGCGGAGGTCGTGTTCGATACTGTCCGGGTGCCAAAGGAGAACCTGCTGCTGGGTGAGGGCCGCGGTTTCGAGGTGGCCCAGGGCCGCCTGGGGCCGGGCCGTATTCACCACTGCATGCGCCTGATCGGCGCGGCGCAGCGGTCGCTGGAGTTCGCCTGCAAGCGGGTGGAGGGCCGGGAGGTGTTCGGCCGGAAGCTGAGCCAGCAGGGCTCGGTGCGGGAGGCCATCGCCGTAATGGCGTCAAAGGTGGAGATGTGCCGCCTGTTGACGCTGCGGGCCGCCGACAAGATGGACAGCGAGGGCACCAAGGAGGCGCGGGATCTGATTGCCATGGCCAAAATCATGGTTCCCCAGCTAACCTCGGAGGTTCTGGACATGGCCATCCAGATGCACGGCGCCGGCGGCCTGAGCGAGGATTACTTCATGGCGGAGGCGTTCAACTACGCCCGCTGGTGCCGCATGGCGGACGGGCCGGACCAGGTGCACATGATGTCCCTGGGCAAGCAGGTCATCCGCCAGTACAGCAACTAAGGAGGACGCGGCATGAACGATTCCGTCGACCAGCTGAACCTCAACCGCCTGCAGCCCTACCTGGCCGAGCGCATCCGCGGATTCGGTACGATCGAGGAATGCAGGAAGTTCTCCGGCGGCCAGTCCAACCCCGCCTTTTTGCTTACCACCGGCGGCGGCCGCTATGTCCTGCGGCGCAAGCCGCCTGGCGAGCTGTTGAAATCCGCCCATGCCGTGGACCGCGAGTACCGCGTCATGAAAGCCCTCGGCGACACCCCGGTACCGGTGCCGCGCATGCGCCTGCTGTGCGAGGACGAGGACGTAATCGGCTCCATGTTCTACGTCATGGAGTTCGTCGAGGGGCGCATCCACTGGAACGCGGCGCTGCCGGAGTGCAGCCCGGGGGAGCGCAGCGCCATCTACCACAACATGGTGGGCGTGTTGGCGGCGATTCACAACGTGGACGTGGAGGCGGTCGGGCTTGGCGATTTCGGTAAGCCGGGCAATTACTTCACGCGCCAGCTCAACCGCTGGAGCAAGCAGTACTACGCCTCGGAGACGGAGAAGAACCCGGCCATGGACGCACTCATCCAGTGGCTCGAAGCCAACATGCCGGAGGATGACGGCCGGGTGTCGCTGATCCACGGCGACTACCGCATCGACAACCTGATCATTCACCCGGAGACACCGGACATTCTGGCGGTGCTGGACTGGGAACTCTCAACCCTGGGCCACCCCTGGGGCGACATCGCCTACCAGTGCATGCAGCTGCGCCTGCCTCCGGATGCCGCCATCCCCGGCCTGGGAGAGCTGGACCGCCGAGAGCTGGGGATCCCTGCGGAGGACGAGTACGTCGCCGCCTACTGCCGGCTCACCGGCATCTACGAGATTCCAAACTGGAACTTCTATATCGTCTTCAACTACTTTCGCCTGGCGGCCATCCTCCAGGGCATCCGTAAACGGGCGCTGGACGGCAACGCCTCCAGCGAGAGAGCGTTCGAGTACGGCAACATGGCGCGGCCGCTCTCCGAGACCGCCGTGCAATTGATCTGAGCCACCCGAGGAGAGTCGATAACTACAGGGGTTGAGCTGCTCCGGTCCCGACGATCCAACCGCCGGTGCACCGGCCAATCATCGCCGCAGCGCTGTTCCGGGGACTGCTGCAAGCCGGCGTGAACTGCTCGGTCGTTGCGTTGCGGCTCGGCCACGAATCAGTTCCACCGGCCCAGGTCTAGTTGCACGCGCACTTGGCGCTCAAGGAGGCCGCACTGATGACGGCGCCTATGAGCAAGGCTCGCGCACACCATAGAAGACCCCATCAACCGGATCGACCAACTCTTGCCCTGGAATATGCAGGAGTTCCGGCCGGTCGACTGAGCAAGCCGAAGTACATCGTCAACGCGGTGGCCGGACGGGTACATACATCCTGAAGATTAGAAAGTAAATATTCACACTCTTTCACGCCACTATTCCGCAGCCCCAAAAGCGACACCTCCCTAGTCTAGGCCTCAGCAGTCAATCAGCCGACTCTGCTTGGCTGCC
>NZ_SKOG01000104.1 GCF_007120195.1 Aquisalimonas sp.
AGGGCGGATTAGCGCAGCGTAATCCGCCGTGGATGACATAGCGCCGCAGGCGCACGACTCATGCTGCGTCTGTGCGCCCTTGGTGCGGTTCGTTTAACGGTGCATTACGCTGCGCCGATCCACCCGCCCTCTCGTTCAGCTGCCTCCCGGGCACTGCCCATCATCCGGCTCGGCAGGCCGCACCCGGCCCGACCAGGCCACCACCATGGCCCGCAGCGCCGTCCCGCTGCCGTCACACACCGTAAACGTGCCGTTGGATGCCTTGGCAAACCCTTCCGGGAAGTAGCGCACGCTGTCACGGATGAAGTGATTCCCCAGCAGGTAGATGCCTGTGCGGCTGCCCGGGCTGGAAGCGAGCACCCGCCCGCCGTGATCACAGCGGCCGTTGTCCTGCACAGTGCAAGCTCGGGCACCGTCCGGATCCTCGAATACAATCCACCCCTCGTTCCAGAACTCGCCGCTGCCGCACACCCGGGCGTCTGCGCTCCGGCAGACAGTAATATGCCTGCCCTCTCGCGCGGCGTGTTCACGCGCCTGGTGCAGGCCAGTGCGCAGATCGTTCAGGACGGTCCAGCTGCGCTGACGTTCCATGAGTTGCGTAAAGGAGGGTACGGCCACGCCGAACAATATGGCAGCGACCGCAATCGCGGTGAGGAGCTCCACAAGGGTGAAGCCCAAGTCAGATCGCCGTTCCATGGGAAAATGCTCCGTTGCATGCAGTGCTCCGGTTTCCACTGCAGGTGAATCCCTGATACGCCGTCATTGTAGCCTGCATACCTGCGCGGCTCTACATCCCCACCCGCGCGCCTCGGGTGCGCGCTTGATCCACCGCGAGTCTCCTGCAGAGTTGGGCTGAATGCCTCGCCGAGCCACCCCGGGATAAAGATAGTTCGGGCACGCGGGTCGTACTATGCGCAGCCGTGGCGCCGGGCGCTTGAGCCAGCGTGAACGCACCGGTCGGTTTCGACCACCGTCCAGTGCGGTTCGCCCCTTCGCCCCTATGATTGATGGCGGCGGACCCGACAGGGGCGTGATCGATCTATTGAGCGGTCACCGGGACAAATGGACCTTACTGACGGTTTCGGATCGACATTCATGGGTCACAGCACTTACACCTCATGGCTCCCCGGTGTGCTGATGTTGTTCTACAATGCTATGTATGCAGGGGGTGACGATCATTCAAAGCGCGTTCCAATGCGGCACGGGCATCCCGAATCGCGTCCTCGATTGCACCACTGCCGTGGGCACTGTTTGCGAGCCACTCACGGGCTACAAACGTTCACAAGGTTAGTATGCCGGGCGTTGCGCTCGAGACTTGATGGACACTAGAAGAAATGTCTCTAAGAATTCTGGTCTTTCTCGGATCTACACGCGACAGCACTCCGCCACAACCAGCGCGGCTCGGCTTGCGCGTGGCCCGGGCGTGTGTCGCGCAATTAAACCGCGGCTCCAGCTCCGTTGAGTTGATCGATCCTCTTGATTTCGATCTCGCGTCGGCCTTCAAGCCCCATTTTTCCTATGCGCGTGGCAAGGTCCCGCTGCAGCTCGAATCCCTGGCGGAAAGCATCGACAGCGCTGATGGGTATGTCATGGTCAGCCCGGAATACAACCACTCGATGAGTCCTGCATTGGCACATCTGCTCAATCACTTCGGCAGTTCGCTCTTTTCATACAAAGCAAGCGCGATTGTCACGTATTCAGCCGGCCAATGGGGTGGCGCGCGGGCTGGCGTGGCGATGCGTGGTTTTTTGTCGGAACTGGGGTGTCTGCCCGTCTCGGCGATGATTCATGTCCCGAAGGCGCAGAAGGTTTTCGATAAGGACGGTGGGTACCTCGACAACGTTGATGGGCAGGCGTGGACGGAATACTTTGGCAGGACACTTGCCCAGCTGGAATGGTGGGCGTCCGCTGCCCGATACCAACGCGGCGCGAGTGATCCCTATGCGCTGGCGCCACCCTTTAGCAGGGATCCTTCCCAACGCAATGCGCCGTAGCGCTTGCAACGATCAATTACGTTCTGGGCCTGCGAGCTTTAGCGTCGGGCAGCATGGTGCCGCCGAAACCGGGGTGACGTTGAGGGGCGTTAATTTCGGTTCTAGACTCAAAACAGGGCGGACGGGCAGGGCGTGTCGCCGGGTGGCTTCTTGCTCGGCGAAGTGTGGCTTCTCGTGCACCCTTGGGATCCTGCGGAAGGCTCGATTGCGGGTCGCCCGCTGGTCGGACTGCCTGATCGGCTCAGGTGTGCGGGAGGGTTACACGATGACAAAGCAACACACCCCCTCAGATCAAGCGAAAGAGCGAGCGGTACCCTCGACACAGCAAGCGAGCACTGGCATCTCCCGGCGAGACTTCATGCAGGTGACAGCCCTCGGCGCCGCTGGTCTGTTCGCCGGCTCGCTGACGATGGTCTTCCCCCGCGGCGCGCGTGCCCAGGGTGACGGCGTGTTGCGTCTGGGTGTCATGGGACCGATGACCGGGCCGGCAAGCCGCACGGGTGAGGCCTTCAGGCAGGGCGCCATCCTGGCGCTCGAGGATGCCCGGGAAGCCGGCGAAGTCCCAATCACAGTCGATGGCGAGGAGCGGGACATCGAGCTGGTGTTCGTCGACAGCGAGTCGGACCCCGAGGCGGCGACCCGCGCGGTGCGCGACGCCGTGGAGCGCCAGGGTGTGGAGATGATGGTTGCCGGCTGGCATTCTTCCGTCGCGATGGCCATGACCGACGCCGTTGCGGACCTGGGCATTGTGCACATCGGCCACAACGGAGAATCCCAGTACATCTGTGAGAAAATCAATGAGGACCCGGAACGCTATTCCGGCTGGTTCAAGGGTTGGGCGTCACCCCCCATATTTGCGGGCCTCTACGGCGAGCCCCTGCGGCACTTCATGGACGAGGGGCTGTGGACACCACCGACGATGAATGCCGCCGTCATGGTCGAGGACACCGACTTTGGCCGAGGCTGGGGCGATGCCCTGGTGGAGCAGCTGGGTGAGGCGGGCTTTGATGTAAGGCCCTACGACGTCTCCGCGCTGGACGAGACCGAGTTTACCTCGCTGCTGACGCGCTACCGGGCCAGAAATGTGTCGTTGGTGGGCATGACCACGACCGGCAGCGTCGGTGCCTCTAATTTCGTCAAGCAGTTCCGTGCGGCGCGGATGCCGGCCTTGTTGCTCGGGCATGGCCTGACCTGGTTCCCCGAGTGGTACGACCTCACCGGCGAGGCCTCGGATTTCACGGTGACCATGGATTCGCCCCGCGCTATTGCCCCTTATCAAGAGGAATGGCTGGAGCGCTACCGCGAGCGCTTCGACGAGGACGCGGCGATCGCACCGGCCGGTCATTCCTACGATTACATGCGCATCGCCCTCAAGGTGATCCATGAAACCGGGACGATGGAGCGAGACCGGCTCATCGAAACCACCCGCAATATCGCGCACCAGGGGGTCTGGCACTTCTACGACTTCGCTGAGGAACCGGGCGAACGGGCGCTGTGCTACAACGAGGTCAAGATTGGTGGCTTCGAGGAAGGCTTTTTCTTCCCCATGGTTCAGCTCAAGGGCGGAGAAACGCAGATCATCTGGCCACTCGAGCATGCTCAGGCCGAATTCGAGCAGCCCCCCTGGGTTTGACGTCGGGCCGGTGGGGCCGTAGCGGCTCCGCGCGCTCGTTGCTGAGTTGGTCCGCCGGCACCGCGAACGGGTGCTCGGGGGATTCCTGCGCGGGTCGAATTCATGGCACTGCTTGAAGTCGACGAGCTGGTCAAGCGCTTCGATGGCCTGGTGGTCCTGGATCGGATTCACCTGGCCGTCGAACCGGGCTCCATCGAGGGGGTCATCGGACCCAACGGTGCCGGCAAGACCACTTTGTTCAACATCATCAATGGCATTTACTCCGCCGACGGCGGACGTGTCGTCTTCAACGGCCGCAATATTACCAACAAGCCAACCCACGTCGTCGCCAAGGCGGGGATCGGCCGGACCTTCCAGGTCGCGCGCGTCTACAACGAGATGACGCTGCTTGAGAACATGCTCGTGCCTGCCATACGTCATCCCTGGTCGCGTCGCAGTGCGCAGGCTCGGGCCTATGGGCTGCTGGAGATGGCCCGGCTTGACCATCTTGCGGACCAGGTTGCAGCCGAGATCTCCGGTGGCCAGAAGAAGCTGCTCGAGTTCATACGCACCATGATGAATGATCCCGCCCTCGTCCTGCTGGACGAGCCGTTCAACGGGATCAGCCCCGCGTTGATTGAGGTTCTGATCGACATTGTGCGGACGCTAAACCGCAGCGAGGGCAAGACGTTCCTGCTGATCAGCCATGAGATGCCCCATGTGGGTGAGCTGTGCGACATGGTCACGGTACTCGCCGCCGGGGCCAATATCTCGCGCGGGACGCCGGAAGAGGTACGCAACGATCCGGCCGTAATCGAAGCCTACCTGGGGCATTGATCCAGGGAGACGAGCAGCCGTGGCACTGGAAATCGAGGGCGTTACAGCCGGGTACGTAAAAGAGGTGCCCATTCTGCGCGACGTGGACCTCACGGCCGGCGACGGCCTCGTCACCGTGATCATTGGCCCGAACGGTGCCGGCAAGTCCACCCTGTTGAAGGTCATCTGTGGTTACCTGCAGGCGGCGCAAGGCGTGATCCGGCACGATGGCGTCTCCCTATCCGGCTTGCAGCCGAAGGACATGCTGCGCCACGGCATCGCCTACCTGATCCAGGGCCACAGCGTGTTCCCGCGGATGTCGGTGCAGGACAACCTGGAACTTGGGGCGTGGCTGCTCGGCCGCGACCGCAGGGCCATCCGGCAGGCCTTCGATGACCTCTACACCCGCTACCCACTGCTTCGACAAAAGCGCAGGATGCTGGCCGGTGACCTGTCCGGGGGCGAGCAGCGCATGCTCGAGCTCGCCCGGCTCACCATGACCCAGCCGAAGACGCTGCTGCTCGATGAGCCGTCGGTGGGGTTGATGCCGAAGCTCGTAGACAGCGTCTACCAGGAGATTGCCCGACTGAAGGAGCACGGGTACACGATTCTGATCGTGGATCAGAACGTCCGCAAGGCGATGCACATCGCCGATTACGTCTACGTGCTGAAGCTTGGCGAGAACAGCCACCACGGCCCCCGGGACGACATCGAGCCCCGCCTGAATGCAATCATCCGGGAGTGGATCTGATGGAACTCAGCATCCTTCTCGATCCGTTTATTTTGGCCGAGGTCTCCCTGCAGGGGCTGATCCGCGGCTCGATGTACGGGCTCATGGCCTGCGGCCTGTCCCTGATCTTCGGGCTGATGGGTGTGAAGAATTTCTCCCACGGCGAGTTCTTCATGCTGGGCGCCTACGCCATGTTCTTCGTCGCGGTGATCATGGACATGCCGTTCATCCTCGGCATTGGGGCCGCCGCCGCGGTGCTGTTTGTCTTCGGGGTGCTGGTCGAGCGCACGCTGATCCGGACGTTGCGCCGCCGGGCCGGGCGCGAGTGGCTGCTGGACGCCTTCGTGCTCACCATCGGCCTGATGGTCGTGCTGCAGAACCTTGCCCTGCTCACCTTCGGCAGTACCCGGCGCGGCGTACCGACCCTGATCCCCGGTGGTGTTGAGATCGGGCCGATCTGGCTGACCAATGACCGCCTCCTGATCCTCGTCGCGGCCATCCTGATCGTGTCGATGCTGGGTGTGTTCATCCGCTATACCCGTATGGGTAAGGCGATGCTGGCGACCGGCCAGCATCCGGAGGCAGCCCAGACGCTGGGCATCGATATCAACCGGGTCTATACGTACACCTTTGGCCTGGGCGCCGCGCTCGCCGGGATCGCCGGCGCGCTACTGATCTCGATCTTTCCAGCCTACCCCACGGTGGGGTTTCATCCCGTGATCAAGTCCATCGCCGCGGTGATCCTTGGTGGCCTGGGTAACGTGCCCGGCGCCATTGCCGCGGGGGTGCTGCTGGGCCTGATCGAGGCCTACACCACCTTTTTCCTGGCCTCCGGCTGGCAGCACGTCATCACCGCGGTACTGGTTGTACTGGTGCTGATCGTCCGGCCCTACGGGCTATTCTCGTCGGCAAAGGGGGAGCGTCCATGAGGCAGGAATCCGGTGGCACGAGGCGGCCTTCATTTTTGCGGGCACTGACCGTCTGGCGAGCGGCAAAAATCGCGGTGCTTGTGGCGCTCCTGATCCTGGTGCCTTACGTCAGCGACAGCGCGTTCATCACCACGGTGTTCATTTCTGCCGTGATGTTCGGGCTGTTCGCGGCGATCTACGATCTGATGATCGGCTATGCAGGACTGATCAATTTCGGCTACGCCGGGTTCATCGCCGCCGGCGCGTACACCTCGGCGCTCGCCTGGCTGCATTTCGGCGTATCACCGTGGCTGGGTCTGCTGTTGGCGGGGTTTGTCTGTGCGGCAATTGGGTTTTTCACCGGGTTGGTGTCACTGCGCCTGCGCGGCCTGTACCTGGCGCTGATGACGTTTTTCATCGGGGAGGCGATCCGCTTCACGATCTCCAATACGCCGGATTATACCCGCGGGATGCTGGGACTGAACGTGGCCCCGTTTCCGAGTATCTTCGGGATCGACTTCTCGCGCGGAAACTATCTCAACTACTACTACCTGCTGCTGGTCATCGGTGCGGTGATCATGACTTTCATGACGGCGCTGGTGAATTCCAAGTACGGCCTGGCGTTCCAGGCCTTGCGCGAGGACCCGCTGGCCACGGAGAGCCTCGGCATCAGCACCACGCGGTACAAGTTGCTGAACTTCACCATTGCCAGCTTCCTCACGGGGATTGTGGCGGGCTTCTACGCCCACTACCTGGGCATTCTCTCCCCCACGCCCCAGGAGTTCGGGGTGCCTCGGACCGTTGAGATCCTCACCATCACCTATGTCGGCGGGCGCGGTACGCTGTGGGGGTCACTGTTCTCGGGGTTTTTGCTGATCGGCTTCCAGGAATACTTCCGTGCCCTGGGCGCCTGGCGTCTGGTGTTGTTCGGGTGTCTGCTCATCTTCGTGATGCTCTACGCACGCCGCGGCCTGGCAGGTCTGAAGAAATACGTGTGGTGACGCGATGGCCATTGTGGTAACGCCCAGGTCTTTCCCGGTGGCGCCGGGCGCTGCTACTGTCTAATGCTGGGCGCTGCTAGGTTTAACGATCGATGTGGGAGGCAGTCCGCATGTCACCGACGCAAGGCACCCGCCTCGTTGTCCTGTTGCTTGGCGGTCTGCTCATGACGGCTTGCATCAATGGATCCGACGAGCCGGCAGAGAACGCCGAGACACCGGACTACGAGGTGGAAACCGTTGTCACCGGCCTCGAAAACCCCTGGGGCCTCACATTTCTCACCGCTGAGGATGGCAACAAGGCGCTGGTCACGGAGCGCCCGGGACGGCTCCAGGTGGTGGATCTGGATGCGGGCGAAATGAGTGAGGTGAAGGGCGTTCCCGCGGTGGCGTCGGGTGGCCAGGGCGGGTTGCTCGACGTGGCGCTGTATCCGGACTACGGCCCGGGCCAGGAGTGGGTCTATCTCACCTATGCCGCCGAGGGTGACGATGGCGGCCAGTATGCCACCCATCTGGGGCGGGGGCGGCTGGATCTCGGCGGGATGGAACTCGTCGATTTTGAAGTGCTCCATGTGGCAGAGCCGTTTACCAGCGGTACCGGGCATTTCGGTTCGCGCATGGTCTTCGATGAGGAGTGGAAGCTTTACGTCACGGTCGGCGATCGGCGCCAACGGGACGCGGCCCAGGATCTAAGCAGCCACTGGGGCAAGACCCTGCGTCTGCGGCGCGATGGATCAATTCCTGACGACAACCCCTTTGTTGATGACGTGGACGCGCTTGACGCCGTCTACACTTATGGCCACCGCAACGTGCAGGGCATGACGGTGGATCCGGCCACGGGGTTGATCTGGCAAAACGAGCACGGCCAGCAAAATGGCGACGAGATCAACATCCTCGACCAGCCGGGCGGCAACTACGGCTGGCCCGTTGCCACGTACGGCCGGGAGTACGGCTCCGGCCGGCCCATTGGCGACCTGCCGCCGGAGCGTGACGATACAGTTGATCCGGTCTACCACTGGGACGGCACGCGATACGACCATGGCCAGCAAGGCTTCCCGCCGTCCGGCATGGCGTTTTACCAGGGTGACGCCTTTCCGCAGTGGCAGGGGGATCTGTTCATGGGCAATCTGGCCCATCAGTACCTGGGCCGTTTCGAGGTTCGGGGCCGGGAAGTGGTCAAAGAGCACCGCATGCTGGCTGGCCGCGGCTGGCGCATTCGTGACGTGCGCGTTCATCCGGATTCGGGCCAGTTGTACGTCCTGGTTGATGCGCCCGACGCCCCGCTGTTGCGCGTGCGGCCTGCCCCTTGACCCGGTCGCTCGGGGTTAAGGGTTACCCCGCAGCCGAAGCCATCGCCGCCCCGCAAAGTAGACGATCACGGCCCCGACTACGGCAACGCCGAATGCCGCGAGCAGGTTGAAGTAAGGGTCCTGAATCAGCAGGACGTTGTCGGCAATGATGAACGTTGGGATGCCGATGCCAAAGAACCACAGGCTGGCCGCGTCGAAAAACCGATAGCGGCGGCGTCTCAGCGGCCGCGTGGCGATCAGCGCCAGGCTGAAAAGAATGATGGTGAAGACCACGCCCAAGGTGGCGGGGTATAGGGTGACCAGGGGATGGGTGATCACGAACAAAAACGACATGGGGATGACGACGTAAACCCATGGCCACTCGCCGAACGGATCGTGCCTCTGGCCGAGGCTGGCAACCTCAGGGGCCAGGTAGGCCGCGATGGCCGCGCTGACGACGAGCAAGGTCGCGAAGAGAATGGTTGCTCGGCTGAGTTGGCTGCTCATGGCGTCACCCCCTTGATCGCTGCAGGTGCTCTCTCACTTCACCATAAATCAGCTCAGGGGTTGGTGCATGGCACAGGCGCGGCAAGGTGGCCGTGGTGCCGAGATGTTGGGATGAGGGATCCACCGGTTACAGGACACTAGCGAACCCCCGGGCGCTTCCTGCTCCCGGGGGTTCACAATACGACAATGTGACGAAAGAAACGTCATCGGCCCAAGGCAAGGGCCCTTATGGCGTTTTACAGTTCGTCGTCCTCATCGTCCTCTTCCCACTCTTCCTCATCGAATTCCTCTTCCTCTTCCTCTTCTTCTTCGTCCCACTCGTGGTCTTCGTCCATCTCTTCGTCGTACTCTTCCTCAGCGCCGACGGTGACGATGTTAGAGTCCTGGGAGTCCTTGCCCACTTCCACTGTATCAACGTCGCCTGCGTACTGGGCAGCGGACGCGGTGCCAAGGCCCAGGGCCAGAGCGGAGACGAGCAACGCACAAACGGCAAACCAGCTAGTCACTTTCATCAGTTCTTACCTCTTTCCATAACGTAGGTTGCGAGAAGCAACGACCTCTTCCGTCACAGCACGTCAAGCAAACAGGGTTCCTCAGGTTCACGTGTTTAACACGCGAAAGAGTCGGTCGTGGCCGATTCGAAAAACCACTGTTGACAAACCACGGAAACCCCCAGTGCGCTGTGGTGTCTAAGAGAGCCGCTACAGTGCGTAGCTCCATGTGTGCTCCGAAGCTGCGCACTGTAATAGTACTTACGCGCCGGTTGCGGGATTCGTTCCGTCGATCATAAAAAAATCACCTAACCCGTGCGGCGCACACTGCCTCACGCTGGCCGGACGGCGAGCCGTTCATTGGTGTCGCTTGCGCGTCGCAGGCGGCTTGTGCGCGACACCCATGTCGATGCCCGTCGGGCTGCAGCCAGGGCCAATCGAAAAGGCGGTGGACGGGCGCAAGAATGTCGGGTTCGGTAACGATTGAACCAGTAGAATAAAGGCACGGTCACAGGCAGGGGCCTCGGGCCAGATACTGCGCTATGGCCAGGACGTTGACCACACTGTCATTGACCCAATCGGGAAACCCAAGGACTGTCGCGTGATGAATCTGCGCCCCCGAATCATCTTGCTGGTGGTGCTTGTTACTACACTGGTGGGGTTGGCCGTCCTCTGGGGGATGATTTCTCTGGAGGATATCTGGGAGGCGGCGCAGCTGCAGGAGCTGGGAGAGCGCTTCGCGGACAGCCCCTGGCTCCCATGGCTCGTAATGGCGGCCGTCGTCGTCGGGCTGCAGTTGGCGGTGCCCCAGCTCGTGCTGGTGGTGGTCAGCGTGCTCGTGCTCGGGCCATGGGAAGGTTTTTTTGTCGTTTACTTCGGCATGCTGATTGGCTCCGGAATCGGTTACCTGGTGGGCCGATGGCTTGCGCGCCATCCGGTGCGGCGGCTGTCCACTCGGCGCATGAAACAGCTGAGCCGGCTCCTTGCCAAGCGCGGCATCCTCAACATGGCGGTGATCAATCTTTTGCCCATCGGCCCGCATACCCTAATCAACCTGGCGGCCGGCAGTTCCCATTTGCGCTTTCGTGACTTCATGCCAGGCACGGCGATCGGCATCCTGCCGTCCACGGCCGTGGTGGCTGGAGCCACCCATGTCCTCCTACAGTTTGGCCGTTTACCGACATCGGGGGAGGCCGCGGTCGCACTGCTTATCCTTGGTGTGCTGGCCGTGGTGGTCTGGCTGCTGACACGCTGGGCGTGGAACTGGCTGGCAAGACAATGAGACGAGGGGCTTCTGGGTTGCGTCCGCGAACACTCAAGCCTGCTGGCCCGGGCTGCGCGGGGCCTATTTGGTGTGTGCTCTTCGCTGCGTGCTGCGAAGGATCTGACAATAAGCAGTCGGCGACCGCCGTGCTCCCGCCAGGTCGTGACGGGAGCCCACACTGCAGTCAGACGGTTGGCTACGATTCAGCGATCCATCTCCTCATCGTCCTCGTCGTCCCATTCGTCCTCTCTGTCATCCCAATCGTCGTCCTCGTCCACCGCACCCTCTCCCTCGGGGTCGGCGTGCTGCGCGCCGCCTGTGCCTTCTTCAACTCTGTTCTCGTCCTTTTCGTCCTTGTCAGCGATGGCAGTGCCCATACCAAGGGCAAGGGATGAGATCAGCAACGTACAGATTGCAAGCCAGCTCGATAGCTTCATCGGATCAATCTCCATGTAGTCGATCGGGTGCCACAACAGCGCGCAGCACGAGGTATACCTTACAAGCTGCGTCGTGTTGGCCTACATACGACCTGGCGTCTAATTCGGTTCCGTCAATGCCACGAGCCGTCTCGGGTCAGAGTGACTCGGCGCGACGGTGTCAGAGGGAGTGCGATCAATGACCCGCAGCCTGATTGGCGAAGTCTTCCAATGCATCGGCCACCTGCTGGAGGACGTCGTCGCAATTCTCCAGATCATGCCGGTCGGCCAGGTAGTCGGCGTTGTTGTAGCCGATGTAGACGGTGTGATCGTCCTCCCAGATGAGGGCCTTCATCGGCAGATCGATGGCGGAGCTCCGCCCGCACTGCATTAATTGGGTACCGACCTCGGGGTTTCCGAACATGACCAAACGGGTGGATGCCAGTTCCATGCCCGCTTCTTGCGCACCGGCACTGTGATCGACCTCGGCGAAGACGTTCATCTCCGCCTCTGTCAGGGCGTCGAGTAGCCGCTCATGCGTGGTGTCCACATCGTGCTCGCTTTCCATGGTCGTCATGCCATCGGCGGCATATGCATGGGGGGCCAATAGGGTGAGGCTCGCGATGACGGTCAGCAGTTGCTTCATTGTACGCTCCGCGGTTGGTCGTGGAATGGTTGGGGCAATCGGTCGCGCAAAGTGCCTTGAGGCAGCCATGGCGCCCATCGATCAGTCCGAACACCAGCTGGCGCCCGCGGTTAGAGGTTATAAGGCACTGGCCTGTGGTCGCGACACCTCCTGCCCCAGATAGCGTTCGAACTGCTCCACCGGCAATGGGTGGCTGAACAGGTATCCCTGATAGGCGGGGCAGCCGTCGTCAGCAAGAAATTCCCGGATCGCTGTCGTTTCCACGCCTTCGGCAATGACGTCCAGCCCCAGGCTTTGCGCAAGCACGACAATGGTGCGCACGATCACCGCATCATTGGGGTCGGACAGCACGTCGCGGACAAAGCGCTGATCGATCTTGAGCTGATTCAGCGGCAGGCGTTTCAGGTAGTACAGCGACGAGTAGCCGGTACCGAAGTCATCGAGCGAGAAGCGAATACCCCTGCGCTTGAGTGCCGTCATCTTGGTGATGGTGTCTTCGATGTCCTGCAGCAGCAGGCTTTCCGTGATTTCCAGTTCCAGACGACGGGGATCGGCGCCCGTTCGGTCGACGACATGCAGCACCCGTTCGACGAAGTCGGGATGGTGGAACTGGCGGGGGCTGATGTTTACGGAGACGGTCGTGGGGGCGGTTTCCGAATGTCCGGTCCAGCTCGCGAGTTGGGTGCAGACCGCCTCCAGTATTGCAGTGCCGAGCTCCATGATCAGTCCTGCCTCCTCGGCCACCGGTATAAACTCGGCCGGTGACACCACGCCGCGCCGCGGGTGGTGCCAGCGTGCCAGCGCCTCGGCGCCTATTACCTGCCCCCTGGTGTCGATCTGAGGTTGGTAATACGGCAAGAATTCACCACGCTCCAGCCCCGCACGCAGTTGTGCCTCCAGTTCGACACGGGCGCTAACGGTAGTCTGCATCTCCGGGTCGAAGAGCTTCTGGGTATTGCGACCAGCGGATTTGGCCTGATACATGGCGAAATCTGCCTGCTTCAACAGTTCGTTCACAGTGTCCTGCCGGTCACCGAAAAGCGTGATGCCGATGCTCGGGGTGATGTGACGTTGGTGATCGCCGAGCCAATAAGGCTGGCTCAGCCGGGTGCGCAGATGGTTACCAATGGCCTCGGCCTGCGACGCCGCCTTTTCCGGGCAACCATCGAGCTTGTCGATCAGGACGACGAATTCGTCGCCACCGAAGCGAGCCACCGTGTCCTCGGCACGCAGCGATGCGACCAGTCGGGTGGCGACTTTATAGAGCAGCGTGTCGCCCTCGTCGTGGCCTAGTGTGTCGTTGAGGGTCTTGAAGTTGTCCAGGTCGAGAAACAGTACTGCGCCCCTCTGCCGATGGTGTGCCGCGGATGCGATGGCCTGCTGCAATCGATCCTGCAGCAGGCGCCGGTTTGGGAGCCGCGTCAGTGGGTCATACAGGGCAAGAAACCGGACGTCTTCTTGCGCTTGCTTGCGGTCGGTAATGTCCCGCAAGTAGACCGCCAACCCTTCCTCGGAGGGATACCCGTGTACCTCGAGCGAGACCCCGAACGTCACTAGGTGCTCCTCGAAGTGCACCGTGCAGCCCTCGCGGATGGCGCGGTGGTATTCCTCGCTGAGCCGCGATCCCTGCAATTCGACGAATTCGTCCCAGATGATCTTGCCCAGCAGATCGGTACGAACCCGGCGGAGCAGGCGCTCGGCTTCCCGGTTGATGTAGGTAAACCGCCAGTCGCGATCCAGCGTATAAAAGGCGTCGGTAATGCTTTCCAGTGTGTTGTGCAGTCGTGCCGCCAGGCGGGTGACTTCCTCTTCCGTTTGTTTGCGATCGTCGATGTTCGTGGCCGTGCCGTACCATTTCACGATCCCGCCCGATTCATCCAGAATCGGCACTGCCTGCACCAGATGCCACCGGTACCTGCCGTCACGCTGGTTCTTGATCCGGAATTCGACAGAGTAGCGGGTGCCTGTGTCGACGGCCTTGCCCCAGGCGGCGATCACGTTATCCATGTCGTCCGCGTGAACGACGTCGATCCAGGCGCCAGTCGGCAGATCGTCATCGGCAAGGCCGGCATAGTCCTTCAGCACTCGGTTGCCGAAATACAGCTTGCCCTCGGCGTTTGCGATCCACACCCCCATGGGCATCGCGTCGGCGAGCTCCTGGAAACGGCGCTGACTGCGCATCAGGGTGTGCTCGGTCTGCTTTTGCTCGGTGATGTCCTGGAAGGCCCCCTGGACCTGGGTGATGGTTCCGCTGTCATCGCGTACGGCTTCACCGATGGTCCGCACCCAGATGCGTCGGCCCCGCGCCGTGATCAACTCCATCTCCTCGTCGTAAGGCGTGCCATGGCGGGCGCAGGCGGTAAAGACGTCTGTAATGCGCTTGCGCCATTCCGGCGCGTAGAAGCGGATCCCCTCTGCGATATCGAGTGATGTGCCGGGTGGCATATCGTGAATCGCGCAGACCTCGTCCGACCACATGACCCGTCCCCGGGCGAGGTCGACGGCCCATCCACCCAAGTGGGCGGTGTGGCCGGCAATGCGCAGCAGCCGGTCGCTGCGGCTGAGCGCCGCCTCGGTGCGCGCTCGATCCGCCGCCCCGGCGAGCAGGTGGGTAACGCTCTCAATGAACTCCACATCCTCGGTCGAGAATGCCCGCGGGGCGCCGGCGTATGCTGCAAGGACGCCCCAAGGCCTCTGCTCGCCGGGAATCACGATACTGATGCCGCTCATGACACCGTGCTCGCTGAGGAGAGGCGGCGCGGTGAAGCGGTCCTCCCGGCGCAGATCCTCGACGAGCACAGCACCGTCCGATACAAGTGTGTAACCGGCCTGGGAGTCCGGTGCAGCGCTGACTGTGGTCCACCCGACTAGCCCGTCGCGCCAGCCCACCCCGGCGACCAGCTTCATTGCGTTTTGGTCGGGAAGCAGCTCCAGAATCTTGGCGTATTCAACGCCGAATACATCCGCCACGGTTGCAACCACCGCATGGCGAAGCTCACTCAGGGGCGCGCCCCGCAGGGCCTGGTAGCCAAGCTTGGCCAGCGCCGCCTGGTGGCGCGTGCGGGTCCCGAGTTGCTCCTCCGGCGGTGTTTGGGCGCTCATGTCGTGGATGGATGCACAGGCGTACTCCCGGCCGTCGTGAGCCAGAAATCTGGCATGAGCCCGCACCGGGACGATGCGGCCATCCCTGGCGGTGAGGTGACTCTCAAAGGAGAGGCAGCCGGCCTGTTTCAGTGCATCCCAGTGCTGTGCCCAGTTCGCCGGGGTGAAGTGTGCGTTGAGATCGAAAACCGTGAGCTTCAGGAGTTGGTCGAGCGGATAATCGAGCAAGCGGCAGAGTGTCGTGTTTGCGTTGTAATGGGAGCCGTCGGCTCGCAGCAGGACCATTCCCTCGGCCGCATTCTCGACGGCGAACCGGGCCTGGTCGAAGGTGAACTCGCCATGGAAATCTTGATGGCTCAAAGGCTCCCCCTTCCCGGCGCGTGGTGTTCGCCCCATAAGGAACCATTGGATTCCAGGAGGATACGCACCCTTGGGGTTAGGTTCTTCGGCAGCATCCGTCATCATGACTCCGTATCAAGGCACTGAGCCCATCGTACTGCCGAGATGCCCGGTTTGTGCGCGGCGTAGCCTTACACGAACGCCTCGGCAGTGGTGGTCATGGTGTCGCCTCTCCTTGCGAGGCGTGTGCGTCATGGCCGTGGTCGTTGCCCATGTGCATCAGCGGCGAGGTCATCGTCCATACGGCGAATACCAGCATGATAGCACCCAGGAAACGGCGGGTTCCGGTCCGTGATTGCCAGCGCCTGACTGCCCCCCCAAGCACGGTGACGCCAGTCATTGATGGCAGTGTGCCGAGGCCGAATGCGAACATGATGCCGGCCCCGATCAGCGGATCGCCTGACACGGCAGCTGCGAGCAGTACCGTATAGACCAGCCCGCACGGAAGCCAGCCCCACAGCGCACCAAGTGCCAGGGCCGCGGGCGCGGAGGTCACCGGCAGCAACTTGCGGGCGTGCGGACCGATGAAAGCCCACAGACGCCCGCCTACGACCTCGATACGCCGCAACCCCGACCAGCCAGTGAGCAGGTGGGCTGCCACCGCGAGCAGGACCAGCCCAGTGGCGACGCGCAGCAAGACGCCCCATTGCGGCTGCGAGACGCCGATCCCGACCAGTGCCACTAACGTGGCAGCCAGCGCGCCCAAAACCGTGTAACTGCCAAGCCGGCCGATGTTGTAGCACACCGCGTAGAGCCAGCGGTGCCCGGCTTTGGTGCCGCCAGTGGCCATGCCCAGAGTGCCCGCAATCCCGCCGCACATGCCAAGGCAATGCGGGCTCCCCGCCAGGCCAATGGCAACTGCGGCCAAGAGGGTGAGTTCGGGCGTCACGAGTCGCCTTGTTGGTCGTCATTGTCCTTGCGTTGGTGCTGTCTGCGTTCGGTTTCCTCGTCCAGCAGAATCGAGTAGGCGGGTGAGTCGAGGTCATCGTACTGGCCACTGCGCACCGCCCAAAAAAACGCCCAAACGCCGAGCGCCAGGAGCACCAGGCTGATGGGTATGGAGACGAACAGGATATTCATGCGGAAGTCCCTCCCTCGAGTGCGCGTAAGGCGTCGGGCCGTGTTACTCCCCGGCGCAGTGGGCTGTTCAGTCGGCGGGCGTTGAGCACGACGACGACAGAGCTGAGCGTCATGCCGATGGCGGCGAGCCAGGGAGGCACGAAGCCGGCGGCGGCCAGGGGCAACATGCTGGCGTTGTAGCAGGCCGACAGGGCGAGATTTTGTTGGATAATCCGCCGCGTGCGTCGGGCGGTCGTTAGGCCGGTGGCAAGTCGGTTCAGCCGGCCGCCGAGTAAAATCATGCCGGCGCTGGTCTGCGCCAGTGCGGTCCCCTCGTTCAGGGCGGCGGAGACATTGGCGCCGGCGAGGACCGGCGCGTCGTTGATACCGTCTCCCACCATCAGGATCACGGCATTGTTTTGTTGCAGGGTCCGCAACCGCGCCAGCTTGTCCTCCGGCGACATGCGTGCATGCCAGGTGGCGATCCCAAGCTGTTTGGCGGCGTCGCCCACGGGCGCCGGGGCATCGCCGCTCGCGATTTCGACGGCCATGCCGAGGGCCTGCATGGTGTCGATGGACTCCCGGGCCTCGGGGCGAATGCGGTCGGCGACGCGGAAGGCGGCGAGGGGGCCACTCGCATCGGCAAGCAGAATCCATGCGCCATCTTCGAATCGGGGATCGGGCGCCGTCCCTGGTAGCTCGACAACCCAGTCGGGCTTGCCCATGCGGTACCGGCGCCCGTTTATGCGCCCCTGGATGCCCGCGCCCCGGATCACCTCCGTGTCCTCTGCTGGGCGCATCGAGGAGTCCTCTCGGAATGCCCGTGCGATGGGGTGTTCGGAGTGGTGTTCCAGGGCGGCGGCGATGCGGTAGGCTTCATGGCTGGGTAGGGTGCCGAGTGCCTGCGTTTCGACAACGCTGAGCCGGCCTTCGGTGAGCGTGCCGGTCTTATCGAGCACTACGTGGGTGACCTTCGCCAGGGTCTCCAGCGCATCGGGGCGGGTGACCAGCAAGCCGTCGCCGGCCATGCGGTTGGTCCCGGCTGCCAGGGCGGTGGGCGTCGCCAGGGACAGCGCGCAGGGGCAGGTCGCCACCAGCATGGCGAGGGTGATGGGGAAGGCCAGGGCTGGATCCACATGCCACCATAGCGCGAACACGGTTGCTGCGGCGATCAGCACCACGGTGACAAACCAGCGGGCGACCTGGTCGGCGAGTCGGGCCAGCATCGGTCGCTGTGCCTGCGCGCGGCGCAGCAACCGGCCAATATGGGACACCATGGTGTCCTGGCCGACATGCTCGATGGCGATCTCCAGGCTGCGGTGAATATTGATGCTACCGCCGACTACCCGGGCGCCTACGCCGCGCTGCTGCGGGTCCGACTCGCCGGTGAGCATGGACTCATCCACACTGCTGTGCCCGCGCACCACTGTGCCGTCGGCGGGGACTGTGGCACCGGAGCGGACAAGCACGCGATCGCCCACCTGCAGATCGCCCGAGGGGACTTCCTGCTCCTGACTGCCCTCGTTGAGCCGAATCGCCGTGGTCGGAACGAGCTGCGCCAGCGCATCGGTGGTGGCGTTCGCGCGGTGGCGGGCGGCCATTTCCACGTAACGCGCCACGAGCAGAAAGAACGTGAACATGGTGATGGAGTCGAAGTAGATCTCCGCGCCGCCCATGAACGTGACCCAGACGCTGGCGCCGTAACCCGTACCAATGGCCAGCGCCACGGGAACATCCATGCCCGGGCTGGCGTTGCGCAGGTCTCGTATCGCGCCGATAAAAATGGGCAGCCCCGCGTACAACACCACCGGCGTGGCCACGAGCAGGCTGACCAGACGCAGGAACTGCTCATGTACCGGGTCCATGCCGTAGTGCTGGCCAAAATACAGCCCGACGGCAAACATCATGGCTTGCATCATACCCAGGCCGGCCACAATCAACCGGCGCATGGCGCTGCGGCGTTCGCGTATCGCCTGAGACTGCGTCGCTTCGGGCAGTACCGGGTTGGGCTTATAGCCCAGTCGCCCCATGTGGGCCATCAGTCGGCTGAGCCGGACCGCGTTCGGATCCCAACGCAGCAGGGCACGGCCGCTCGCCGGGTTAACGCGGATTTCCTCAACCCCCGGCGCGTCCTCCAGGCTTCGCTCGATCAGCCAGCCGCAGGCCGCGCAGTAGAGGTTGTCCAGCAGCAGGTTGGCCTCACAGAGGCCCTCCGCGCTGTGGTGAACGAAGTCCTTTTGCACGCGCGGCTCGTCGAAGCTTGTATACCTGGACGGATCGGCGTCTGCGTCCATCTCCGGGCGTCCGGCAGGCTCGGGGCGAAACTGGTAAAAGGCATCGAGCCCGGAGTCAATAATGGTATTGGCGACCGCTTGGCAGCCTGTGCAGCAAACCGCTCGGGCTGCACCGTCAAGGTTGACGGTGAGGGTCACGCCCGAAGGTACCGGTTCGCCGCAATGGAAGCAGCCTTCGTTCATTCTGCGTTCCGGCCTCCCGCCTCCAGCGACAGCTCGCTTGCGTCGGCGGCGACCTCCTTGGCAAGCAGCCATTGCCCGTCGCCGGACTGCAGGCGCATGTAGCGGCGTCCGTCCACAGCGCGCCTGGCATTGGCGCGATACAGCCCTGTGCTATCACGCGGCATGGACAGCTTCACGTCCCGGTCGGCATGGGTCGGGTGCGACAGCAAGAGGTCTAGGCTGTCGGGCAATTCCGCCGGACCGCGCAGGTGAACGGTGACATGCCCCGTCTCGCGGTCAAGCATCAGTGTGCCCTCCAGGCCCAGCTTGACCGCCGCACGTTCGCGGTCGTCGTTCTTGTGCAGCGCGCGCCCGGCCTGGGCGTAGTTATCAACCACCGGACTGTCACCGTGCGTGACCGCGACACCAACCAGGCTCAGGCCGATCACGATCGAGGTCATCGGCGGTGCGAGCACGAACCAGAGCCAGAACTCCCGATACCACGGTCGTTGCGATGTGTCTTTCACGGTTAGTTGTCTCCCGGTGAAGGCCCATGGAAGCGCGCCGTGTTGACGGTGCGAATGTCGGGATCCGTGGTCGACTCCATGATCAGCCGGAAAGGGTTGCCAGCGCCTTCCACGGCATCGCGGGGAACCTGCACCCGCGCGACGACGGAGTCGGTTTCGCCAGGCCCGACGCGGAGGGTGTCCTCACGCGTGACAACCTCGATACCCTCGAGGCCTTCGGCTTCCAGCCGGTAGTCGTGGGCGACCCGGTCCTTGTTGAGAACGCGCACCGTGTAGACGTTCTCGATGGTGTACCAGTCCACTTCTCGATACACCACATTGCGATCCGAGAGGACCTCGACCGCCAAAGGCACGCGCTGGGTGAGGCTATACACCACGCCGGTAGTCAGTACCAGCAAGGCGAGGCCGTAGATCATAACCCGCGGCCGCAGCACCTTCTCGGGCTTGCCGTTCATTGCGTTTTCGGTGGAATAGCGGATCAGGCCGCGGGGGTAGTTCATCTTGTCCATGACACCATTGCAGGCATCGATGCACGCGGCACAGGCGATGCATTCGTACTGCAGACCCTTGCGGATGTCGATGCCTGTGGGGCAGGCCTGGACGCACAGGTTACAGTCAATGCAGTCCCCCAGGCCCCGCTCGCGCGGGTCGATACCCCGTGGTCGCCCGCCCCGGGGCTCGCCGCGCTCTTCATCGTAGGAGATAATGAGCGTATTGTTGTCGAACATGGCGCTCTGGAAGCGGGCATAGGGGCACATGTAGATGCAGACCTGCTCGCGCAGGAATCCCGCGTTACCCCAGGTAGCGACGCCGTAGAACAGGACCCAGAACGTCTCCCACGGCCCCAGGCTGAGTGTTGTCAGGCGGCCGGCGAGTTCGGTGATCGGGGTGAAGTAGCCGACAAAGGTAAACCCGGTGAATAACGCGAAGACAATCCAGAGCAGGTGTTTACTGCCGCGCCGGAGGATTTTCTGGCGGCTCCAAGGGGCCTTGTCGAGCTTGATACGCTGCTGGCGCTTGCCTTCCGTCCACCGCTCCATCCAGATGAATGCCTCGGTCCAGACCGTCTGTGGGCACGCATACCCGCACCACAGCCGGCCGGCGAGGGCGGTGAAGAAAAACAACGATAGCGCGGCGATGACCAACAGCAGCGCCAAGTAGACGAAATCCTGCGGCCAGAGCGTCAGACCAAAGACATGAAACTGGCGGGCCGGCAGGTCGAACAGCACCGCCTGGCGACCGTCCCATTGTAACCAGGGCAGCCCGTAGAAAATGCCAAGCAGCACGATTACGGCCAGGTGGCGCAGCGTCTGGAACGGTCCCTTAACCTCGCGCGGGTGGATCTTCTCCCGGGCGATGTACATCGGCCCATCGTCTGCTGCCGGTTCCGGTTTGCTCATGGCGACTCCTGCGGACTCCGCTCCGTCAGCACGAAGGTCATAACGCTGGAGGCGAGCCCGACGCCCCAGAACATAAAGAAGCCAATGGTGTAGCCCGCCATGCGGCTGAACTCCCAATGGGGGAGTGTCTGCATGTGAAGCGTCTCCGGGTCGATGTTGGCGAAGAACACCACGGAGGCGACGGCCGCCGTTAGAAACGATGGCCACAGCGTGCCCCCGAGGCTGCGCAGCAGGCGTGCCTTACTCATCGGAATCCGGCTCCTCCTCTTCGTTGTCGCGCTCGTGCGCGGAGAGGCTGTAGACGTAAGCCGCCAGCAGGTGGACGCGATCTTCGCCGAGCAACTCCTCTTGAGCTGGCATCTCGCCCTGTCGCCCTTCCCTAATGGAGGTCTTAATGGCCTCCAGGGTCCCGCCGTAGGTCCAGTAGCCATCGGTCAGATCGGGCGCACCTAGCTGCTGTCGGCCTGTGCCATCGGGGCCATGGCAGGCGGCACATTGGGTCTCGAAGCGTTCCTGCCCTTGACTCACGAGGTCCTCCGGGGCGTCGCGACCCTCGAGAGTCATGACGTAGGCGGCCACTTCCTCGACGCCGTCGTCACCCAATGCGCCCCCGAGCGCCGGCATGTTGCCGCGACGACCCTCGAGGATGGATTGGCGGATCTCCTCCGGCTCGCCGCCCCACTGCCACGAATTGTTGGCGATGTTCGGAAAACCGATACGGCCGCCGCCGTCGGCGCCATGGCAGACGGCGCAGTTGTTTCCAAACAGGCGCCGCCCGGTGCGCATGGCTTCCTCGTGTTCCGCGAGCTCCGGGATGGGCATTTCCGCGTACCTGGAGAATATTGGCGCAACGCGCTCTTCCACCGATTCCACCTCCTCGGCCCAGGCGCTGTACTGGGACCAGCCGAGAAGCCCCTTGAAACTGCCAAGCCCGGGGTAGAGTGCGAGGTAGATCAGTCCAAAGACAATCGAGATGTAGAACAGCCACAGCCACCAGCGGGGCATTGGCTTATTGTACTCCTCCAGTCCATCCCAGGAGTGGCCGGTGGTTTCATGCGCAGCGGACTCTCCCGGGCGCTTTTTTTCGGTCCAACGGATCAGCCACACGCAGGCGAGGATATTGGCGAGAGAAAGAATCGTGATGTACCAGCTCCAGAAGCTACTCATGGTCCTTGTCCTCGCGCCGGTTATGGTTGGAGTTGTCGCGATTCTCTTCCAGTGGTAACTGGGCTGCCTCGTCGAAACCCGGCTTGCGCTTGCTGCTGTAGGCCCACGCGACAATGCCCAGGAACAGGATCAGCATGAGCACGGTGAGCAGGCCGTAGAATGTATAGATATCCATGTCAGTCGCCCTCGTTAGCGGTCCGGCTCGATCGCGGTGCCCAGGAACTGGAGGTAGGCGATGATGGCCTCCATTTCGGTCTTGCCATCCACTTCGTCCGCGGCTTCTTCGATCTGCTCATCGGAGTACGGCACGTTCAGCCAGCGCTGCTGTGCCCGCATGCGGCTCGCCACGGAATCCCCGTCCAAGGTGCGCTCGGCGAGCCAGGGATAGGCCGGCATGTTCGATTCCGGCACCACGTCTCGCGGATTGAGCATGTGGATTTCATGCCAGAGATCGGTGTAGCGCCCCCCCACCCGGGCCAGGTCGGGCCCGGTGCGCTTGGAGCCCCACTGGAACGGGCGGTCATAGACGGATTCTCCGGCCAGGGAATAGTGGCCATAACGTTCGGTCTCCGCGCGCAGGGGGCGGATCATCTGCGAGTGGCAGTTGTAGCATCCCTCGCGCACGTAAATGTCGCGCCCGGCGAACTCCAGCGGTGGGTAGGGTTCCACCCCCTCCATCGGCTCGGTGGTTTCACTGAGAAAGAGCAACGGCACGATCTGCACCAGCCCGGCAACGCTGATGACCAGGGCAATGAGCACCGCCATGAGGCCGATATTCTTCTCGATGACTGAGTGGTTCATGCTTCAGGCCTCCTGCGCGGCAGCGGGTTTGGGCACCTCTTCTTTCACGGCTCGCGTGGTCATCCAGACGTTCCAGGCCATGAGCAACATTCCGGCGAAGAACAAGATTCCCCCCAGCAGTCGGACCATGTAGTAGGGATAGGTGGCCACCAGCGACTCAATGAAGGTGTAGGTGAGGGTGCCGTCTTCGTTCACCGCTCGCCACATAAGCCCCTGCATGACCCCGGCGATCCACATGGCGGCGATGTAGAGCACGACGCCGATGGTGGAAATCCAGAAGTGAAGTTCGATCGCCTTGATGCTGTGCATGCTCTCACGGCCGTAGAGCTTGGGAATCAGCGCGTAGATGGCACCGAAGGAAATGAAGGCCACCCAGCCAAGCGCGCCGGCATGCACATGGCCAATGGTCCAGTCGGTGTAGTGTGATAGGGCGTTGACCGTCCTGATAGACATCATCGGCCCCTCGAATGTCGCCATGCCGTAAAAGGAGAGGGAGACCACCAGGAACTTCAGGATCGGGTCAGTGCGCAGCTTATGCCAGGCACCCGAGAGGGTCATGATGCCGTTAATCATGCCACCCCAACTTGGCGCTAGCAGGATCAGCGAGAACACCATGCCCAGCGACTGTGCCCATTCCGGCAACGCCGTGTACTGCAGGTGATGGGGCCCGGCCCACATGTAGATCGAGATCAGCGCCCAAAAGTGCACGATGGACAGTCGGTAGGAGTAAATCGGGCGGTTCACCTGCTTGGGGATGAAGTAGTACATCATCCCGAGGAAGCCAGCGGTTAGGAAAAAGCCGACCGCGTTGTGCCCGTACCACCACTGCACCATCGCATCCACGGCCCCCGCGTAGATGGGATAGGACTTGGTTAGCGAGACCGGGATCACCAGGTTATTGACGATGTGCAGCACCGCAACGGTGAGGATAAAGGCCCCGAAGAACCAGTTAGCGACATAGATATGCTTGACGTTGCGCTTGACGATGGTGCCGAAAAACACGATTGCGTAGGAGACCCAGACGACGGCGATGAGCAGCGCGATGGGCCACTCCAGCTCGGCGTACTCCTTGCTCATGGTTATGCCCAGGGGGAGGGTGATCGCCGCCAGGACGATTACCGTCTGCCAGCCCCAGAACGTAAACGACGCAAGTCTTGGCAAAAACAAAGACGTCTGGCAGGTGCGCTGCACCACCCAGTAGGAGGTGGCGAACAGCGCGCTGCCGCCGAATGCGAAGATCACCGCATTGGTATGCAATGGGCGAAGCCGGCCGTAGCTGAGCCACGGGACGTCGAAGTTCAGCGCCGGCCAAATGAGCTGCGCGGCAATGAGCACGCCAACGCCCATGCCGACGACTCCCCAGACCACCGTTGCCAGCGCAAACTGGCGGACCACGTTTTCGTTGTATCGAATTGTTGATTCCATGGATTCGGATCCGTCTGCAAGTAAGGGGCGGGTTGGCAACACCACCTGTCAGCAAAGAAGTATCAGCGGATGAGGTAGAACGGTTTTTGATATAGATCAAATCGCGCGCCGGTTGAACGATGGGGTCGCTCACCAAGCCCCTTGACCCACGGATCGTTTCTTGTGCCCGTGTGTGGGTCGGTGCCGCGAAGCTACGCACTTCACCGAGGCAGGGATTGTGTCCCGCGCGCGGCTGTTACCTCGGCCCTACTCGTCGGTACCGAACTACCCCATAAAGAGTAGCAGACGATGCCGGTTCCGCAGCAACCGATCTTAAGCGGCGGCAATGCTGGTCCGAAGCGCGGTGGCCCCGGAACGGACGCCGACAGGCGCGGCTGCTTCCGGGGGAGGCAACAGGCTGTCGGTACGGTTACAGGACACTAGTACTACAGGTGTCCGCCGATGGTCATGGTGAGCCAGCCGGCGAAACGCTTATGCCAGGGGCGATTTTCCCAACGCTGCAAGTCGTAGCGTTCGGCATCCGCCAAGTCGCTCTCAACGAGCTTGCGGATGTCCCGCGCGAATGGCTCGTCGTAGACATTGACATTGGCTTCGTCATTGATGCGAAAAGATCGGTTGTCCAGATTGGCGGAACCGATGCTGGCCCACTGGTCATCGATGCTCATCAGCTTCGAGTGGTACATGGCGGGCTGATACTCATAGATCTCCACGCCGGCTTCCAGCATAGGTTGCCAGCGGTTGACGGAGGCGTGGCGGACGAATCCTTTGTCGATGCTGTCTCCGGGCACCAGAATCCGCACCTCGACGCCGCGCTGCGCGGCCTTTGTGAGGCCGTCGAGAAAGCCCGCATCCGGATAGAAGTAAGCCGTGCCGATGGTGATTTGCTCCTCGGCCGCAGTGACGGCGTGGAGGAACATCTTGCGAATGCGGTGGCGTCCTTCACGAGGCGCGCTGTTGACCATTTGTGCGCGCAGCTCGCCATTCGGCTCCAGAGAAGGAAAGTAGAGATCACCGGCCAACAGCTGCCCGCTCGCATCCAGCCAGGTCTCCATGAACGCCGCCTGCATGTGGCCTACGACGGGGCCGCGAATCCGGAAGTGATTATCGCGGTAGGCGCTCCCGTCGCCGTCCGGTACCCAGTCATCGGCAACATTGGCGCCGCCGGTGAAGCCCTCCCTGCCATCGACCACCAGCAATTTGCGGTGTGTCCGGTGATTGAACCGAGCCAGTTGATACCACGAGGGCTTACGCCAGCGTATGAGGTTCATCCCGGCATTGGTCATGTGTTCGAACTTGGCCGGGTCCGCAGCCGTTGAGCCAACGAAATCCAGCAACGCATGCACGGCGACGCCCCGTTCGGCCGCCGCTGCCAGCGCATCGGCAAATGCACCGGCGGCATCCTCGCCCCAGAACTCGTAGGTCTCGAAGGTGATGGAGTGCTCCGCCGCGTCGATGGCATCGAGCATCGCTGGATAGATCGCTTCGCCGTCTTGGAGCAGGTCGATCGCATTGCCTTCGGTGATGGGCTGCTGGAGCAACAGCCCCATCGCGCGCTCGAATTGTGGATCACCCACGCCATAGTCGATATCGACGGGCTGCTCCAGCCGCATGGGTTTCGGCAGGGCATTGAAGAGTATGACATTGCCGATGACCAACACCCCAGCAAGTGTCAATGTCGCGGCAGCAATGACTACAGCTCGGCGTCTCAACACGACCTCTCGGCATTTCGCGTCTAGCGCACGGGCGCGTGGCTCTAGTGTCCTGTCCCGCAAATACCGTTACGATTGTCGCGGCCCTGACGGCCCCTGGCGGCGTTGCGCCTCCTCGCCGTAGTCCCCGCTACGCCTCGTCGGCGCGCCTTGCCAGGAACCG
>NZ_SKOG01000048.1 GCF_007120195.1 Aquisalimonas sp.
AGGCCGTAGTGGTCATAGACATCCAGATAGCTGCGTGCCCACGGGAACAGTTCCGCCACCCACGCGACCTCGTTGCGGTTCTCCGCCAGGTGGGTGTGCACGTAGGCGTCCGGGAACTCCGCGGCCAAACGGCCGGTGGCCTCCAGCTGCGCGCCCGTGGATGTGACCGCGAAGCGGGGCGTAATGGCGTAGCGCAGCCGGTCCACGCCGTGCCAGCGCTCCAGCAGTTTGCGGGAGTCGCGGTAGCCGGTTTCCGGCGTATCTCGAATGGCTTCCGGGCAGTTGCGGTCCATCATCACTTTGCCGGCGCTCAGGCGCATGCCGTGGGCGCGCGCCGCCTCGAAGATGACGTCGGCGGAGTGGGCGTGGGTCGTCCCCAGGACGTTGGCGCTGGTGGTGCCGTTGCGGAACAGTTCTTTCAGGAAGAACTCCGCCGTATCACGCGCGAGCTCTGGATCCGCGAACCTTGCCTCAGCCGGGAAGGTGTACGTCTGCAGCCAGTCCAGCAACTGTGCACCGTAGCTGGCTATGATGTCGGTCTGCGGGTAGTGGATGTGGGCATCGATGAGCCCGGGCATCAGCAACCGGCCACGGTAGTCCTGCACTGGCAGGTTCGCGCGATCGTCCGTGAGCACCTCCGTGGCCGGGCCGGCGGCAGTGATGTATCCCTGTTCGATGACTAGTGCCCCATCGTTGACCACGCGCAGACGCTCATTGCCCACAGCCCCGGTACAGGGTGCGGTGTCCACGAGCCTGCCGCGCAGGGCATAAGGTGTTGTGCTG
Organism: Aquisalimonas sp.; assembly: GCF_007120195.1. Classification (GTDB taxonomy): domain Bacteria; phylum Pseudomonadota; class Gammaproteobacteria; order Nitrococcales; family Aquisalimonadaceae; genus Aquisalimonas. Next base: position 784 of record NZ_SKOG01000048.1, read on the forward strand.
TCGATGGTCATCGCTGGTTCAGCACCCGGCCCAGTGAGATCCTGCAACCCCACATGACAAGTCTTGCATACAATATCCTTTCCTTCTGGCTTATGGCCTCATTACTCATTACCAGGCTGTCATCGATCGACGCACTTCGAGCTGGCAACTGGTCATACGATTCCGTCCTGCAGGAGCCGCAAACGACAGTGAGGGCAGACCGCCGACGATGTACAGATTGATGCTGGCGGCCTGCCATCGCTCAAACCCCGAAAGCGAAATAGATGAGGCACACGACGAATAGCGTGTATATGATCGGATCGACCTCGCGCCACTTTCCGCGGAAAACCATGGTCAGCGGGTAGAGCACGAAACCCATTGCAAGGCCTGTGGCGATACTGAAGGTCAGTGGCATGGCGATTACCGTCACGAAGGCGGGGATCGCATATGCCCAGCACGACCGTGTAGGCGAAAAATGCGTTGAGTCCCATGCCTGGCGCCAAGCCAATGGGATAGTGGGCCCATAGACCCATGATGGCGCACCCCGTTGCCCCGGCGAGAGCCGTCGCTACGAAGACGGCGTCCGGATCCATCCCGGCATCGGCAAGGATGAAGGCATTGACGAACAGGATGTAGGCCATGGCGAGAAACGTTGTTACGCCGGCCATGAATTCTCGACCCAGGGTGCTACCTTGAGCCGTGATTCCGAAAAATTTGTCCATTGGTTCCCCTGGATGGTTACAGAGTATCGGTTTACCCCCGGACGAATCTGTCTCATGTAGCCCGACATGTCGTTTTTCATTGGCGATGGAACGTGGACTACTCGTCAACGCGAATGCATTCTGCACAATCCAGGCCATCTGTTCTTTGCGTGCAGGGGCGCTCCTTGGCGGCGAGTTGCCGCTGCGAATGCGCTGCTGCTGCCCTGAGGCGGTGCTGACAGCGTTGTGACCGGCGGAAAAGTGGTCGGCGGGATAACGCGCAGCTTGCGCTGATCCGGTTTTTGCCGTTACGAAAACCGAGTTCTTTCGACGGGATTGTATGCTCTTTAGCACACAGCAGCATTATGGCTATCAGCTGGTAGTTTTGCGCCTTGGTCGCATATCTACGTACGAGTTACACGCCCTTGGTATCCGGACTGTGACGCTAGGAAGGCAGATGCCATACGGGACCCGAGGGTGAGGCGGCATGAAAAAGCAGAGACGGAAACCCCTGGAGCGCGAAGGCTTAGGTATCGGCACGTGGTCTGGCCAGAAACCCGGCTCCGATCAGCACCAGCCAAGCCAGCATTAGCGTCACTCCGCCGATCGGCGTCAGGTAGGTGATGGCCTGTACACCGGTTAGGGCAGCGACATAGATGCTGAAACTAAATAGTACCGTCCCGGCCACGAATAGCCAGCCTGCTACCACCAGCAGGCGTTGAACCCGATGCCCCTGCAAGACCGCTAGCGCCAGCCCAAGCGCGGAAACGATGAGCGCCCCGACCTGGTGATAGCGGATTGCCGTCATCACCCAGCGAAACACTTCGTCATCGACCCGCGCTTGCAAGAGGTGCTCGGACGAGGCCCCGACCACCACGGACAGCAGGCCCAGCAGGCCCCCCGCAATCAAAACAGGATTCATGCGACATACTCCGTAGGCACCCAATGCAACGCGTTTGTGAGGCTGATGACTCGGCGGCACTGGTGGTATTCCTGCTAAGACCCGAGGCCGGCTGGCTCACTGGCCAGATGGTCTCCCGGCCGATGACGGTCGGGGCACGTTACGTCAGCGGTCGCTGACATCGCGCTGGACAGCCAGGTAATAGGTTGTCTGTCCATCGCTTACGACTGGCGTTACTTTCCATTCGATATCGAAAGGACTGCCGTCCTTGCGGTAATTGACCGTCTGCCCGTGGAAGGTGCGCCCGTTGCGGAGATCTTCGGCAAGCCGATCAGTTACCGTCTTTTCTGTATCCGGTCCTTGCAGGAGGCCGGGTGTTTTTCCCATCACCTCGTCAGCCTGATAGCCGGTAAGCTCGGTGAAGCGGTCATTGACATAGACGATCTCCGAACCGCTGTGGGTATCGGTGGCGCGGCTAACCATCACGGAGTCGAACGCCAAATCGGCGGCGGCCTTGAAAAGGGGGGAGGCAAGCGGATTGTCCTGCTCTTTCATCAGAGTATCCATTTGGTTGGGACTGGCCCTGCCAGCATGTGGGGTGGATTGCGGGATCGCAGCGAGCGCTGCCTTTGACAACACTTGCAAGAGACACTTTGCAGGCCAGCGGGTTCCACCATGACACGTGGGGCTTCGGCTCAACAATTACCCGTAACCGGCCGCCACTGCGCCGGCGTATCCCGGTGTGCTGTACCTGGCGTTGTCATGACTCGATTGCGGAAGGTGGGGACCGCCCAAAATGCGCGCTCGTCTCATCGAACCCATTGCGCATGCGAGTCCGGCCGCGCCCTGACTCTTATACTTGAGCCGATAGACTGCGAGCAATGAACTCGCTCACCGTTATTTGGCGCTCCCACGGGGAATCGAACCCCGGTTTCCGCCGTGAGAGGGCGGCGTCCTGGACCGCTAGACGATGGGAGCGGAATTTCCGAATGTTGCGCCAACTGCCGGAATGCGCCTGCATCCCCACAGCGAGGGTGATATTATACGCGCTCACTCTTTTGGCTCAAGCTTGGACTCTGTGACTGACCAGGAACTCGAACAACTGCGCGCCCAGGCTCGCGTGATCCCGCGCTCCGAGCACCAGGTATCCCGCAAGAACATCAGCGATCATGCGCTCAAGGTGCTCTACCGGCTGAAAAATGCCGGCTTTGAGGCCTATCTGGTGGGGGGTGGTGTGCGTGATCTGTCGCTGGGGCGCGAGCCCAAAGACTTCGACGTGGTCACTGACGCCAAACCCGAAGACGTCAAGGCGCTGTTTCGCAACTGCCGCTTGATCGGACGGCGTTTTCGCCTTGCCCATGTGTTTTTCGGCCGCGACATTGTCGAAGTCGCGACGTTCCGTGCTCTGCACGACCCCGATAACGACGACGGCGGCGGGGACGTGGCCATGGAGGATGGGCGGATCCTCCGCGACAACGTCTACGGTACGGTGGAAGAGGATGCGCTGCGGCGGGATTTCACTGTCAACTCGCTGTACTACAACATCGCCGATTTCTCCGTGGTGGATTTTGCCAACGGATTCGATGATCTGGAAGCCGGACGGTTACGCCTGATTGGCGATCCGGTCGCCCGCTATCGCGAGGATCCGGTGCGCATGCTCCGGGCCGCCCGGTTCGCCGGCAAGCTCGGTTTTACCATCGATGCGGCCGCGGGCGAGCCGATTCCGGAGATGGCGGCGCTGCTCGAGCAGATCCCCCAGGCGCGCCTCTTCGACGAGATCATGAAACTCTTCCTGGGTGGCGTGGGGGCGCAGACGTTCCACATCTTGAGGCGCTACGAGCTGTTCAGTCACCTGTTCCCGCAAACAGAGGCCGCGCTCGATAGCGACTCAGGCGAGGTCTGGGACCTGTTTATTCTGCGCGCACTGGAGAACACCGACCGGCGCGTGAACGAGGATAAACCGGTGACACCCGCATTCCTGTTTGCGGCGCTGTTATGGCCCAGCGTCGCTGAGCGCGCTGAGGCCTACGCGGTCGATCAGGGCATGAACGAGTCCCAGGCACTGCAGGAGGCCATGGGCGAAGTGCTGGCCGAGCAGCTGCAGCGGGTTGCGATACCTAAACGCTTCAGTGTGCCCATGCGCGAAATCATGTTGCTACAGCCGCGGCTCACGCGGTGCGGTGGCAAGCGTGCGACCCGTCTGCTCGGGCATCCGCGTTTCCGCGCGGCCTATGATTTCCTGCTGATTCGGGCCGCGGCGGGTGATGCGCCCCAGGAGCTCGCGGACTGGTGGACCGACTTCCAGACTACCCCGGAGCAGGAGCAGCGGACTCCGGACCCTGCAAAGCCGCGCAAGCGCCGCCGGCGCCGCCGGCGTGGCGGTGGTGAAACGCCCGTGACCCCCGGCTGATGCACGGTCGGGTCACCGCCTACATCGGGCTTGGGAGCAATCTCGAAGACCCGGTCGCCCAGATTCATCAAGCCGTTGTGGCGTTGGGCCAGCGCGAGGGGATGGAACTCGGGCCCGTATCCGAGCTCTATCGTAGCCCACCCATGGGCCCCCAGGATCAACCGGATTTCGTCAATGCTGTCGCGCGGGTGGTGACCGCCCTCGACCCCCTGGCGCTGTTGGATGTGCTGCAGGCACAGGAGCAGGCTCAGGCCCGCCGGCGAGGGCGTCACTGGGGCCCACGCACGTTGGACCTGGATCTGCTGCTCTACGGCAACCAGGTGCTCGATACCGAGCGCCTGACCGTGCCCCACCCCGGCCTGCACTTGCGGGCGTTTGTGCTGTATCCTCTCGCCGAACTGGCTCCCGGCGTTCGCATACCGGGGCGTGGATCCTTGCAGGAGCTCCTGGCGGTCTGCCCCCGTGAGGGCGTTCGTCGCCTGCGGGAAGACACAGGGAGTGGAACAAGGCCTGATGCGTGAGCGCGATTTTCCCGGGTATCTGGTGGTTGAAGGACCGATCGGCGTGGGTAAAACCAGCCTTGCACGTCGGCTTGCGGGCAGTTTCGGCAGCGAGCTGTTGCTGGAAGGGGCACAGGATAACCCGTTCCTGGAGCAGTTCTATGAGACCCCCCGCGCTGCGGCCTTCCAGACCCAGCTGTTTTTTCTCATTCAGCGCGCGGCACAGCTGCACGGATTGCGCCAGGGGGATTTGTTCGAGAGCACCCGAGTCTCCGATTTCTTGTTCGAGAAGGATTATTTGTTTGCGCAGCTGACGCTGAGCGCGAACGAATTCGAGCTCTACCAGCGCGTCTACAACCATCTGGCGCCCGATGTGCAGCCGCCGGACCTGGTGGTCTATCTCCAGGCCCCGGTCAACGTCCTGCTCGAGCGCATTCGCAGGCGTGGCATCGACTATGAGCAGCGCATCGATTTGGAGTATCTTCAGCGGCTCAGCGATGCTTACGTGGAGTTCTTTCGCCATTACGCGCGGGCGCCACTGTTGATTGTGAATGCCGCCGAGATCGATCTCGTCAACAGTGATGCCGATTATTGTGAGTTGCTGGAGCGGCTGCGCACCATCCGCAGCGGCCGCCATGTCTTCAATCCGGCACCGATCGCGTAATTCAGTGTTTCCCTTGGTTTGGGCGCTGCCCGACGACGAACTGGAGTGCTTATGGACGCCGGGGAATCCCGTAAACGCGCTGTGACCGTAGCGACGCTGGCAAAAATGAAGGCGTCCGGCGCAAAGATCGCCTGTCTCACGGCCTATGACTTTACCTTCGCCACGGTCACGGATGCAGCGGGTATGGATGTCATCCTGGTCGGCGATTCCCTGGGCATGACCATGCAAGGCTGCGACACCACCCTGCCGGTAACCATGGAGGACATGATCTACCATGCCCGGTGTGTCGCGGCGGCGCGTCCTGCAGCCCTGCTCATGGTGGACATGCCGTTCATGAGCCATGCCACCGTGGAAGACGCCTTGCGCAACGGCGCTCGACTCATGAAAGAAGGCAGTGCACAGATGATCAAGCTTGAGGGCGGGCGCGGACAGGCCGAGGCGGTTAGTCGGCTCAACGGTGCCGGCATTCCGGTTTGCGCGCACCTAGGCTTGCAGCCCCAGAGCGTGCACAAGATGGGCGGGTATCGGGTGCAGGGCCGCGAGACGAGCGAGGCCGATACCATGGTCGCCGATGCCCGGGCCTTGGCCGATGCGGGTGCCGATATCATTCTTCTGGAGTGTGTGCCGGCGGTCTTGGCCGCGCGGGTGACCCGCGAGGTGGCGGTGCCGGTGATCGGCATCGGGGCCGGCGCCGATACCGATGGCCAGATCCTGGTGCTCCAGGACGTTCTCGGCATCACCCCCGGTAGGACACCGAGGTTTTCCCACGATTTCATGGCCGAGGCGGACACCATCCAGGGAGCGGTGGAGGCGTACGTCGCAGCGGTTCGGGAAGGCCGCTTTCCCTCGGCCCAGCACAGCTTCTGACCGGCATGGAAACGTATCACCAGATCGAAAGTATGCGCGCGCGGGTGCGCGCCTGGCAGGTCGAGGGCGAGGTGGTCGGCTTTGTTCCCACCATGGGGAACCTGCACGAAGGCCATCTGCGACTCGTACGGCACGCGCGCCGTATCAGCGACCGCGTGGTGGCCAGCGTGTTCGTGAACCCCACCCAGTTCGGCCCCAGTGAGGATTTCGACGGCTACCCGCGGACGCTGGAGGCCGATAGCGAGCAGCTGCGGGCCGAAGGGACCGATGCGCTGTTCGCTCCTCCGGTCAGCGAAGTCTACCCGCGCGGGCTCGATCATGTGGTCACGATCCATGTGCCGGGCCTGTCGGACATTCTCTGCGGTGCCCACCGCCCGGGGCATTTCACGGGTGTGGCGACGGTGGTGTGCAAGCTGTTCAACATGATCGCGCCGGACCGTGCCGTGTTCGGGCGCAAGGATTTCCAGCAGTACCAGATCATCCGCCGCATGGTTGCCGACCTGAATGTGCCCGTGGAGGTCATCGGCTCGGAGACTGCGCGGGCGCCGGACGGCCTGGCGCTGAGTTCCCGTAATGCCTACCTGGAGCCGGCCGAGCGGCAAATCGCTCCGGCGCTGTACAGGGAACTCCACTGTATCGCCTCAAGCCTCAAGGCCGGGGAGCGGGACTTCCTGCAGCTCGAGGCTCAGGGCTGGGAACACCTGCGCCGTGTCGGCATGCAGCCGGATTACGTCAGCATTCGGCGCCGGGACACGCTGGAGGAGCCGGTTCCCGATCTCCCCGCGTCGCAGTTTGTTGTCCTCGGCGCCGCCCGGCTTGGCCGGGCACGGTTGATCGACAACATCGAGGTGGCGGACCTCTAGCCTTCTCCGGACTGACTCTGCATACGCGTTGCCATCTCCCGCACCAGCGGCTTCATGAAGTAACTCGTCGCCGGCGCCATGTCCGCTGGCCGGCCCCGTTGCTCCAAGGCCTCCTCCACCACCGGCCCGACCGCTGCCACCAGCGTTCGCGCCAGGCCGCTGCGCAGCGCCTCGAGCCGACCCGCATGCTCGGCGACATCCCATAACCGCTGCACCTGGGACTTGCTGGTGAAGGCGATGACGTCAATGGTCCCGGACTCCAGGGCCTCGATGAGTTCCAGCACGGCCGGGGCGTCCTGGTCGGCGAGGTAGATGTAGGGGGCCACCGGGTCCGGTTCGGCCCCGGCGTCGCGAATAGCATCCATCAGCGCCTGGTTTGGTTCCTCGCCGTAGAGTTGGACGCCGACGCGATGGCCATCCAGGTCGAGCTGTTGCAGGCTGCGGATGACCCCGGCGGTGGTGGGCTCATCGGAAAACAGGTCCGGCTTGAGACTGACACTGCGCAGTGCTCGGCCCGGTTTTGGCCCCCGGGCGATGATGCGTGGGCGCGCCAGCGCCGTCACGAAGGCCCCGTGCATGCCGGCGCGTTCGGCGAAGCCGAGCAGCCGGCGCAGGCCTTCCCCCGTGAGCAGGATCAGCCCGTCGGGCGGATGCGCGCAAAACCGCTCCAACCACTGATGGACACTCGCCTCGTCGGGGGTATCGGCGATGCGGACCAACGGACAACGCCAAGCAGCGGCGCCGCGCTCTTCCAGCATGCGGGCGAAAATATCCAGCTTCCGGCTTTCGGGGACGGCGACGGTGATTCCGCCGAGTTCCTGCTCACTCATGGACGCTCTCCTGTGTGTTGCTCTGCCACGCCGTGACGAGTCAATGCCCAGTGCACATGCTCACGGACCAGCTCGCTGGGGTGCCCGCGGCGTCGTTCCAGCGCAGCGACGACGTCAGTGGTGGTGGGACTATTGCCCAAAGCGACGGCGATGTTGCGCAGCCAGCGTTCGTGGCCGAGGCGGCGGATGGCCGAGCCTTCCGTGTTGCGCAGGAACGCGCGCTCATCCCAAAGGAAAAGCCTGATCAGAGCCGGCGTATCCAGGCCGTGTCGGGGATGGAAATCCGCCTCATCCGTGGGACGCGCGAACTTGTTCCAGGGGCATACCATCTGGCAGTCATCGCAGCCGAAGACGCGGTTGCCCATGAGCGGGCGCAGGTGCTCGGGAATGCTGCCCTGATGCTCGATGGTCAGATACGAGATGCAGCGGCGCGCATCGAGCTGAT